>JBHJJJ010000252.1:0-6623 GCA_050042755.1 Rivularia sp. (in: cyanobacteria)
ACTTTCCATCGAGTCTAACCTCACCCAGGCACCATAAAAGTGGACTG
Organism: Rivularia sp. (in: cyanobacteria); assembly: GCA_050042755.1. Taxonomy (GTDB): domain Bacteria; phylum Cyanobacteriota; class Cyanobacteriia; order Cyanobacteriales; family Nostocaceae; genus Rivularia. The sequence goes on from JBHJJJ010000252.1 coordinate 48, forward strand.
GTATTAAATCAAAAAATTGGCTATTGTAACCGACCACTATATCAATTACGCTATTCTTAAGTTCAAATTCAGCGATTACCTGGAGGCTAAATATGCCCCACATAGCCAAGATTTGCATTTATCCGATTAAGTCGCTTGATGGATTAGAAGTGACGCAAGCGAAAGTTTCACAAAGTGGTGCCCTAGAATGCGATAAGCCTAGGGCTTGGCTTCGCGATCGCCAATTTGCTATTCTTGACGAAAAAGGTAAGTATGTCAATGCTAAACGTTATGCAAAAATACATTTATTGCGCTCAAAATTTGATTTAGAAAATCAAATAGTTTCGTTGCAAATTCAAGGTACCAATACAGAAGAAAGTTTTAATTTAGAATCAGAAATACAGCATTTAGAAGCTTGGTTCAGCGAATTTTTTGGTTTTAATGTCAACCTACAACAAAATTTAATCACAGGCTTTCCTGATGATACCATTTCACCGGGACCAACTATAATAAGTACTGCTACTTTAAAAGAAGTTGCTTCTTGGTATCCAGACTTAAATGAAAACGATATCCGTCGTAGAATGCGTACCACTATAGAAATTGATGGAGTACCAGCCTTTTGGGAAGACAGACTATTTTCTGAAACTGATAATGTTGTTTATTTTAAAATTAGTAATTTGCAATTTGTCGGTGTAAATCCCTGTCAGCGCTGTATTGTTCCCACTCGGAATCCAATTACAGGGGAAGTTAATTCAAACTTCCAGAAAATATTTATCAATAAACGTAGAGAAACTTTGCCAGAATGGGTAAATAAATCTCGTTTCAATCATTTTTATAAACTAGCAGTAAATACTAGATTAGCTAGTAAAGAAATTGAGAATCAAATTATTAAAATAGGTGACGAAATTATTCTTTTATAGGGTGTGTTACGACACGAAATAAGTAAGTCGGCACAAATAAATTAAGCTATATTACAGCTTGGGTAAATTACCTTCAAACCCTTATTCCTATGGGAGCATCCCAAATGTGTAAATTTATTTTTTCGGTAGTGCGAGCATCTTGCTCGCTCACTGGCACTAGGGAGCGAGACGCTCCCACTACAAATTTTATTTTTGCCTGCATTGGGATGCTCCCTATTCCTATTGCCTGTTGCCTATTGCCTATTGCCTTATCCCAATTACTATTTTCAATGCCAACCTACTTAATATCAAAGCAAAATAAATATCTAATCTTTGCCCTAACCCACCATAAAGTTTAATAAGAATAAGAGAAATGCATGAAGGAATAAATATTAAAATCAGAGAAACAATTCCCAAAGAAGATTCAATAATTGCAGAGCATTTTTATAACATGTGGTTAGATATTGGTGTTCCTGAAAACTCTATCAAACCAAATCACCGCAATCTGACTTTAGAGTTTATCAAACAAGCTCGTCAAACATTATTTTTCAAAGGCTTTTTTGCAGAAATCGATGATGTAATAATAGGCTCTGCAAGTTGTCACCTTTTTACAGGTTTATATCCACAGATACTGCAAGAAGAATATCGTAAATACGGATACATTTGGGGCGTTTACGTCGAACCTTCTTACCGCAAAAAAGGAATAGCCAAACAATTAACTAACGCCACAGTTGAATATTTAAAATCTATCAATTGTACAAAAGCTATTTTAAACGCTTCACCAGCAGGTAAATCTGTTTATGAAAGCTTAGGTTTTTCACCAAGTAACGCAATGCAATTAGATTTAAATTAAATATCTTTTCCGTAGTAAGGGTTTTAACCCTTTTATTTAACTCAATTAACTCAGCAAGTGCTTATACCAATTCTGTATGAGGTTGCGCTTAATCGCCCTCAGCCTGTAAGGCTGGGGCTACTGAAACAAAGCCCGTTTGTACGGGCTGAATTCGACTCATCTTTATAAAGAAATGGTATTACTACAAACCAAAAATAAATCATGACTACTTCAAACAACGAAACCAATCAACAACAACTTACCCCCACCCAACGCAGTCAAATTAAAAGAAAAGCTAAACGCGGTAATTATGAAACTCAAGTTATTTACGACATTCTAGATGAAGCTTTAATTTGTCACGTTGGATTTACCACAAACAATCAACCCTTCGTAATTCCCACCGCTTACGGAAGAGTCGAAGACAAACTTTATATTCACGGCTCGCCAGCCAGTAGAATGTTGCGTAATTTAAGCCAAGGTATCGAAATTTGCGTTACAGTAACTCTATTAGATGGAGTTGTACTAGCACGTTCCGCTTTCCACCACTCAATGAACTACCGTTCTGTAGTTATATTCGGTACCGCAACCCTAGTTAATAACACTGAAGAAAAATACGAAGCGTTGAGAGCCTTTACCGAACACGTTATACCGCAACGTTGGCAAGAAACACGTCAACCAAATAAACAAGAATTACAGGGAACAACGGTACTCTCTCTCCCTCTAACGGAAGCATCAGCCAAGGTGCGTACGGGTAATCCTGTGGATGATGAAGCAGATTATAATTTACCAATTTGGGCGGGTGTTTTACCATTACAAATGGTTGCAGGTAAAGCGATTGCCGACGAGCGCTTGATTGAAGGTATTGAAGTTCCTGAGTACGTAAAGAATTATTCAAAAACCACGTCTTCATAAAGAGCGCTCATTTCCCCTTCAAAATTAATGCTTTGCATTTGAAAATATTCCGAATCCGAAGTATAAGATTGTAACACCCAAAGCCCTTCACTATTACGACGAAAACACTCAACTCGCTGACGTTTGACATTAATTAAAACATATTCTTGGAGAGTTTCTAATAGTTGATAATCCGCAAACTTATCACCTCTATCAAATGCTTCTGTAGAATCAGATAAAACTTCCACAATTAAACAAGGGAATTTCTTCTCCGTAATATTTTCCTTATCCCTTGGATCGCAATTAACCATCACATCTGGATAACAATATCGATTTGATTTTTCAATACGCGCTTTCATATCCGAGATGTAAACGCGACAACCCCAGCCCCTTACACGATCGCGGAGGAGCGCAAACAGGTTCCCAGAAACACTAACGTGAGCATCATTAGCACCAGTCATTGCATAAGCATAACCGTCAATATATTCGTGCTTGACATCCCTTTGTTCCTCCAGCTGGAGATATTCTTCTGGACTGATGTAGTCTTGCTGTGGGGATGCGACCATTGTTTTAAGCTTAGAGTAACTGTCTTTATTGTATGACAATTGATATACCCCCTTCTCCCCATCAGATTTTACCGTACAACAAAATCAATATACCTCCACTCCCTCCCCTCTCTGCGTAACTCCGCGCTTACCTCCGCGCACCTTTGTCTTGAAAAGTTGTACTCTACGAGAAAGCTTCGCTTACATGGGGGAAACCACGCCACCCTTCGGGTATGCGCTTCGCGCACACTTCGTGAACAGCAGTCGCTCATGGGGGAGACCCCCAAGACCGCGCTGCTTCACTTGCTTCAACCGAGGGAACCTCGGCAACGCAGTGGCTCCCCAAGACCACACTTTCCGCTGCGTTTAAAAAATATATTTATTGGAAATAAGATCTATTTCCACAACCATCGAAACATACTCGAGAACTTAAAAACATAATAGTTGAAAATACTGAAGCAGTATGTTAATAATAAGAGTTATATTCAAAGCTCGTCATAAAAAGTGTGCAAGGCAAAGGGTGCATCTACCCATTTATTATGAATCAAGCCCAAACCCCATCTTGGCAACAGGTTCGCGCTACATTCCAAAAAATTTGGGGTTATGAAGATTTCCGTCCACCTCAAGGCGAAATAGTTCAAAGTCTACTAGCAAAAAAAGATACTTTAATTATTATGCCTACCGGCGGGGGGAAGTCAATTTGCTTCCAACTTCCCGCACTATTACAGACTGGATTAACTTTGGTGATTTCTCCCTTGGTAGCATTGATGGAAAACCAAGTACAGGAATTAAAAGAACGTAAACTGAAGGCAGCATTATTACATAGTCAGTTATCCTCTTCCCAACGTCGTCAAACTCTACAAGCTTTAGAAAGACAACAATTAAGATTACTTTACCTATCTCCAGAAACTTTACTCAGCCCTCCAGTGTGGGAAAGATTATCCCACCCAGAACTTGCAATTAATGGCTTAATACTAGACGAAGCCCATTGTCTAGTACAGTGGGGTGATACCTTTAGACCAGCTTATCGAAGATTAGGGGCAGTAAGACCAGCGCTACTTAAATCAAAAACAAAAGGAACAAAAATAGCGCTAGCCGCTTTTACCGCCACTGCTGACCCTTTAGCCCAAACTGTAATTTCAGAAACCTTACGGTTACAGCAACCTGCTGTATTTAAACTAAATCCTTATAGAAATAATCTTAACCCGAAGGTCCGGATTGTTTGGACACCACAAGGAAAACAGCAACAATTATTAAAGTTTATTCACAAAAATCAACAATCTTCTGGATTAGTTTACGTTCGCACGCGACGAGATAGCGAAGATTTAGCTATACAGTTGAAACAAAAGGGTTACAAGAGCGCTAGCTATCATGGCGGATTGGGTGCGGAAGAAAGACGCGAGATTGAAGCTAGGTGGTTGAGTGGAAAAATACCCTTTGTGGTTTGTACATCGGCTTTCGGTATGGGAATTAACAAACCTGATGTTCGATGGGTGATTCATTTTCAAGCACCTTTATTACTATCGGAATACGTACAGGAAATTGGACGTGCAGGAAGAGACGGGAAACCAGCACAAGCGCTGACATTAATTAGCGAACCCACAGGGTTATTGAATCCAGAAGACAAGCAAAGACAGAGATTTTTTGAAGATAAGCTGCACGAACAACAGCTTACAGCAAAACAATTAATTAAAAAATTGCCACCAACAGGAGAAGTAGATGTAGTAGCGCGAGAATTTCCCGATGCAGCGATCGCGCTTTCTTTGCTGCATAGTATGGGTAAATTAAAGTGGCTCGATCCTTTCAACTACAGTATTCAGAAAGACTTAAAAAATCAAAAAAAACAGCGATCGCACCCAGGTAAGCAGATGCAACAGTATTTGACTACAAAGAAGTGTCGCTGGCAATTTTTATTAATCGCCTTTGGATTTGAAAAAGAAGCAGCAAACTTACGTTGCGGACATTGTGATAATTGTAAAAAATAAAAATTGGTTAGTTGTTGGTGGTTAGTTATTAGTAGTTAGTGGTTGGTGGTTAGTGGTTGTTGGTTAGTTATTAGTAATTAGTGGTTAATTATTAGTAGTTAGTGGTTAGTAGTTAGTGGAACAAATATCAACCATCAACTATCAACTAACCACCATCAACCATCAACTATCAACTATCAACCATCAACTAACTCAAATTTAAAATTGTTGTAAAAACCGTAAATCGCTAGCATAAACGCGGCGGATATCATCGAGTTGATGCAATACCATTGCAAAGCGCTCCACACCGAAACCGGCGGCGAATCCAGTATAAACTTCTGGATCGTAACCTACAGCTTTCAACACATTTGGGTCTACCATACCGCAACCCATAACTTCTAACCAGCGTCCATTCCAACGTAAATCAACTTCCGCAGAAGGTTCGGTGAATGGGAAGTAACTAGCGCGGAAACGAATATCTTCCACTTCACCGAACATCGCTTCTAAAAACTCCTTGATGGTACCCTTAAGATCGGTAAAAGTTAATCCTTCGTCAACTGCCAAAAGTTCCATTTGATGGAAAACCGCCGCATGAGTTGCGTCAACATTATCTCTTCGATAAACTCTTCCCGGTGCAATAATGCGAATCGGTGGCTCGCTTTCTTCCATAAACCGAATTTGTACCGAAGAAGTTTGAGTGCGCAACAGATTTCCATCGGGAAGATAAAACGTATCCTGCATATCGCGAGCGGGATGATCTGGGGGAGTATTCAACGCCTCAAAATTATAATAATCGCTTTCCATTTCTGGGCCAGCGGCTACCGTATAACCCATACCGACAAAAATATCTAGAGATCGGTCAATAACATTATTTAACGGATGAATACGGCCTTGAGGACGGAAAACACCCGGCATAGTCACGTCAATAGTTTCCGCTTCAATCTGGGCTTGGATTTTCAACCTTTCCAAAGCCACACGCTGCTTATCTAAATTATTTTGTAAAGCTTCCTTGACAACATTGGCGATCGCACCAATTTTTGGTCTTTCTTCGGCGCTTAATTTTCCCATACCGCGCAGTAGAATACCCAACTGACCTTTTTTACCCAGATAGTTAACCCTGAGTTCCTCCAAGCTTTCCAAAGAATCAGCGCCAGTAATTGCTTTCTCAGCTTCAATACGTAGTTCTTCTAATTGAGATTGTAAATCGCTAGTCATCAGTCATTAGTTATTAGTTATTAGTCATTAGTCATTATTCATTAGTCAGTAGCAAACCAACAACCGACTGCTGACTACTCTCACTAGTAATATGCCATTCATAGGTTAAAAGCAACTATTAAAAGTGAATTGGGCATGGGGCATAGGGAATTAGCTTTTATAAATCTATCTAGCGCGGGGGGGAAGGGGGGGGAAGAGAGAAGGCAGCAGAGGTGGGGGGGAGGGAGGAGGAGGCGAGGGAGGGCAGGAGG
>JBHJJJ010000253.1:0-7227 GCA_050042755.1 Rivularia sp. (in: cyanobacteria)
GGGAGAGGGGGAGATTTTTTTACTCGTGGAAAACAACTACGTTGTAAATATACGCTTTTTTTATCGATCGCAATTTATATTTATTTTTCATTGAATTAAATATTGCCTAAGACTGTACCATAGTTTCTCTTCAGGAAGATAACTTTGCAACGGTCCTATGGTATTAAGGTAGAACTTATTAAAGTGCGATTGAGGTTAAATATTGTGGACGCAATGTTACAAACAGCTAAAGAGTTACATTCAGAACTACTAGATTTTGTATTGTCAGCAGAGGGAGATTTAGCAGTATCCTTAGAAACTTTTAGTGCGGAGCAATTAGCAAATTTTTCTGAATCTCAGTATCAAGGTGCGGTTCAAAATGAAATGGTGCTAAATATGTTTCTTACACAAGGTTACGTAGGAGACAAACAACCAATTGATATATTTTTAGAATCTCATCCCGATTTATCTCCCGAACAACGCCATATTGTCAATAATTTGCGACGTAGTTTTGCAGGTTTGTTTGTAGTTGAGCAGATTTAGGATGATGGTTTTGAATTGAGAAACTGGTTAACAGATAAACAATATGTAGTAAAAATCCATCGGCAAGAGCAACAGGAGCTAAAACGTGTTAAGGATGCAGAAATTTTATTAACGCGACTTGCACCCATAAATGATAGTTTCTGGATGTTTTCTTCTCCGGTTACTTTAATGGGTAGATTGGGTAAACCAAAATTAGCTGTAGCAATTGGAAATTTCAAGAAAAATTACAAAAATTATCTATATGGTGATGCACCGGAATTACTCGAAGAAGCATGGCTTTCTGTAGAAAAATACCACCAAGGGTTTATTGACTTTTTCGGCAGTGATGAAATTACTTTACCCGCATATCAATTAGAACAGAAACTGAGCGAACTTCAAGAACAAGTTACTCAAACTAGATTGGAAGCAGCAGGGATTGATAGCTCCAAATCTCTGAAGGAAATGGTGGAAGAAGCTGATATTTCTGCTGAAGAGATGGCCCAAACAGCAGAAGGAATGGATGTAGAAGCCAAAGCTATCTCAAAGGCATTAGATAGCAACAAAAGTGTCAAAATGGTAATGCCTAAAGTCGAGTTACCCCCACATCTTAAAAAAGCAGAAGAAGTCACTGTACTTAGCTTTCCTCGTTGGGGACAAATCTTCTTGACAAACTACACCCAATTTAAGAATTTTCTCGTAAATGACAATAGCAACGAACAAATAGATGCCTGTTTGTTGGTGCGGGAATATCTAGAGTCTCCCGAGATCAAAGCTTGTGTTTGGTATCGTTTATCAGAAGAGTATCCCGAACAATTAGAAAAGTTGTTACAGCTAGTCTTAAATCGTCCGCATTTTAAACTGGAACAAGATATTTCAGATATCTTAAAAAAATTTAATAAAAGTTTGAACCAGGAATTACCTGAAATTGCCAGCGTTCCTTTACATTTACACAATCTTTTTCAAGAAGCATTATCGGAAGTCAAAGGAAAGAGTGGCAAAAAGGCTAAAACTAAGGCCAAAGGAGGATTTGGTTGATAATTGTTAGCGACGAAAATTTGTACTTATGTTAATAAATCCGATTATTAAATAATAGTAAAATTTTTGCAAATATGAAGCTAATATGCATTCCAACTAAAAGACATCATAGCCATTATTGCTTAATAATTATTTACTTAATTAGATCTACTAAAACCAATTTCCTATTCCTTTAGAATCTGATGATTACGTCTGATTATAGATGTGCTTTCTTGTTGTCAATTGATAAATTAGGAATAACGCAACGAACACAACTATTGTTGAGGAGAACAAAGTATGAATATTATTGCATGGGTACTTTTAGGTCTTATAGCTGGTGCTATTGCTAAAGCTATATACCCCGGGCATCAAGGTGGTGGAATTATAGCAACAATGCTATTAGGTATCGTCGGTGCATTCGTTGGTGGCAGCTTATTCACATTTCTAAATACGGGAACAATAGGGTTAACCGCAGCTGGTTTTAGCCTTGGTGGAATTGTCGTTGCTGTTATCGGCGCAATGATTGCTATTTTCATCTGGGGTTTAATCACCAGACGTACTGCGTAATAAGTTTTCAATAAAGATTCTTTTGGAACCTTGGAAATGGGTTTGAGACAATGGGGATGGATTAAAAATTTAGCTATTATTCCCCCAGCCAAGAGAATCTATTTTTTTCTATAAACTTCCTAAATCAATCGGGAAATAAATCGTAATTTTCAGGTAAATATGACTGCGCTGGATAAAAATGGGATTTAAGCACTTATTAATAAGTGCTTAAGTCCCGTTTAATTTTAAAATCAACTTTTGTATAGAAAAATTTGTGTAGAGCAATTTGACCTAATTGTGTTCCACACATTTTAGATCCCCCCAACCCTTCTAAAAAAAGGGGGCTTGCGTAAGTCCTACATTACACGATAGCGGATTTTACTCTCGTTACGAAAATAGGATATTTACTCCCTTCACTCTGCTCTCGCTAAGAGAAGAGAGAAGGGAGTGAGCTTTCCGAATCTATCTTACTATAAATGTACTTTCTTATTGAAATTGATAAATTAGGGATAAATTCTCAAATAATATAGATAAGACTTAAAAAGTAATAATCAACATGTATTTCTGTCATTCTTTGTGGCAGAGCTAACATCTTGTATCCACAAAAATGATTGTTTTATACTAATCTCAAACTTATTAATTTATCTATCAAAGCTAATAAAAATATTGTAGCTTTGTTACGCCTGTTTTTCTTATTGATGGGTTTATATTGAAAATCGTAATAGATAACTACACAACTCGTTCTTAAGGAGAATAAACTATGTTGGGTATTATTGCATGGGTAATTTTAGGTGCTGTTGCTGGTATTATTGCTAAGCTGATTGTTCCTGGCGATCAAGGTGGCGGACTTAATATCGCAACAATCATTCTAGGTATTGTTGGTGCATTTGTTGGTGGTGGATTGTATTCATTCATTACAGAAGGTACCGTCGTACTACCTGTAGCTGCTGGTTTCAATTTTCCTTCAATTCTTACCGCTGTAGTTGGCGCAATTATTGTTATCGTTATTTGGGAAGTAATCAGAAAGGTTCTTAACAAGTAATAAGTCTCAAGTAAAGATTCTCTTGGTACGCTGGAAACGAGTTTTAGAGAATGGGGATGCTACAACATCGGTAGCATATAAAAGAATAAATTGCTTTTCAATTATTACTCCCCTAGCCAAGAGAATCTATTTTTTCTATAAACTTCCTAAATCAATCGGAAAAATAAATCCTAGTTTTCAGTTAAATACGATCGCACTCCATAAAAACGGGACTTAAGTACTCTTATCCGAGTTACTAAGTCCCGTTTAATTTTGAAATCAGCTTTTGTAGCGAAAAACTTGTGTCTTGTCGATTTAAATGAAGATTGCCAGATGAGAGTGCCCCTAGAGGGAAGTCAAGATGAATTTAGAATTTAGAATGAAGAATTTAGAATTATTACCCCATCCCTCGATTCATCGAGGGGCTTGGAACAATGACAGAACTGTTTTTTCTCCAGGGATAAATCCGTTTCGTTGTATCCAGTTTATTTTCCGGTCAAAAGTACTAAATTTCCCTCTCTCTGACTCTCTCCCTCTATCTGTTTAGTTTGGTGAATTAATAGTGCAAGAATTTCAACCACAAGCTTTTCGAGGTTTTTTAATTTCGTTGCATCTCTCGATTTCTTTGTGCATAGCTACTTAGTCTGAAAGAACGATGATGTTGCAATTGCGGTTTATATTGATAATTTGGAGAAATGCGATAAAGCATTTATAAAGTAATTGAATACAAGTTTAACAAGAAGATAAACTCGGCTGTTCTGCCTTGAAAATAATAGGTTTTTATTTTCCGCGTATTTCTTGATTACAAGTATTATTATATACATTTTATCTTTGAAGTTTCATTTTTCTATTTTTAAAATATTTTTTTGGTGAAAAGCTTTAAAATATCTTGCGTTCGAGGTTTATGAGCGAATAGATTAGATTTGTAAGCAACCAGGGAAAACATCATGAAATCTAATAATATAGTATCAATTTTATCCACAACTGCTTTGTTAACCACTATAGGAACTGTTGCCTTTAGTAACTCAGCAAAAGCTTCTGGATTTAAGAATATCAGAATTGGGGATGAGGATGGATTTGGTTTCAATTACAATGATTTACAAGAATACAAAGGAGCTAATGGAGAATCGGCCGATCGAGATGGTAACGGTATATTAGGAGAAGGTGATGTATTACTAGACTTGACCAAAGATGGAAAACTGTCAACAGGCTCCAAGGATAATTTTGACAATCGTTCAGAATTAGAAAAAAATAATAGTTTTTTGACAGGTGAGGGTTTTCAAGATAACGGAAGTGGTGGTTCCGAATTCACAGATATCTCTCTATCAACAAGTTATTTGAATAACATATATGGTATAACGCCCCTTCAAAATGAATCAAATCTAGTTAAGGGAGAAAAAAAACAAGTAGATAATCAACTAAAGACATTAAATGGAGAGATTAAGAACTTTAATTCACAACTTAATAAAAAAGGTAGGCAAATAACAAATTTAACCAATCAAAATAAAAATCAAGAAAAACGAAATCAAGATGATGAGAAGAAGATTACTAACAAACTCAAAAAGATTGACGATTTAAGAGAAGAAGTATCTACTCTTGAAGATAAACTAAAAAATGCCACAAAGGAGAACCAAAAAGAACAAGCACAAAAAAATATTAATAAAAAGAACAATCGAATAAAAAGCCTTGAGGGCGAAATTGATGGTACTGAGACAAAACAAGGACTTCGGGATAAAATTGCAGAAAGGGATGAGATAATTAACCTCAACAATAAAACAATGGAAACAATCGAGGGTAAAATAGAAAAAATCAATAAAAATAAAGCAAAAAAAGTAGCAAAACGTACAACATTAAAAGTAAAACAAACAGAAATTGCTAACAAAATTAGCAATTTAAATACTGAAATGGAAGAAAAAAAAGCAAAGAGAGATGAAGAATTAATAGGGGGCAAAATTCCTCAGGCAACCTTCAAATTTGACTTTTTGGCTCAGTAAGTTAATATAGATAATCCATTCTACTTTAACTTACTCTTTGGTGATTACGATGTAAAAGATGCCAAAGTACAGTTTACCTTCAAGGACGGTGACGGAAACAGTTATACTGAAGATCGACAATTAGTTAGACAAAAGAATAGAAATGGAGATGATGGTTTAATCCAATCGGCATTTACAGAATTAGATTTTGCAGATATATTTAATGCTACTGAAGGTGGATACAATGGTTACGTAGAAGCAAAAGTAATTGCTAAAGACGAACCATATCTGGCGTTTGATTTTGCTGAAATTAGCACTAAAAAATTATCTGGTACTAAATTTGCAGTTACTTCTCCTCAGTCTGTTCCAGAACCTACAACTGTATTAGGATTAGTCGCTGTTGGTGCTTTGAGTGCAAATTCTCTTAACAAACGCAAAAAAAAGTCATAGACAGAGCAAAATAGTTCTTAGCCTAGTGCTTATATTTATAGGCTAAGACAAATTATTCACAGTTATGGAGCATATGCATATGAATTGATAGTAGGGGCACAAAATTTTTGTGCCCTTAACTATGTATTTGTGTGACTAACAAAACTTGCACTATCAAAAATCTCTGTTTTTAATTTGGAACTACCTAATATACAGTTCATATTCAACAAACTTATTGGCTGTATTTTGATCGACACAGACAAAAATTGCTAAGTAGATAAATACAAAGTTAATTAAAGTTTTGATAGATTTCATGACTTAATACCTCTACAATTGATTTTGATTGTTTGTCAGGACATTAATTAATTAGGGATGGGTATAGGTAGCTTATGCATAATCGAGAAAATAGATTTAATTTCCGACCATTGCAACTCGCGATCGTAGATTTTTTGTGTTCTCCTTCCCTCTTTTATTAATATCGAGGATGACGCTGAGTAACTACCAAATGCTAACTGAGGATTTCGTAAGATTTAGCTGAGAAAACCCAGAATTACCTAAAGTCGAGCTAAGAGGATGTTTAAAAAGTATAGTTTTTAAAGCAATTGCACGGATTATCCCCTCTTTATAAGCGGGGTTGTAGCGGGATCTTTTTTAAGGGGGATAATGGGGGATCTAATCTCAGATTAGGGATACTTAGAAACTAGCAAAACATGTATCGCCTGCCAGTGTAATTATCACTCAATAAAAAACCTCACCCCATTCCTCTTCTGATTCAGGAGAGAGTGCTGTAAGCGGGTAAGGTTCACAAATAACTAATCGGGAAGATATCAAGAATTATTAATTACTCAGCAATTTTGGTATCTTCAACAGGTTGATTCCAAAGATGTAAGTAGATTAACTCTAATTGATTGCCTACAGTGGCAAAATAATCTACACGACGCGCACGTAACATTACAAGAAATCGAAAACAAGCAAATGCCATTATTGCGATCGCTATTCCAGTTGCACCGCTAATTAATGCTTGCAAGATAGTATCTGCAGCCCCACTAGCATCGCCACCATTTCTCAGAGTCATGAAAGTGGTAATTAAACCACCTGCCGTACCTAAAATACCCAACAACGGCGCAATAATAATTACGCTTTCGAGCAGCTTATCATTTCCCCCGATATCAATTAATTCCTTATCTGCTGCTGCTTGTACTGCTAAATGAAAGTTTTCTGGAGTCGGATTGTTCAGCTTTAAGGGTGCAGAAAGAAAACGTCCAATTGCCAAGTCATCAGAATCTGTTGCTATATCTTCTGCTCTATCTAAGTCGTATTGTGCTATAGTCAGCACATCCTGCACTACCTGTCTTTCTTGAACCACCAACTTCAACCAAGACAAAACACGCTGCATCGCGTAAGCTAAAGTTACAATCGATATAATTAGCAGAGGAAACATAATAAAGCCCCCTGCTAGAAAGATTCTGGTCATTTTTACTCAGGTAAGCGCCTACTGTATTGACACTCCCCGTCTTAAAGACACGGAGATTCTCAGTTCACCGTCGCAACTTGCTCAACCAAGATTTCTCTAGGAAAAGTAGAGGTTCCAACTCCCTGAGCGTTATTTCGGGAATTTCCTTATAAATAATTCACCGTTATTTTGTAGACTACCTGATTTATGCCACTCGTTAGGTTAAGGCAAGTTTCATCAAAGGATAAGTTGCAGTAAAGGGTGACAATTGTTAGATGGTAAGCCAGGGG
>JBHJJJ010000254.1:0-20577 GCA_050042755.1 Rivularia sp. (in: cyanobacteria)
GGGGGATGGGGAGATGGGGGGATGGGGAGATGGGGGGATGGGGAGAGGGAATAAAATTTAACTCCTCACTCCTAACTGCTCACTGCTCACTGTTCACTGTTTTCGTTTCCAAGGTTTTCTTTTCAAATATTTAGAGGTTAAATTAAATCCCGAAGGATTCCATAGTATTTGTCTACCGAAAACAATTAGTGCTAAAATTTGCCTTATTTGTCGTAGTTTTACTTGTAAACTTTGATTCTCTTTACGTAGATTACTTAAGTTCTGCTTACCCAGATAAATAGCTTCAGGTCTTCGATGTAGTAAAGCATAAGAGTTGCGATCGCAATTGGTCAACAAGTTGGTAAGCCTCGCTATTTGTTGCCGCAAATTATACATTTTCCAAGTACAGTAAAAGAGTATTAGCGAGATCAGAATATTAATAACGACAACAATAGTTACCATTGGTTATGAAAAAGAGAATTGGTTATCGTTCGTACTTGCCTGCCAAAATTAACTATGCAAGCAGTTAATGCTCCCATGGAGCGTTCTTACTATGTTAGAACAGATATTCCTTCACCCCAAAAAGTCTTTATTTGCTATAATAACTAGTCATTCAAATAGAAGATTCGCCATAGCGATCGGGGTACCGGTAAAATTGCAGCCAACTAGTATTTGACATGAAATCAAATAAACTTCACATTTTTTTGAGTTCTCTTCTATTGTTGATGCTTGGAGGTTCAATTTTTTTAAATATTCTTATTTTCGATAAAGCTAAAAAATATTACCTCGAACTTAATGAAACTCGTTTAGATCCTTCTGGATTAAACCATTATCCTGTAAATCTCAAAAAATTGAATCCAGAGCGGCAAATCCGCGTAGTTTTCTTCGGCGATTCTAGAGCTGAGGGTTGGATATCCCCTAATATCAGTGGATATGAGTTTATTAATCGTGGAATTCACGGCCAGACTTCAGTACAAACAATTCAGCGGTTTCCATCTCACCTGCCCTCTTTGCAACCCAATATAGTAATTATCCAGGTAGGTGTTAACGATCTAAAAACCATTGGGTTGTTTCCAGAGCGCTCTGAGTCAATAGTTACCAATTGTCGGGAGAATATTAAACGAATTGTTGAAGAATCGAAGAATAATGGTGCATTAGTAATTTTGACTACTATTTTTCCGGTAGGGAAAGTACCGCTACAGCGCAAACCTTTTTGGTCTGATCAGATCGGTAAAGCAGTTAATGAGGTGAATTCTTACATAACTACATTAGCGGAAGATAGGGTTATTATATTTGATGCTTTCTCTATTCTTGCCGATAGTCAGGGAATGATGTTGCAAAAGTACGGTTCGGATGAATTGCACTTAAATAAACAGGGATATGAAATACTCAATCAGCAATTAGTGAAATTACTTAAAAAAATTACAAATGACAATATCGTAAGTCCTAACCTAAAATAATTTATTGACACTCCCCACGCATAAAATGCGGGGGATTCTTGGTTCACAGACACAACGTCAATTGCTAAAAAATATGACAGAAGAGCAGATTATCAATTTTATAAGCGGCCATCTCGACTTAACTCAGGTAGAATTTAACGAACACTATCGCCATAAGATTGATAATGCTCTCGAAAAAAATGAAAGCTTTGTGGTTGGAGATGCTAGAGGTGCGGATACTCTAGCACAGGAATATCTCTTTGGTAAAACGAGAGCGGTTGTGGTTTATCATATGTTTTCAAGCCCTCGGAATAATGCGGGATTTCCAACTCGCGGGGGATTTCAAAGTGACTCACAACGCGATAAACAAATGACGCGGGATTCTCATCAAGATATTGCTTGGGTAAAACCTGGTAGAGAAAAGTCTGGAACCCAGAAAAACCTAGATAGACGGGGTAAAGTCTAATTTTTTGTGTTGCAGAATAAGTGAGAGTTCAAATTCCTAAACAGTTTGATAGATTTATTGTTCTCGATTAATCAAAACTTCAGCTAATACTTGATATGCTTGAGTCCAAATTTATCAAAGAGGTGGAAAAATTCTTGTCAAAGATTGGAATTAATTAGAATTAATCATTAAAGATACTCATTAATATAAATGAGAGATTTTGGCGTAAATATTTTGATCTGACAACGGTTAAACAATAGTTATTATTTCAAAATTTTACTTTAAGTTCTAGAACTTTTCCTATTAATTACTATCGTCTCAGCTTGGATTATTTCGTTTATTAAAGAAATTGGTTAATTATTGAATTCAATTTCATGTTTTACTAGTTATATAAATCCTCCTAACTCCTAAGTAGGTTGGCATTGAAAATAGTAATTGGGATAAGGCAAGCCGGCAAGCCGGCAAGCCGGCTGTCTTGCAATAGGAATAAGGGTTTGAGGGTAATTTACCCAAGCTGTAATGTAGCTTGGTTTATTTGTGCCGACTTACTTAACTCCTAACTCATAACTCCTAACTCATTACTCATTACTCATTACTCATTACTCATTACTCATTACTCATTACTCATTACTCATTACTCATTACTCATTACTTATTACTCAACTCAACCCCACAGATACGATAAGTGTTAAACCGGATATGATATTACCTGTTAACTTTATATGAATGAGTATTTTGCAACGGTTGCTCGGGGATTAGAAGAGCTAGCTGCTAAGGAATTAGAACAATTGGGCGCTAAATCTGTAGAGCCTGGATTTTGTGGTGTCGAATTTGTTGGCGATCGCACTCTACTTTATCGAGTTAATCTATGGGCAAGGCTACCATTCCGAATTTTATTCAAGGTACATTACTTTCCTTGCAAAACTGCAAAAGACCTTTATAACGGTATCCAATCCATTGATTGGCAAGATTATCTCACCCCAGAAGACACTTTAGCGGTAAATGCTACTGGTAAAAAAGACGAACTCAATCACACCCATTTTACAGCGCTTCAGTTCAAAAATGCCATAGTTGACCAACAGCAAGAAGTTTTTGGCGAACGTTCTAATGTTGAACTTTATTCACCAGATTTACGGATTAATGTACATATCCGGGGTGATTTTTGTACCGTTAGCCTTGATAGTTCCGGTAGTAGTTTACACCGTCGAGGCTATCGCCCTGCGGTTGGAGCTGCACCACTGAAGGAATCTTTGGCGGCTGCTTTAATTCAACTTTCAGGTTGGCGACCAGAACAAATGTTCTACGATCCGCTGTGTGGCTCTGGTACTTTACCAATAGAAGCTTGTTTGAAGTCGCTTAATATCGCACCAGGTTTGTTTCGGGAGTCTTTTGGTTTTGAAACTTGGCGCGATTTCGACTTGTCGCTTTTGGAAAAGTTAATAGCAGAAGCGGAAGCTTGTCAATTAGATATACTTCCTGCATCAATTTGGGGGAGTGACAATAATCAAGAAGTCATCGAGCAAGCAAACATCAATGCCACAAACAGCGGTGTTGAGAATCATATTTGGTTTTCTCAGATGGAGCTTGCTGATGTTACCGCACCGGCTGAGAGTGGGGTTTTGTTTTGCAATCCACCTTATGGGGAACGTTTGGGGAAAGATAGGGATTTAGGCTCATTTTACAAGCTTTTGGGTGACGTGATGAAACAACGCTTTAAAGGTTGGACTGCATTTGTATTGAGTGGTAATAAGGAATTGGCTAAATATATTGGCTTGAAATCGTCCCAGAGGATTGCGGTATATAACGGCACTTTACCCTGTCAGTTGATGAAGTATGAGTTGTATTGAGTTGATGTGCAACTAAATTATATAATGCCTTAGTGAAGCGTGTCCGTACCTTTATGTCGTCCCGGAGCGACTTAGAACATAAACGTGGAGGTGTTGTATTGGGTTAGCTGCAGCAAAGCTGAATGGGTAGTGTATAGAGGAATGCTCCCTAGAATTATACAAATTAAGTGCCTAAGAGTTAATGAAAATTTTAATTCAACATAATCAAGATGAAAATGATATTTCTGGCGTTCTTCGCTACATTAAAGCAATTGTAATTGGACTCAAACTCAGAGAATTTGAGGTCAGAATTGTTGCCACAAGAATTTATAATTTTAATTATTATGTAGAAAATATACTTTGGGCAGACATTGTTCATTTAAATTCAAATAATTTAGCATTTGCCTTGCTTGCTAAATTATTGGGTAAAAAAATAATTATTAAATATCATTATCCAATGTATGAAACGACCCATTTTCATTATAAAAAAATGAATTTTGGCGAACAAATAAGGGCAGAAATAATTGATTCTATTCCCAAGGCAAACTATCCTCTTATTTATAAGATATATCCAATTGTGAGATGGGCAAGACTGTGCAAACGACTTGCCACTGCTTCAATAGCCGATCGCCATATTGCTGCGAGCGAAATTTTAAGCAAGTGCTGTGTTCTACCCTGGAAAGTTGAAACTGTACATAATCCGATAGAAATACCAAATGATTTTAAGCCCAAAAGGTTAATCGATTTATCATCTCCATATACTTTCCTATTTGCTGGTCGAACACATAACGATAAAGGTGTCGATCTTCTCATAAAGGCCACGCGATTGCTTTTAGATCGACGTCAAGATTTTCAAGTTTCAATAATTGGAGAAGGACGAGATTTAGAACTGTTTAAAAATCTAGCGTCAGAACTTGATGTCTTAAGTCATGTGAATTTCTTCGGCAAACTTTCTCACGAAGAAGTTTTAAAAAGAATTAGAAATGCACTAGCCTTAGTTTATCCTTCTCGTTGGGAAGAACCTGTTGCTTATACCGTAATTGAGGCTTCTAGCCTACAAACTTGCTCTATAGTATCTAAGATGGGAGTTCTGCCAGAAGTTGCAAGTCCAAATAGCTTCTTTTTTGAGAATGAAGACGTAAAAACATTAACCAACCATTTAAATTACTGCCTTGACAATCCTGAAGAAGTAATCGAAAGAGGATTAGAAGCAAGAAAGTATGTTGCCCAAAAATTTGCTCTCAAAAATAGTGTGGATCGGTTACTTGCATATTGTTAGACAGCTATCATGAAAATTCTCCTACTTTGCTCTACCTTTCCTTACCCTCCCACCAAAGGAGGTACTCAAGTAAGAACATTTAATTTACTCAAACATTTAACCCCAAATCATGAGTTAACACTGATTACCCAACGTAACTCAGAAGTGACTGATGAAGAAGTGGCGGGTTTAAGGAAATGGGTGAAGGAATTGTTGATCGTTCCCCGTCCCCAAGAGCCTGATAAAAAAAATATTTGGGGTAAAGTCAAGCGTTTTGCTAACTTTCTCCTACAAGGCACTCCCCCCAATGTTATGCACCTTTATTATCCAGAAGTTCAAGCTTGGGTGGATCGGGCAGTAGCTGCAGGTAAATTTGATCTGATTACCTGCGAACATAGTGTAAACGAGGTTTATGTGCGTCCCCAGTGGCAATCGCAGTTACGCACGGCGATCAATATCCATAGTTCCCTCTACCGCACCTGCAAGGATCGGCTAGAAACAGGAACATCAGATAAGGAAATGCGCGATCGCCTGTTTTTACCCCTGCTCAAACGCTATGAACAACGTTCCTGTAGTAAGTTTTCTACTGTGGTGGTAACTACCGATGAAGATGAACAACAAATGCGCCAGTTAGTTCCCAGTGCTGAGATAACGGTAATTCCCAACGGAGTGGACTTAGAAAGGTTTCCCTATCGCCCTGCCGATCCTGGAGATTACAGCTTAGTCTTTGTGGGTAGTTTAGATTACTTTGTCAACGTTGATGCCGCTTGCTTTTTCGCCAAGGAAATATTGCCATTGTTGCAGGAAAAATACCCCGATACTACTTTAACTCTGGTAGGTTCTAAACCCTCTGCTGAGGTGAGAAATCTAGCCCAAGCTAACCCTGCTGTTAATGTAACCGGTAGCGTCCCCTCCATTGTTGAATATTTACACAAAGCAACGGTTTCCATAGTGCCCTTGCGCACAGGCTTTGGTATCAAGAATAAAACCTTAGAATCAATGGCTGCTGGTACACCCATTGTCAGCAGCGATCGCGGTTTGGAAGGATTAAAAGTTGATACCCCTGATGTGCCTTTACGTGCTTTACGAGCCAATAAAGTGGAAGAATATGTTATTGCTATTACTCGCCTATATCAAGATCCTCAATTAAGGGATAAATTATCCCGCAATGGAAGACAATTAATTGAGCAAGAGTATACCTGGGAAAGATCGGCCCAGCTTTACGAAAAGATTTTACGAGGTTGAATAGCAACTGTTTCAAAATCCACAGAAGTGCAATCAAAAATAGATCAACTTATACTAAAGTTATAAATAAAACTCTCAGACTTTCAGATCCCCCATTAACCTCTTTAAAAAAAGGGGGACTTTAACGCCCCTTTTCAGGAGGGAGAGGGGGATAATCCGATAATTGCGCTAAAAACCATAATTATTAAACATCTTCTAAGGAGGAGGTTACAGAGGATATTTTATTATAGTAAATTGCCGTCGTATTCAATATTGCATGTTACCAATTGATGTATTTATCATTTCTTTTCCCAAATGCGGACGCACTTGGCTTAAGTTTATGATTGGACGAACAATAGTTCACCAATTTGGTTTATACAACCATAATTATTTGAACTTGGATAGGTTAGCTGCCCTGCATCCTTTGGTTCCGAGGATTGTTGCTACCCATGATGATGACCCACATTGGAAAAAGTCCGATGAGTTATTTACCTCAAAGACAGTTTATCAAGATGTAAAAGTTATCTTCTTGGCACGGGATCCAAGAGACGTATTAGTATCCACTTACTTTGAACAAAAGAAACGAGCACATATTTGGATCGATAAATTAATACAGAAACCACATTTGCAAGCATATAGTAAGAGAATCAAGCCATATTCAGGTAACTTATCTTCATATCTGAAAGAAGAAGTAGGTAGCATAGATACAATTATTAAATTCTACAATATCTGGGCAGAAAATAGAACAATCCCCAAAGATTTTCTACTCTTGCGTTACGAAGACCTCCAGCAAAATACTCATAAGGAACTGCGGCGAGTTATGAATTTTGTAGGGATAAAAGAAGTTAGTAGTGAAATAATTGCAGAAGCAGTAAAATATGCTTCATTTGATAATATGCATAAGATGGAAACAGATGAAATATTCAACTCATACGTCTTGAAACCAACTAACAAAAATGATTTAGAATCTTATAAAACTAGAAGAGGAAAAGTCGGTGGATTTACAGATTACTTAAATGAAGAGGAGATTGCTTATATAAACAGCAAGATTAATGATGCGCTTTCAGATTTCTATAGATATAGAACCCATCTCAATTTATAAGGATAAATTACGTCAGTATTCCTTTATGCTGCTAGTATTCGTAACTATTTACCAAATTCATTTTTTTAGAAGTTCCAAAACCTGAGAATAATACCACTGGTTAGACTGACGATATTCTTGAGTAACGGTTCATTAGTAATTGTCCACTTATTATAAATAGGACTTAGCTAATATTCCATAGATTTATATCCCACCAATTCCCTTAAAAAAGGGGCTAGCGTAAGTCCTAATAAATTTTCATCCGAACTTGATATTATTAATTAACTAATAATCCTGAATTTGGAATTTTCAACTCGGAATTGTTATTCTCGAATTGATATTGCTCAGCTTGCATATTCCAAAGAGTAGCGTATTCTCCATTTTGCTGCAAAAGTTCTTCATGAGTACCCATTTCAACTAACTTCCCAGCCTTCATCACCAGAATTCTATCGGCTAAACGTACAGATGCTAGTCTATGGGTTACTAAAATAGCAATCTTATCTTTAACTAACTCAGCAAAACTACTATATATTTCATACTCACTACGGGGATCTAAAGCTGCTGTCGGCTCATCCAAAATCATGATTTGGGCATCTTTTTCTCTAACAAACGCTCGTGCGATCGCCACTTTTTGCCATTCTCCACCAGACAGTTCAGTACCGTCAAATTGCTTACCTAGAAGGGTATCATATGCCTGTGGAAGTTTTTCAATTTTAGCCTTAATTTCTGATTTTTCACTGGCAGACTTTAATCGCTCTAAATCATCCATTGCAGAAGTATCACCCAGGGCAATATTTTCGCCAACAGTGAGAGAATAACGACAAAAATCTTGAAATACAACACCAATTTTTTGCCTCCACTGTTCAATATTCAAATCTTTGAGATTTTCTCCATCTATAAAGATATTACCTTGAGTGGGGTCATAAAAACGAGCTAAAAGCTTAACTAAAGTACTTTTCCCAGCACCATTTTCACCTACTAAAGCAACTGTTTCACCAGGGTTTAATGTTAAAGAAATTCCACTTAATGCCACTCTACCATCAGGATAAGCAAACTCAACATTATCAAAGACAATTCCGGATTTCATGGGTTTTGCTACTGCTTTACCCGGAATAGACAAAGGCATTGTGGGTTGAGCATCCATAAATTTGAAAAACCTGTCCATAAATAACAGGCTTTGTTGCAATTTTAATAAATATTGTAGAAATCGGGTAATATTTTGTTGAATATAACCGAGTGACTGAATCAACACAATGATACTTCCAGGGGTTAATTTGCCATCCAAAGCTTGCAGCACTACCCACACAAAGCTAAACCCATTTCCCAAAGCAGTTAATAATCCTAAAGCTGTGGTTACCCAAACTCTTTTACTTCGCAGCTTAGCCATTAGCTGATACTTATTCTCAAATGCTTCTAGATAGCGCTGACGAAATAAAGAAGATAATCCAAACAAACGCACCTCTTTAGCATAGCTATCTATAAGCATTAACCTTGAGAAGTAATTCATCCGTCGAACTTGATATCTTTTAGCAAGATTTTTATTCCAAAATTCCGATTCCAATTTGAAAGATATATAAATTTGCGGGAGGTATGTTCCTAGGATTAACAGTGGAATCCACCAACTAACGGTAGCTAATAGAAGTAGCATTGTTACTTGAGTAACTAGGCTAGTAAATATGTCCAGTAAAGCTCTGATCAGATTTATGGGAACGTTTGATGCTCCTCCTTGAAGTGTTACTAATTCATCATAGAAATTGACATCTTCAAAATTGGTGAGATCGACAAAGCTATCTGCCTTGTCTATTAGCTTGAGATTAGTACTTACGGTCAATTTTTCTGCTAAATTAGTAAATGCTATACCAATCCAAGGACCACAAAGATTTGCTAGAACAATTACTGTAATCCAAAGTGACACAACACTAGCAACTATTGTTAAGTTATACTCGTGGGTTGATGTCACTTCTGCCACTGTATCTACAATATATTTATTAATGCCGATTGTAATAGCAGGAATGATACTTTGTAAAAGTAATACAATAATCAAAAATGCTACTATTCTTGGTTCTGCTGTCCACAATATAACTAAAGAACGACCCAGAACCAAGCTATAATTTTTAAAATTTTGTATCAGCTTAGGGGTGGATTTTTCATAATTATTGTCACTATTAACTGTCACTTTTTGTTCGGATTGAATCATTTTTATTTCTGATTATTTGTTTATTTAAGAAATTATTATTCACGGGAAAACTTCTTCGTTTCTATTAGACCGGTCTCAAATGTAATCTAGGTACAAAAAATGGTAGAAAGTCAAATTAGCAATCTACCATTCTATAATTTAAAAATGTGTATTTTATTATACCCGAATATCTGTTTGTAAAACAAAACATACCACTGTTTTACGAATTTGCCATCAACGAACGTGGTACAGTGGCGATTGCACCAGCAGCAGATTTTTCTCCCACTCTAAATCCCGTCTTTTTAATTTCCCCTTACGAGCAAAATTGATCTCCAGCGTCGCCAAGGAAGAAAGGTTAATTGACATACTCCCACGAATAGAATTCGTGGGATTCTGGGGTCATACAAAAATTGCAGGCATAGCCTGTCTTACATTTCCTAACCCAACGGTTGATGCCCCAACCGCACAAATATTTTGACTAGCATTTTCGTCGCGGTCGTTAACTCGTTTACAAGAAGGGCAGCGCCACTGCCTTACCGACAAGTCTAAATTTTCTAAAACATGACCACATCCAGAACAAGTTTTGCTAGATGGATACCACTGGTCGATATACACAACTAGTTTGTTTTTCTTTTTAGCAATCCATTCTAAACGTGTTAAAAACTCTCCAAAAGCAAAATCGCAAACTTTACGACCCCATAGCCGCTGCATACCCTTAAGGTTTAAGGTTTCAAAACATAAAACATCAAATTTATCAGTTAATTGATGCGCTAATTTCCAAAACCAGTCCCGTCTGCGATTGGCAATTTTTTCGTGCTTACGTACTAAATTTTTTCTTGCACGCTCCCGATTAGTAGAACCTTTAACCTTTTTAGAATGCTGTCTACAAGATGATTTGATAGCTTTAATAGATTGCTTGAAAAAGCTCGGCGAATCAATTTTAGTTCCATCAGAACATACAAGGAAGGTCTTTAACCCAAAATCAAACCCTGCTATTTTACCAGTCACTGGCTTAATTTCTTTGTTTGGATTATTGTCAATCACTAAAACCATAAATAACTCACCCAATGGTGTACGTTTTATAGTTAAAGTCTTTATTTCCCCTTCAATTTCTCTTGACTTCCAAAATAGATAATCTTGCTTGCCTATTTTTACTCGATTTTCACCAATAAATTTATAGCCAGCTTGTTTTAAAGTGAAAGATTTATATTTTTTTACTTTTTTGAATAATGGTGGTCTTACTCCTTTCTTATTGTGTTTAAAAAACAACTTATATGCTTTATCTATCCGCTGACAGATATCTTGTACTGCTTGAGAGCCGACTAACTGCCAAAACGGGTTACATTTTCTTCGTTTAGCGATATGAGACTGAAGTTTTGAACATTTTAAATGCTTCCTCCACATTCGGTAATACCTCTTGTGGAGAGCAATACAGTGATTATAGATAACTCCAGCAGCATTTATTGTGCGCTTGAGATATCTATTCCTTTTGTGCTCGTACAATTTAAACTTCAGTGTTTTCATGTCTATGATAATATCATATAGACATAAAAAAATAGCTAATGACTCAAAAATATAGACATAAAAATACTTCGGTATCTTTGGTTAATTATCACTTTGTTTGGATTGTGAGGCGAAGAAGGCGAGTATTGTCTGGAAGTATCAAAGAAAGGCTGAATGTCTTGATTTATGATATTGCTAGAAATCTAGAGATTGAAGTATTGAACCTTGCTATTGAGCCGGAGCATATCCACTTGTTTGTTAATTGCCCTCCAGACATAGCACCGTCTCAAATAATGCACAGAATCAAAGGCGCAACCGCAAGGTATTTAAGAAAAGAATTTCCTTCTTTGATGAAATTACCCTCAATGTGGACTCGTGCGTATTTCGTTTCCACTGCTGGCAATGTTGCTAGTTCCACAATCGAGAAATATATTGATGCTCAAGGAAAAGATTGACGGGCACCCTTAAAAGTTTGGCTCTTCTAAAAAACTTTTAAGGGAACCCTTGACGGCACTTAAAAGTGCCCTCGCCACATCCCACCCTTAAAAGAGTGGGCTTTGCTTGAAATTCTGTAAATCGTTGTCTAAATTGTATATAATAACTTTGAAGTTGTATAAATAATTTTAAATATTTTTATATACAAGTCTAGTTTGTAATAAAATCCAAATATAAACAGAAAGAGAACCCTCATTTAAACCAGAAAATAAATATGTAAATTACACCAAGTCATCAGGGTAAACGTTATTTATCAATGTTTAACAATTTTATTCTCTATCGTATTCTTGGTAACGATTTGCCTCCACGCCATAGATTAAGTCAGACATTAGAGAATCTTCAATTTATCTTGGAGTATGAACCATGTTTATCTGCCTGTGAAAAGCGATGGATTGTCAATCGGATTGTGAATGAGGAAGAGGAGAAAGCTGCGATCACCCTTCTAGAAAATTACCATCAAAAATACATTCATATACCTTTTATTAAGCAAGAATATTCATCTATTGACTTTGACTTCCAATGTTTTTCACAATCTGACTACTTTCATACCGAAGAATATCAGCAACTCTCTGAGGAAATGCAGGCTAGAGCAATAGATCGTACCTACCACGATAAGATTCTTTATACCATGAATATTAACGCTTGCAGAAATGCTGCCTTGCAAGAAGGGCGCTCCCTTGCTAAGTGGGTTATGCCTTGGGATGGCAATTGTTTCTTGACAGAAAGCGCCTGGGAGCAAATTTTAAAGGGAGTTGAAACTTGTGAGAAGATGAAGTACTTAGTGGTTCCTATGACTAGGGTAGTAAATAATAAAGACTTGCTTAGGCAAAACTTTGAACCGCGTGCTGTTGAAGAACCCCAAATTATCTTCCGTCAAGATGCTCGTGAGGAATTCAATGAGATGCTTAGATATGGTCATTATAGTAAAATTGAGCTACTTTGGCGTATTCGGGTTCCGGGTTATTGGGATGCATGGCAATGGGATCCTTGGGATAATTTAGATTGGCAAGAATCCCCAGAAGCTGGAAAATTCAAATCTGTAGGCTGGGTAGCTCGTCTATTCTCTGGAGTAAAAGAGTGCGAACAAGATGCTAAGAACAGAGCTCAATTGCGTCGCCAAGGTATCAGGAATTTCTTGGATAACCTTGATGATGAACTAGGTGTATCCGCTAAATAGAACTTATTTTAAGCAAAAACTAAACAGTAGTGTTTTGTCTATTTGTTTCATTTTAATCAAGACTTATTTTGAGATTAATTCAGTGTAGATTCAATTATTCAATTGTTATTTTTAGCGGATGAGTCAGTTAAAGAGTCAAAATTTCAGAGAAACGACCCAGACTTGCTCCCGATCGCAAGAAGCGGCTTTCCAGATGCGTAGTCTAGCCATCCAAGAAAAGCTAGCAGGACAAAATCTAGATGGACTTGATGCCTGGTGGCGGCGCAGGAAAATACAAGAACCACACAAATATTTACTCCCTGCCATCCTTGCTCAACTCAGCTTAGGAAACCAGTATAACACTGAGCAAATTTGGACAGTTCTTCTGAACCTGAACCGGGAAAAAAGCGATCTATATCACTTCCGTAGTGTTTTCGATGTCCGCATCTTCTTAATGTTCCGGAAGCTGATGCCACAGGAACTGATTGACGACTATCACAGTATGCTGGATGTTCCTCGTGTCCGAGAATGGAGCGCTCCCGGTACTGAGAACCATATGTTTATGCAACGCCTATCAGGTCTTGCTTTGATGGATGGAAGCGGTTACCCTAATGCTTGTCCATCTACCGCAGCGACTAACGAAGCTTGGCTAAGAGCAGAACTTAACAAATTCTTAACTATTGGACAAGGAGAATTTAATTCCTCTACCTATTATGGTTATTCTATCGGTGGCTTGCTGAATCTTTATGACTTTGCTCGCACTCCTCACCTGCGGCAACTAGCCAAAGGAGGTTTGGACTGGTATGCAACTAATATTGCTCTACGTTTTAGTTGGGGAACTGTTGGTGGTGCAGAAAGTCGAGGCTACGATCGCGGCACTTGGATAGGAAGTAGATTGGCTGCTATTGCCTGGATTTGGTGGGGTGAGGATGCTGCAATTGCCGAGAATGCACGTCCTAATCATTTAAGTTTAGCACTGCTTGCTGGTTTAAGTAACTACCGTCCACCAGATAATTTAAAAGCACTGGCATTAAAGGAAGTGTCTCTGCCTTTTGTACTCCGAGCCAGCCATCCTGGTTATTACAGCTATCACAAAGGAAACCAATTTTGGGAGACATTCTATGTGACTGAGGATTACAGCTTAGGTACGCTCCTAGTACCACAGCGCTCCTACCAAATTGAAGGAACTATCAATGCTCAATATGCTACCTACAAGTTGGTAGTACGCGATCCCCGGGGACTTAACAATGCAGTAGTGAGTCTGGGAGGAACCTTTCATCATCCTACGGCAAAAGGGTGCAGTCCAGGTGACCAATATCTACAGGAGCGGGGAACGGTTATTTATCAATTGAGGCTTAACGAACAGGATTTAGCTGCTGGAGTGCCACCTCGTTCCCATCTGGTTTTACCAGCAAGTTGTGGTCAACCTATGTGTTATGGAAATTGGTATATCTGGAAAATTGAGGCAATCTGGTTGTGTGTCTATCCTTGGGGTGAAACAATTAGCTTGCAAGCACTTGTCTCAAAAAAAGACAATGACTTTCAAGCTTTGGCTGCCATTGGTTCCCAGACAGCTTGGATTACTGATATCGCAACAGTAGCCGACTATCCGGATTTTAGGGATATTAAGAATGCTCTTGACAAGGCTCAGGTAGATGATGAATTCTGGGAGCAAAGAGGTGAGCTAGCTTATACAAGTCTCAGTAGCGATCGCCTAGTAATGACTTATAATCCCAACAGAGGTATAGGTTATGCCAGCGTCAATGGAAAAGAACGGGTTCTCCAAAATTGGCCTGTACTAGATAGTATTTATGTTAAGCAAGAACTAAACAGCGGTGTTTTGTCTGTTTGTGTTCCTGCTTGGGGAAGTTGGCATCTTCGAGCTACTCTAAGGGAACCGCAGTGGGAATATTTGTAATGGACATAAAGATTATCGGGATGCTTTGCTCATACCCTAATATGAATCTGGGTGATTGGCAATGGGGTCAAACTCCTCAACCCTTTGGTTACTGGGGTAAAATTCAAATGGAAGCAAATGCTTCTCAACCAGACTTTCTACTCCTATATCAATTTGATTTTTATCAACAAGAATCTAGCCAACTCGATAGATGGACAACATTTCGAGGAGTTCCCCGCGAGAGAATTATTTACTTACGACGGGAACCTCCTTTTGAGGAATATAAAGAACGGATAATTAGCGAATATCAGCAAGCTCAAAACTATTGTGGCTATGTTTCTGGCCCAGATAATTTTGCGATCGCACCTGATTACATGCCAGCCATTTGGTATCTCAGGAATTCTTTTTGGGAGTTAAATGAAGCGCCACCACCGACAAAAATACGTCCTTGCTCTTGGATTACCTCTGGTATCGCTCGCACTGCGAATCATCGTCGTCGCTTGGATTTCCTGAGAAAACTTGAGGAGGAAGAGGTAAATTTCGATTTGTATGGTCGTAATTTGCCAGAATGGTGCAATTCAAAAGGAACCGTTGTCAATAAATGGAACGTAATGGCTCCTTATTATTACAATCTGGCAATTGAAAACTATACACAATACGAGTGGTATGTGAGTGAAAAGCTATGGGATGCGCTGTTAGCTTGGTGTTTGCCTATTTACTATGGAGGAAGTGCTGCTGATAAATTACTGCCGCCAGGAAGCTTTCTGCGGTTGCCTAGTTTAGATGAAAAAGGTATTTCTTATATCAAAGAGGTAACAGCTAATCCCGATATTTGGCACGAGCATCGTCATCAGATTGCCGAAGCACGTCAAATTATTTTACATAAGCTTAATTTGCTTAACTGGCTCTCTAATTATGTTGAAAATTTTGCTTAGTTAATAACGATAAATGGTATTTATACGCTAGATAGTGATGTCATATATGAGTAAATGATGGCACTACTTAACTTTATTGATGTTAAGATTTGTCATGATTTTATTGTTTGCAGTATTCCTTAATATAAAATTTTCATCAATTACTTATATTACGTTATTTTGCATATTTTACTTAGAAAAAAGATGATGTATTAAAATTGCAAATTATATTAATAATATACTTGTCCAACTAGTTAAAAGCCAATTCATAATAATTTGTTTATTTGTTCTAATTATGTTGAAAATGTTGGATAATTAATAATGACAAACGGTATTTATACCCTAGCCAATGATGTAGTGTATGACCAACTAGTGGCACTACTCAACAGTATCGAAGTTAATGTTGGTAAGGATTTCCCTGTCTGTGTTATCGCTTACGATAACCAGCTAGAACAAGTACGTGCTGAAGTTGCCAAGAGAAACAATGTAGAATTACTCGAAGATCCAGAAATTTTGGCTCCTTGGATAGAGTTTGTTTATCAATCTTGGAAAACTCATCCCGGTGCTTTCCAAGATTGGCAAGCAAGAGGAAAAGAAGTTAAGGCATTAGCCCGTCATCACCGGTATGCTGCCTTTGACTCCAGAAGTCCCTTTGAAAAATTTATTTACTTTGACTGTGATGTACTAGTTTTAAATTCCCTTGAATTTATTTTCGAGGAGTTAGATAAATATGATTTTGTTGTTTACGATTTTCAATACAAACACCCTCGTCATGTCTATAATTTAGAATCTCCTAAATTATTTGAGATTTTTCCAGAATCCCAGATTCGCTCAGAAATTTTTTGCTCGGGTTGTTTCGCTTCAAAAAGAGAAATTTTTCCTAAGCCACAAAGAGACTGGATAGTTGAGCAGCTAGCTGCGGGGGAAACAGAAATTTTGTATTTCCATGCTCCTGTTAACTCATTGTTGAACTATACAAGAATGCGTTTAGAACTTCCCATTTGTAATTTGGCGCTTCATTTACCTAAAGTGAAAGTAACTGGCAATTGTGTTACCTCTTCCCATTTCGAGCTAAATAAAAATATATTGTATGACAAAGAACTCAGGCTTACCTATCTTCATTACATTGGCCTTTCCTCTCAACTTTTTACTCGGGTTTGTGCTGGTGAAGATATAGATTTTCCCTATCGCGACATTTTCCTGTACTATCGCTATTTAGATGAACCAGAGAAACAACCTCGTTTTGCCAGTAGCGCACAGAGCTAGTGTTCGAGCAAGCCAACATTGCTGGCAGAGGGGGAAGAGGGGGGAGAGGGGGTAGAAAATAATTGTTATTAAGCCCCGCATAGTACACGACGGTGGACTACTAAGCTGATGTGCAGCTAAATTGGATAATACGAAAATCTGAAAAGATGGTAGTGCGAGCATCTTGCTCGCTCAATACATATAAATTAAGCGCGTAACAGCTTAAAACATAAAACTGATGAGTAAAAACTACATCTTTTTTACCAGAAATACTTTACCTCAACCTGAAGCTCACTTAGTTCAAGTTGCCAATTGTGCAAATGCAGCAGCGAATCTAGGTTTCCCTACTGTTTTACTATATCTTCAAACAGGATTAGCTGCTTTTAATCCCCTTAAGTGGATCGATCCGTTTCAACCTCAAAAGCCAGAACCAAACCTGGTTAAATTTTACAATCTTCATGAGAAGCTAAAGGTTGTTCCCCTGCCCATGTTTTGGCCAACCGACAGTTTACGTGGAAAATTAAGTTACAGCCATATAGTCTGCCAATACTACTGGCCAAGATATATTCTTCCCCATACTAAAATTGTTCACACGCGAAACTGGAACTTTGCCAAAGCAGCAATTAGGCATGGTGTTCCAGCTATATATGAACACCATCATCATGAGGATAAACAATTCGAGCCAGAAGCTGTAAATAATCCTCTATTCCAAGCTGCGGTGACGGTAGTAGATACAGTTCGAGAGAGTATGATTGAGAACGGTATGCCTCCAGAAAAGATCGTCAAAATTCATAATGGTTTCAATAAATCATTTATGTTGAGATACCCTCAAGAAGCTCAGGAATGGCGTGAAAAATTGCTATTTGATGAACGGCAACACTTGGTAGTTTATTCAGGAGCATTATACCGTTTCAAAGGAGTTGATTTATTGATCGATGTTGCAAAGATTTTACCAGAAGTTCAATTTGTTTTTGCTGGTGGTAGTCAAGAAAAAGTAGAAATATATAGGCAGCGCGCTCGTGAAAAGTACGTCAAAAATGTTACTTTTTTAGGTTATATTCTTCACGAACAATTACCAAGCTTATTCCAAGCTGCCGATGTTTTAGCTCATCCTCATTGTTCTGGGAAAGCAGCAACTTTCACATCTCCCTTAAAACTGTTTGAATACATGGCTTCTGGAACTCCTATTGTTGCTACAGAGATTGTATCATTGATGGAGTTTAAATCTTCAGGTGCGATCGCCGGTTGGTGTGAACCGGATAACCCAACTAAATTTGCTCAGTGTCTTCAGCAGGTTTTGAATAATTATCCGAGGAAAGTGGAAGGATATAGAGATAATCTTAATTATGTTAGTCAGTTTTCTTGGGAGAATCGGATTGCAAAAATCTTGAGTTGCGTAAAAGAAAAAATGCATCCACAAAACTTATAAAATTATTTGTGCCGACTTACTTAAATATATAAATATATGAATCAAAAAATAATTGCAGCACAATTTTTAAATTTGGGTGCCTTTTTACAAAACCAATTTTTGCCAGAACTCTTAAGTAGATTTAAACAACATAATATAATTCAATCGTATATAGAAACAGCAACTATTTTCTGTTATAGTTGGGCAATTTGGTTAAATCCTAATTTAGCAGAAGCTCACTACAAATTAGGACGACTGTTTCAGAAACAAAAAAAATGGCAAGAAGCAGCTACTGCCTATGAGGAATCCACAAAAATTGGTGATTTTAAACTCGCTGAGGCCTATTATCATTTAGGGCGAATGCTACTCATACAAGAACAATTTGAAGAAAGTATTGACGCTTTAGAGCAAGCTATTAAATTAGAACCAGAGCAGTCTTGGTATTATCGAACTCTAGGGGATATTTTGAGTAAGAAAGGTGAACTTGCTAAGGGAATTAAAAATTATCAAATTGCTAGTCAAAAGCAGATTATTAAAACTCATCCCCACGTTGTACTAAATACAAAAAAAGAACAACACTTATCTCCTCCCAATTTTATAATCATTGGACAAGCCAAGTGTGGCACATCCTCTCTTTACGATTATTTAACACAACATCCCCAAATTCTGCCTGCAATTAAAAAAGAAATCAAATTCTGGAATGTTAAATTTAATTTTGATAAAGGACTAGATTGGTATTTAGCTCATTTTCCAGCTATTTCTTCAGAAGAGAGTTTCATTACTGGTGAAGCTACTCCTGCTTACTTAGATTTCAGGAAAGCTGCTGTACCTCTCTTTCAAGAGTTTCCTAGTATGAAATTAATTGTTTTATTAAGAAATCCAGTTGATCGAGCTATTTCTCATTACTATATGCGTGTTAGAGAACACAGTGATAATCGTTCTGTAGAGAAGGTTATTTTATCAGGAGTTGAAGTCATTACTACGAAATCAGATGTGAACTCATATAATTATTGTAATATCAGCCTTTACATAAAACGCAGTCAATATATTGAAAGCCTCAGTCAATGGATGGATATTTTTCCTAAGAATCAGTTTTTAATTTTGAAAAGTGAAGATTTTTTTGCCGATCCAGCCACTACGCTTAATCAAGTATTTCAATTTTTAGGAGTAGAGCCGTACCAACTTCAAGAATATCGAAAAATCAATAAAGGTAGTTATCCTCCTATCTCTGAGTCAATGCGTCAAATTTTGAGTGATTATTTTCGACCTTTTAATCAACAATTAGAAGAATATTTGGATCAGAAATTTAACTGGAATTGACGAAATTATCTACAGAAACCTTTTTTGTAAGTATAAATACATATACGGAATGTGGATTAAACTCTTGTATGATATCTCTTGCCCACTTTAGAATAATAAACCAAAATTTTTCAATAATTCCTAAGGAGCATCTCTATGAATAATAGTTTCTGCTTTAGCATTGTCGCTCTGGGGTCTAAATATCAACTTTTGGCTAAAGATTTAGCTAAAGATTTAGAGAAGTACTCTCCAGAAACTACAGCAGTAATCGGAACAGATAATCCTCATATATTTAAAGACTGTAGTAATGTATTTGCATTCAAACTGAAGAAAAGGGGAATTCTCCATTGCTATCATGACAAGCGATTTGTCATTGAGCAGGCATTAACGAAATTTAAACTAGTAATACAGATAGATGCTGATATAAGAATCAATGGTAGCCTACCAAAGTCGATTAATCAGTCTACAGGATTAGCAGCAGTACATATTGAAAATATGGTTGAACATGTACAGAAGTACAATCCTGAAAGACTGAGCTATCTTTGTAAGTTGTCAGATAAACTTGAGATAGATATTAATACTGTAACCTATATGGGAGAATCATTATTTGCGGTCTCCGCAGATGGAGATAAAACTTGGGAATTTCTCAGGCAATGGGATTTGATAGCTCGTTATCTAGAATTACATGGAATTCATGGTGGTTCAGGAAATGGTATTGGACTAGCGGCAGCCAAAGCAGGACTAGAAATTATTAAGCCCTCTTGGCTAGAAAGCATTAATAAAGTTAAACATCACTTTGATGCCTCTAAATTGAAATCAAGGAAAACTTTATGGAATAATTTAAGCAGCAACATAGACTTCTACTACCGCCTCAATAAAGCTAGACTTATTGCTCTTAAAGATTTCAATTTTTACTATCGGTAAATTTGTACTAAAAAGCATGTGTCGGTCGGTGTCTCAACTTAAACTACGTAAATTGTAAGTCGTCGGTTGAACTTCAACAGACACTTTTAACCGGTAAAACTATATGAATAAAAAAATAATTGCAGCACAATTTTTGAATTTAGGCAGCATTTTACAAAACCAAGCGTTCCCAGAACTATTCAAAAAATATAGAGAACATAATATCATACTACCATACATAGAAGCAGCCATTATTTCATGTTATAAATTGGCAATTTTGTTAAATCCTAATTTCTCTGAAGCTCACTATAAACTAGGTCGGCTTTTTC
>JBHJJJ010000255.1:0-19910 GCA_050042755.1 Rivularia sp. (in: cyanobacteria)
GGGAGATGGGGAGATGGGGAGAGAAGGGGAAGGTGATATCACAAATTCTTATCTTCAAATGTGGTTGAATGGGGAAACCCAGGTAAGAGAAAGGGTTGATAAGACTTTGGCGGAAAAGACGGAGTTGTTTGAAGGTAAAGTTGCTTGGTTGCTTTCTCAATTTTTACCACCCCAAACGCCTTTGTTTATCGCCTATAGTATGCCGGTGCGCGATGTAGAATTTTTCTGGAAACCGAACAATTTAGAGATTAAACCATTTTTTAACCGGGGTGCAAACGGTATTGATGGAACTTTATCAACAGCTTTAGGAGTAGCCCATCGTCAACAAAGCAGCGTTATGTTAACGGGTGACTTAGCGTTACTGCACGATACTAACGGCTTTTTAGCTAGAAACAAGTTTATCGGACATTTGACAATAATATTAATTAATAACAATGGTGGCGGAATTTTTGAAATGCTACCAATATCTGAATTTGAACCACCTTTTGAGGAGTTATTTGCTACACCTCAGAATATAGATTTTGAGCAACTTTGTAAAACTTACGGCGTGAAACACGAGTTAATTACTTCCTGGGATGATTTATGTAATAAATTGAATCCATTACCAAATAAAGGAATTCGGGTTTTGGAAATACCTACGAATCGTAAAACTGATGCGGAATGGCGTAAAGATAATTTAGGAAAGATGGCGAGTGAAGTTTTAATATATTAACTAATAAATAACAACTCACAACTAATATGAAAGTTTTTCAAACATCATATTTCGGGAGCATCCCAAATGTGTAAATTTATTTTTTCGGTACTGCGAGCATCTTGCTCGCTCACTGGCACTAGGGAGCGAGCCGCTCCCACTACAAATTTTATTTTTGCTAAATTGGGATGCTCCCCATATTTCTGGTTTTTTTGCTTTAGTGTCATATTTTTGCTCTCCCTTGATTTTTGGAATTGGCAAGGGGAAATATCATTATCCATATTTTCTCTTCCTCATTGGGTAATATATTTTATTGGCTTACAAATTATGACTTCTTTAACCCTCTTAATCTTTGCGCTTAAATTTTGGAAAACACCTTCAAACTAGTCGAAATTTTGATGAATATAGACAATTTTATTCCTTATTTATTCATAGCAGCTTATTTAATATTCACTCTAGTTATAGGAATCGCTACTTTTCAAGCACAAAACAATACACCTCAAGAATATTTTCTCGCAAATCGTAAAATTGGCAGTATTGTTTTATTTTTCACTCTGGCTGCCACCAATTTTAGTTCTTTTGCTTTCTTAGGATTTGCTGGTGCTGGTTACCGTGTAGGTATTAGCTATTATCCAATGATGGCATTTTCAGGGGCATTTCTAGGAGTTCTATTTTATTTGATTGGTTATAAAGTCTGGCTTTTAGGTCAGGAGAAAGGATTTATTACTCCTTCGGAATTAATTGCAGAACGTTTGGGAAGCCAAAGTTTGAAAATAATATTTCTTGCAGTAATGGTGATTTTTACATTGCCTTATTTGGCTTTGCAACCCATCGGAGCGGGATATCTTTTAGAGAACTTAACTAATGGACAAATTCCGTACTTTTTCGGAGCAACTGTTTTGACATTTGCCATTGTGATATACGTCTTCCTTGGTGGAATGAGAAGCGTTGCATTAACCGACGTTTTGCAAGGTATTTTAATGTTTGTGTTGATGATTGTAGCTGTATTCACGATTGCCAATAGTTTGGGAGGAATTACCGCAGCCAACCGCGCTGTTTACGAACAATTACCAGAACTTTTTTCCCGACAAGGTGTAGACAACTTTTTTACAAAACCCAAATGGTTTAGTTATATGATTTTGTGGGTTCTTTGTGTTCCCATGTTTCCCCAAATGTTCATGCGGTTTTATATTCCCAAAACACCCACTCCCTTAAAAGTTTCTGCGGTTTTGTATCCCTTAATAACCACGATAATATTTATTTGTCCCGTATTAATTGGAGTTTGGGCACATATTCCCTTTCCCAATTTAGTAGGAAAAGCAACAGATCGAGTTTTACCAATGATGTTGGCAGAATATACACCCGTTTGGGTAGCTTCTTTTGTGATGGTGGGAGCATTAGCAGCATTTATGTCAACATTAGATTCCCAACTTCTTGCTCTAAGTTCCATGCTGACACGAGATGTGTATATTTCTTACTTACGCCCAAATGCCTCCCTTGGCGAACAAACTTTAATCGGTAGAGTATTAATTGTAATTCTGGCGATTATTGGTTTAATTATCGCTTATAATCCACCATCCACAATTTTAGCGATCGCTCAAGTAGCTTTCACCGGATTAGCTGTGTTATTTCCTACGGTTATTGCTGCTTTGTATGGTAAAAATATTAATCCTTTGAACTGCATTCTTTCGATTATTGTTGGCGAGGTAATGTTAATTGGTTTTCAATTGAATATAATTCCAGAAAGTTTTACCTTCGGTTTTTTACCAGTTGTACCGATAATTACTTTTTCTACGTTGATTATTGTTTTAGGAAGTGTATATTCAAAAAACATGTAGAGCATGTACACTACAGAATTTTTTTTTAGTTATCTTTTAAATAATTCCAACACAAAAATTCCAATACAAAGGGAAAAGAGAACCTGATGTATAGTGGGCGTTATATATAATACGAGAGAGAACGTGAAAATATAGTAGTGCGAGCCGGATAGCCCGCTAGTATTATACAAATTAAGTAGGTAACAGTTTATAAAAAATTAATTATAACCTAGCAATTGTGCTGCGTTAATCAAATCAACAACACCCAAAAAATGATGTTGGTGAACGTAGATATAAACTTGTTCGCCAAATAGCATATGTAGGATTGTTCGCAACACCCACAAAATAGCGAAAATAAAAGCAAAACACCCAAAGAAACCGACAAGACACCCACAACGAAAACCGTATTCATCAATATCAAACATAATAATATTTTTCAATTACTAATAACTTTTTATTCCTCTTCACGGGCACCCATAGGAACCCTTCACCAGGCATAATTAATCAAGCTAACTCTACACCCTAAATTCCAACTTCCCAGGCGATCGCACTTACATTCTTCGATCTTCAATATACTGTAATTAGCCGGGTTAAAAAAGTGTTTTTGTTACACCAAATATTTGTTCACACTTATAATTAGATGAATTATTTTGTGATGCTCAAAACATCTTTGAGTATTTATTTTCCTTTTATGGGTTGATTATTATTTTTTTTACGCCAAGGGGTGTGGAGCTAAGCACAGAAGAGGGCTGAGTTTTTTTTGGTTATCTTTTTGCGCTCTTAGCACCCTAAAATAATATAGGAATCCGATTTGATTTCTGAAAATTCCCCACCGCTCAAAGGTGTAAAAATTGAATCGGGGTTTAAATCCCTGTTTCAATTCCAAACTTCTTCCTTCTTCCTTCCTTAATCGATTTTATTGGCTGATTTTATTGATCTATAAATAATAGATAAATGCCAGTAAAAATGATCGATAAACTTATAGTAATAGTAATCTCAAGATAATTTTCAAAGAATTACACTATTATCGCAGTCACAGACCACAGCTATTAGATAATGACTTATGACTCATGACTAACGTGCGAGGATAATGCAAATCAACTGGCAAACTGCCAAAACCTACGAAGACATTCTTTACCATAAAACCGATGGCATTGCGAAAATCACCATCAACCGTCCCCATAAACGCAATGCTTTTCGCCCTAAAACTGTTTTTGAACTTTATCAAGCCTTTTGCGATGCCCGCGAGGATTCTAGTATTGGTGTAGTTTTATTTACTGGCGCTGGTCCCCATACTGATGGTAAATACGCTTTCTGTTCCGGCGGTGACCAAAGCGTACGGGGCAAAGCCGGTTATGTCGATGATGATGGCGTTCCTCGTTTAAATGTATTAGATTTACAACGCTTAATTCGTTCCATGCCCAAAGTCGTAATTGCCTTAGTTGCAGGTTACGCGATCGGTGGCGGACATGTCCTACATTTAATTTGCGACTTGACAATTGCAGCAGAGAATGCAGTATTCGGACAAACCGGACCAAAAGTTGGTAGTTTTGACGGTGGTTTTGGCGCGAGTTATTTAGCACGCAGCGTCGGACAAAAAAAAGCTCGTGAAATTTGGTTCCTCTGCCGCCAATACAGCGCCCAACAAGCTTTAGATATGGGGTTAGTAAATACGGTGGTACCGGTGGAACAGTTAGAAGCAGAAGGTATCCAATGGGCGCAAGAAATTTTAGAAAAAAGTCCTATGGCGATTCGCTGTTTAAAAGCTGCCTTTAACGCCGATTGCGACGGGCAAGCCGGTTTACAAGAGCTTGCCGGAAATGCCACTTTACTTTATTACATGACAGAAGAGGGAAGTGAAGGCAAACAGGCATTTTTGGAAAAGCGGAAGCCAGATTTCCGTCAATATCCTTGGTTACCTTAAATTTTTAGAAACCCAAATAAGTAAAAGAATTGCACCTTTTAATTACTGGTGCAATTCTTTTATGCAAGGGTGATGAAAACACTTACAAAACGAATTTTAAAAACAAATTTTATTTCTATGTTAAATCTTGTTCGGTCCCATCCTAGGTCTAGATTAGACCGATTCATCACTCGTATACAAAAGTTTTTGCGTTTTATGCTGGAAATTTAACTATTCAAATTATTCCAATAATTAAGAATAATCGCTACTTACACAAAAGTTTTAACTTAACAAAGCTTCGACTTTCTGTTCCTTAGATACCTGCTCAACATCGGCTTCTACATTAGCCTTCACTACGAACTTGTCAGAATCTTCGGCTAATACCGGAGTCGCATCGGGTAAACTCCAAGCATCTTCCAAGGTTTCCCACGAGGGCGCAAAGGGAGAAACAGCTAAAGAGCACGCTTTCCAACTTCCACGTACAGGTGCTCCTAGTTGTTGACAAATTCCTCCGCGCCGCCCAACTGGAGCAAAGAAACGACAATTTCGGCAAGCTGAGGTGAAGGTTTGAATGCTTTTCATTTTTTATGCCGTGTGCTGGCTGAATTTACATCTCTATATTTTGCTCTTAGTCATAAATCGCTGATAAACGCACCAAGCCATTATTCTATATAGGTTTTCATGATCCCAGTCCAAAAATCAACTTTATAATATCTTTATATTTCTGTTATATTTTTAAATTATTCTGTAACAGGAAAGAAACAAAGCTATTGAAAATCACTCTACAGTTTTGTTTCTAAACCAGTTAGGGATCGCGATTAATTAATCTATTTTAGATAGAGGAGCATAGTTATATCCAGCTTCAAGGAGTAGCCCAGCAGGCGATTTTGTTAGTATGAATTGACGATTCTCCTCGAACAGTTATCAACTAAAATTATCAATTACGTCATTCCCAATCCACGATCCTCTGTACCCTTGAGTTCTTTTGCCCAAATTCAAAAAGATTTAGCAGCGCAAATAGAACAAACACCCCAGCGTTCTAATTCTCCTTTAGGAGTAGGAGATTGACAGCTAGGACAAAGGGGTAAATATTGCGATCGCATTTTTACTGTAAAGGCCCAATTTGCAAAAACAGTATGAGGACTTTTGGGAAAGGAGCGAACATAGGAGTGTTGTTTAATACTATTTCCTAAGTAACTAGGATGCTCTCGGGATGAAATACTTTTTTGCTGTAATGGTTCTTTTCTGGTACGCTGCCAACGAGCAGTAGAAAAGCGTATATCTACTAAAGGATTTGGTAATATTTTATTTAACTTTTTCAGCAATCTTTGGCGCTCAAAGGTCAGATTTTGTGACCAAGCAGCGCTGGAAGTTGCCACCCATAAAACATCCCGTTCAATTGAAATTGGCTGGGTATGAGTGGCAATGATTTTGCCCACAACCTCTTGCCAACAATCAAGTAAACGTTGTAAGGGTTGTTGTTGGTATAAAGTTTCAATTTGCAGAATATCTAAAATCTCTGGAATTGATTGAAAGGACATTTTAAATAAAGTTAAGTGCAGGAATTTCAGCTTGAAAAAGGGTTCCCAAAATAATTTTTTTAGGAGAAAAAATTATTTTGGGTGCTCGTCAAATTGTATAACTATTTAAATTGAGCAAGAGCAGCGTCGATTTATGGGTGAGATGAATCCATCGCTTTGAATTCACTGAGCTATTAGTCTTAGATATTTGATAAAATAGCTAATAGGTCAAGCTTTGCTGACGAATTTAAGTCATCTCTATAGATACTTCTTACCCTGAGTACCAGAAGCAATCAAAAAACTTATAAGAATGGTCGCAACTGGCACATTTTTCCTTGTAGAGGAGGCTAAATGTGATGTACATTGAATTCGGGCATTATTAAGGTCGGTTTAGATGTTCTTCCCCCATTATTGTGGTGCTGTTGTATGACTCTTAGTAAGATGGCAGAAGGTAATAATAACGCTTGTGGAGTCACCCACCAACCAGGAATTGTGACCAAAAAAATTTTAGATTTTACCCAACAGGATTTTCGATTATAAATGGTTGAGGGGCCCCTAGTTTCAACTATGGAAATAATCTAAAATCGTTATTCAAACGAAGTTTGTGGCTCATCAAAAATCCGCAAGCCCCTAAATTTATTTATGGGGACAATCTAAAATCGTAAATCCAAAATCCAAAATTGATATGACAATTTCCTAATTACTGAGTAAGTTAGGTCACTTCAGATAAATTTAAAAATGGGTATTTTGTCAGCTTGGGGTAAACTTTGCCGAGGTAGACTATAAAGGCACAAGTAAAAATTGTCCCACAGGTGGCTGTCCTAGGGGCATTATTAATCGATCGGTTGTATACCTACAATTGCAACAAATGCTGGTATACAAGTGGATGTAGCCAGTGCTCAAGTCATTAGAAAGAGAGGATTAAGTGCGGAGGGGCAGGCAGTGTTTTAAAATGCTCCTAGAGAGTTACTGACAGGGTCTGAAGTAATTCAGCCCAGTTAAGTGACTGTATAAGAATAATCCCCCTATAGACGGTGGAAGTATCAAATTTTGGATAATCTGGCAGTCGGTACGGAGGCATATGGGATATGAGTGAGAACCCCTTATATTATTCTGGTAGTCAAACATCAAAACCATCTAATTTAAAACCAGCACTAAGTGCGGCATTAGCAAGTTTAGAAGTAAAACTTGATGAAGAATTGGCGCGGTATCGTCGAACACGAGCCGCACATAGAACACCAATTCAAAAAAGTCTCGGTAGTTTGATTGCAGCTAAACCGCAAGCTCAAAGTGCCATAACTGTTGCTAATATTAGAAATCAACGAAATCAAAAAAGTTTAACAGGCGAAGAAGCTGTGGCTTATATAAGAAAACAGCAAGTAAATAACCCCCTAGGTAATCTTGAAACGCCCCCTCCACCTCCTCGGGCACCAAAAATATCTTCAGAAGTGGATGAGAATCAAGGGACTAATTCTGAACCGAAACAAATTCCTTTTATAAACGAGCAAATAATACCACCATATACAGAGACGACGAAGCCGAGAAATCGAACCACAGTAGCGCAAAATCAAAGCAGCATTGTTAAAACGGATATTAATCAAAATACACAAGCCGACAATTTACCCGACTCCAAAAATGATGCTACTAAGGAGCCAGATGATTATCTGGAATCCTCTGAAGCTTTACTGCGGAGTTTAGCAGAAGAAGAAAAACAGCAACCATCTTCCAAAAAGCCAACAAACAATAGTGACAGTCTGCTATCGCCTTTAAGCATTGGTTCGATGCTATTACTGTTGTTGTTAAGTATTACCTTTGGCTATATATTTTTTAACTTAGACAACATACCTTCATTTACCTTGGCGGGATTATTTAAAGATAATCCAAAAAATAAGGATAGTGAAAATACGGATAGTGCTCGTAACATAAACTTAGAAACAGAATTAACACCCATACCTAAGAATCCGAATCTTGCAAGCGATGCGCTTCCAGATATCGATAGTATTGACGATATAGCGGGGGCAACACCCAAACCGAAACCGACTACCGCAGCAAAACCAGCGAATGTCGTTACAAATTCAACCCCAGAAAGAACAGAAACCAGAGTCGAACAAATGTCACCAACAGTTGCAGCAAATACTCCTGCAACTCCTGTTTCCGAATCTAAGGCAGCACTAGCACCCCAAAACCTCGATCAAATACAACCATCAAAAGGTGGGTTTTATAATGTCATCGTAGATAATACGGGTGACACTTTGAGCGAAGTAAAAAAAGTCATTCCAGACGCATATTTATCACCAGAAGGAAAATACGTTTATTTGGGTGCCTTCATATCCAAAGAATGAGTTAAAAAACATTTAGAAGTTCTCAAAGAAAATGGAATTACTGCAAGGGTAGAAGAACCCGACTAGAACAGTTCACTGTTGAGGGCGAATAATGCGAGTAAGCATATGGTAGGAGATTTCAATCGGCTACCAAATCCCAAGTCATCCTTATTGCTAAAAGAACTTATAACTGTTAACTGAATAATCCATCAAATACGGAGGCTTAACTTATGGGGCTGATTGAGCGTATCCTGCGCTTATTTCGTTCAAATGTTAATAGTTGGACAGCGCAACGGGAAGATCCGGAGAAACTTCTGGAAGAAACCGTCTATGAGATGCAGGAAAATTTGGTGCAGATGCGACAAGGAGTAGCAACTGCGATTGCCACTCAAAAACGCACCGAACGAAAAGCGGCTCAGGCTCAGTCTACAGCAGAAGAATGGTATCGTCGCGCTCAAATGGCTTTACAACAAGGTAATGAGGCTTTAGCTAGAGAAGCCCTTACCAAACGTAAAGCTTACGAACAAACTGCAACTGCCCTTACAGAACAAATTGGGCAACAAAAAACTTTAGTAGCTAAACTAAAAAAAGATATGCAGTCTTTAGAGTTAAAAATCTCTGAGGCTAGAACTAAGAAAGATATGTATATTGCTCGTGCTCGTTCTGCTGAAGCTTCTTTACGACTTCAAGAAATGCTTGGCGGTGTTGGCGATACCAACTCCCTTAAAGCTTTTGAGAGAATGGAAGACAAACTCAACGAGCTCGAAGCGAAGCAAGAAACAATTGCCATATCTGGTGCAGACGAATTAGAAAATAAATTTGCGAGCTTGGCAGAAGGTGATGATTTAGATGCCGAACTTTCGGCAATGAAAGCACAGCTTCCTGATAGTACGCAAAAAAATCAACAGCCTCCCCAATAGTTATCTAGGATTCGATAACGGCAGCTTCTAAGATTTTGGGCTGAGAATTATGGCTGAGCCGGGGGGACAAATTCGGCAAGAGTAAGATTACATTTAAATAGGTAACTATATAAGTAGTAAAAAACCTAACTTTTTATCGCAAGAGCGTAAATCTCCAGAGGAAAAAAATTATGGGATTATTTGATCGTGTAAGACGAGTAGTAAGCTCCAACCTCAACGACTTGGTGAGCAAAGCCGAGGATCCAGAAAAAATACTCGAACAAGCCATTGTCGAGATGCAAGAAGACTTGGTTCGATTGCGTCAAGGGGTTGCTCAAGCTATTGCTGCTCAAAAACGTACTGAGAAGCAATATAACGATGCTAATAATGAAGTTAATAAGTGGCAGCGCAATGCCATGTTAGCACTGCAAAAAGGGGATGAAAACCTAGCTCGTCAAGCCCTAGAGCGCAAAAAAGCTTCTACTGAGGCTGCCAACACTCTTAAGGTAAGTTTAGACCAGCAAAACACTCAAGTTGACAATCTC
Source organism: Rivularia sp. (in: cyanobacteria) (assembly GCA_050042755.1). Lineage (GTDB taxonomy): Bacteria > Cyanobacteriota > Cyanobacteriia > Cyanobacteriales > Nostocaceae > Rivularia. The sequence goes on from JBHJJJ010000255.1 coordinate 9,697, forward strand.
AAGCGTCAATTAATCCAGTTGGAGAGCAAAATTTCTGAGGCGAAAACCAGGAAAGAAATGCTCAAAGCGCGGATTACTGCAGCGAAAGCACAGGAGCAACTTGAAGGAATGGTGCGCGGCATGAACAGCAGCAGTTCAATGGCTGCATTCGAGCGTATGGAAGAAAAAGTTATGATGCAAGAAGCACGCGCTCAATCAGCGGCAGAATTGGCCGGTGCTGACTTAGACAGTCAATTCGCACAGCTTGAAGCCAGCAGTGGCGTTGATGATGAATTAGCTGCTCTAAAAGCACAAATTGCTCTACCAGGAAGCGAACCAACAAGCCAACCCCAATTACCACAACAAACTGACACCAAACAACCAACTCAGCAGAAGAAAAGCGAACCAGTAGATGCTGAGTTAGACGAACTACGGAAAGAATTAGACGATTTGTAATTTTTTATACTAAATAGTCAATATTTTAAATTGTCCCACAACTGTATCGGTTGTGGGATTTTTGGAATATCAATGTCGAAAAATAAAAACTACAACTCTAGTTACTAGCCGCAATTCCCTACAACAACTAAGCTTTTAATTGGGGACTTATTGTAGATTCCGCTAAATTTGTATGATTATCAAGGACGCTAGTAGATGGAGAATAAAATGAGCGAGGGTGTAATCAATATTAATGATGCAGATTTTGAAAAAGAAGTACTGCAAGCTCAAAAACCAGTATTAGTTTACTTTTGGGCTTCTTGGTGCGGACCTTGTAAGCTGATGTCCCCAGCTGTTAATGCTGCTGCTAATGCTTATGCTGACAAGCTTAAGGTTGTCAAAATGGAAGTTGATCCAAATCCAGTTTCAGTTAAGCAATATCAGGTAGAAGGCGTACCTGCTTTGCGACTAGTTGAAGGAGATAAATTATTAGCCTCCAGTGAAGGAGTTGTTAACAAAGAAAAATTAATGAGCTTATTAGATAATCATTTAAAAAGTTAGATATTCGTCAGCCCTCAAGCAGTTACTTATTTGGGGTTACAGTTTCCGTAAATGCCCTTGGACAGACGAATATTACCAAGTAAAGAAGCATGCGGCATGTTCCACAAAAAGCGTGCCGCTTTTTTTGGCTCCCTAGGGGGAAAATATGCAGTTTACCTTCATAAAAAAGCAGGCGATTAGTAGATAGTGGTTAGTTAATGATAGTTTAGACAATTAACCAGGCTCCAAGCAGCAACTAACCACTAACAAACAAGCGATTATAATGCAATTTGCAAAGCGTTTAGAACCCCTGCAATCCAATGTATTTGCAGATATGGACATTGCCAAGGCTAAAGCTTTAGCTAACGATCGCCAGTTAATTGATTTGTCTTTGGGATCTTCGGATTTACCAGTCCAAAGTCATGTCATCGAAGCGATCGCCAAATCCTTGCACGATAAAAGTACTCACGGTTACCTGTTGTTTCATGGAACCCAAGGGTTTCGTCAAGCTGTAGCCAAGTGGTATTCACTTCGATTTGGTATATCAGTTGACCCAGAAACTGAAGTCCTACCCCTGATTGGTTCCCAAGAGGGGACAGCACATCTTCCTTTGGCTATTTTAAATCCAGGAGATTTTGCTTTATTACTTGCCCCAACCTATCCTTCCCATGCTGGGGGAGTTTACTTAGCTTCTGGTCAAGTTTATTCCATGCCTTTACGGGAAGAAAACGATTTTTTACCAGTATTTGAGGAAATCCCCCCAACTGTTTTAGCACAGTCGCGGATGATGGTATTAAGTTACCCCCACAATCCTACCAGTGCCATCGCACCCCTATCTTTCTTTGAAAAAGCTGTTGGCTTCTGCGAGCAACACGATATTGTTCTGGTTCACGATTTCCCCTATGTAGATTTGGTTTTTGCTGAAGACGAAGCACTTTCAACTACAAATCCACAGTCTCTTGCTCCTTCAATTTTCCAAGCTGATTTGGAAAAAAGTATCTCAATTGAATTTTTTTCTTTCTCCAAATCCTATAACATGGGTGGTTTTCGCATCGGCTTCGCCATCGGCAATCGCGAATTGATTGGGGCTTTACGTCGCGTAAAAGCGGTAATTGATTTTAATCAGTATGGAGGAATTTTAAATGGGGCTCAAGCCGCTCTAAATGGTGAGCAATCAGAGGTAGAGATAAATGTAGATAATTTCCGAAAACGCCGCAATACTTTTGTTAATGCTCTACATCGCATCGGATGGCAGGTTCCTATGCCTAAAGCAACAATGTATGTTTGGGCAAAATTACCAGAACCTTGGTGTAAAGATTCTATTGGTTTTTGCAAGCAGTTAGTAGAAAATACTGGCGTTGCAGTTGCTCCCGGTGCGGGTTTCGGTAAGTCGGGAGAAGGTTATGTACGCTTTGCATTAGTTCGCGAGCCTGCTGTATTAGAAACCGCTGTACATCGCATTTCCCAGTTTTTGCAGTTGGTTCACTAAATCTTCATTTAGTTTTGACATAAAATTAACCTATTTGTGTCTGCAATTACAGTAGTACCACGTTAAACTTAGCGTGGTATTACTTATTTTTTTGCCTTTAATTTTTTTATTTTGAGGCAATATAACGGTTTCACCAAAAATACAATTTTAAGCTTCGTAGTTCGCTGCATAGTGAAAATCGCTATATTGCCATTGTCAGTTACATCCCATAGGTTTCTATGGCATTAAATATCCGTATCCGCATCAATGTAATTCCATTGAAATGAGAAGGATTATATTCATTACTTATTTTTAAACGATTAAGGAAATAACCTACATGGTAAAAACTATCAAAAAAATTGGCAATTACGCATTACTGGGTACAATACTTAGCGCTAATGCTACAACTCCAGCACAAGCTGCTTTGCTTCAAAATGTAACGACTGACGATGCATTAACCACAACTCCACACAAGGAAGCATCGATTAGTAATGGAAATACTTTGGCTTTCCTTAACGAGTCGGATAAAATGTATTCTTGCATTTCTGCTCCCGAATTTGATTTTTGTAATCAATTCGAAAACGATCGCGATCCAAAGTCACTAAAAGGTTCATTATTACAAAAAGCCAAAAACAGCATAGAGCTAATTCAAGCTGGTGAAGCTATTAAAGTCAAAACTTCGGATAAATTTGTTTACTATATATATGACATTGAGTCTACTGCATCGGACATTAGTCTCGCTGGAAAAAAAGAAGATTTAAAAACTTATACTAATATTTGGAAGCAGCCTCAAATAAATAGGAAAAGAAAGGTTCCGGAAGGCTCGGCACTGCTAGGATTAATTGCATTTTGTTTGTTTGCTGCCAAGTATCAAGCCGCAAAAAACAATTAAGAAGTAAAATTTATTTACTTCCTCTATAAATCATGTTGTTGACAATTTATTTAACTAAGTTTATTTTTATAGTTTTTCAGTAGATAGGGCAGATTCATTTTTAGAAAAAAATCCTGAAACTCTTACCGTCCAATAATTATCCAGCTCAAATATAAAAATTATTCAAGAAAATATTTTTCCCACTATTACCTATTCACTAATTTATCATATTATTTTAAGCATACTAATTACGGAAAAGCCATTTTTTATTTAAACTCAAGGTTCTTCCGTACTATTAAAATTTATTCAAATCTTGCAGCACGGATCGAAGAAGCGGTTAAAAAAATACTAATTAAACGCGCCACGGCTTATTAAACTCGAATTAATAAATACTAGCCCTAGATAATATCATATTCTGGCCACCATTAATAGGTGACGACTTGCAGTGGCAATGTCTTTGCCAAATGTAGTAAAAAGGCTAAATCAGCGATAACAAAACAAATGCCGACAGAAATTTATATTATTTATGTCCGATGATTTCTTAAAAAAACGTTAAGTATATCATAAAAACTTAAACTAAGGTTAAAGATTGGTTTAACTTTGCCTTAAGTATCTATATTAAGTTAATATTTATAAGCAGAAATAATAATGAACCTAAATTTTGTTGATAATTGTTTTTCTTATCATTTACTTTTATTCAAGTCTATATCTTTAATAAGTTTGATAATAAAGATTTTGTTACGTTATTTTACGAAAAATTGACTTGTGACCTAGGATGATAGGTGAAAATGACAGTGCAGCTAATAAGTGTAAAGCAGCAATTTAAGTCACATCGAGTAAAAAAAGTTTTGCTAGTCGAAGATAATGATGTTAATCGGATGCTGTTGAGTGATTGTTTAAGTTTTTGTGGATACGAAGTTAAAAGCTTGCCTAGCGGTTCAAAGTTTTTTTCTACAATAGAGAGTTTTCAACCGGACTTAATTGTATTGGACTTAAAATTGCCAGATATTGATGGCTACTCGTTGCTACAAAAAATGCAACAAAGATCCCAAGCCAATCAAATACCTATAATTGTAGTTTCAGGGCTAGCTTTTAAATCGGATTGCGAACGAGCGATGGGTTTAGGCGCTCGTCACTATTTTGTTAAACCTGTAATTCTCACTGAACTAACCCAAGCTATTGAAAAAGAGTTATCCTGTCACCAAAGATAATATATGCCGCTGAAGTTATTTTGATTCTGACTTTTGTTTAATTAGATATTCTTCGACACTTTGACTGAGATTTTGTACGGAAGAGCCAATTATAGATATTTTTCGTTGTGCTTGTGCTAAAAGTAAAATTGCTGATTGTAATTCGTTGAGTGTATCATTCATTACTTCGCGATATTCGGATTCAAAGTCTTGGGAACTCATTTTTTTCATCCTAGAATCTATTTTCTCGGTTTACATCAATAATAATCATGAATTAATATCTACAAATCAGTTGATTCTCTTAAGATTTATTGCAATGGGAAAAATCCGGGTTCCTGCTTATTTAAATTGAGCCATTATAATGAATTTATGATGATAAAGCGCTAAAATTTAGAGCGTTTACGAAGAAAGGAGTTGAAATCTATGTCATACCCCTCTAAATAAAGTATAGATATTGAAATTAACCGTAGGTTTACGAAACCATAATCTCTCATAAATATGAGTAACTCATAATTCTGGCTTACATATTCCGTAAATAAGCGTATTTAATCTTATGGTGCAGATAAGTAATGGTAAAGGTAAGATTTAGGAATCAAGCTAGGCAGTAATATGATTCCTGTAACAAAATAAATCCGCGTACAATGACGGTGATTTTACTTAAAATAGTAAATATCAGTTGATTGTAAAATTTTCTTCCTTGATTTGTGACAAAATCAGCCCAAGCGTTACCGCTAATCAAAAATCCAGAACGTCTGGAAAACCGTCTGAAAGAAATTCCCCCGGAGCCTGGGGTTTATTTGATGCGGGATGCAACTGACCGTATTTTATATATAGGTAAATCGCGAAAATTGCGATCGCGGGTTCGTTCTTATTTCCGGGAGTCGCAAAAACTTACCGAACGCATCGCTACAATGGTAAGACAGGTGAGGGATATTGAGTTTATTGTCACCGACACTGAAACAGAAGCTCTAGCCTTAGAAGCTAATTTAATTAAGCAGCATCAGCCTTATTTTAACGTACTGCTCAAGGATGATAAAAAGTATCCCTACGTTTGTATAACTTGGGGTGATGAGTATCCAAGGATTTTTATTACCCGCAAACGCAGAGTTGCTTCATCTAAGCATAAGTATTACGGACCTTATACTGATTCTCGCACATTACGGGGAATATTGCGTTTGTGTAAGCGAATATTTCCCCTCAGACAACGGCCCCAACCTTTATTTAAAGATAGACCTTGTTTGAATTACGATCTAGGAAGATGTCCTGGTGTTTGTCAAGAATTGATTTCACCATCGGAATACCGCAAAATCGTGCAAAAGGTGGCAATGGTCTTCCAAGGTCGGACAAGTGAATTAATTGATACACTTAACCAGCAGATGCATCAAGCTTCTGAAGAATTAAACTTTGAAACAGCAGCGCGGATAAGAGATCAAATTGCCGGATTGAAGTCATTAAATGCCGACCAAAAAGTATCTTTACCGGATGATACTGTTTCTAGAGATGCTATCGCTGCTTCGTTAGACGAAAAACACGCTTGCATTCAACTATTTCAAATTCGCGCCGGACAACTAGTAGGAAGATTAGCATTTTTAGCTGATGCCCAAGCTGAAGTTGGTGCTATTTTACAACGAGTATTAGAAGAGCATTATCAAACTGCTGAATCAGTAGAAATACCAACAGAAATTTTAGTCCAGCACAATTTACCGGATGCAGAAATTTTGTCGGAAGTGTTGACACAGCGTAAAGGGAAAAAAGTTACTATTGTCAATCCCCAGCGTCAACTGAAAGCAGAATTGATTGAAATGGTGACAAAAAACGCCAACTATGAATTGCAAAGAATGCAAAAATTTGGCGATCGCAATACTGCTGCACTCGAAGATTTAGCTGCTATTGTGGATTTACCCGATTTACCCCATCGCATTGAAGGTTACGATATTTCCCACATTCAAGGTTCAAATGCAGTAGCTTCCCAAGTAGTGTTTATCGACGGTTTACCTGCAAAACAGTATTATCGCCACTATAAAATTAGAAATCCCGAAATTACAATCGGTCATTCAGATGACTTTGCTTCTTTAGCCGAAGTTATAGGGCGACGCTTTCGCAAATACGCAGAAGATTCTCAATTACCAAGAGCGGGTAATCCAGATTTTCCCGACTTAGTGATGATAGATGGTGGAAAAGGACAATTATCTTCCGTCGTCACCGTTTTACAAGAAATGAACTTATTAGAAGACGTGCAAGTTGTCAGTCTTGCCAAACGACGAGAAGAGATATTTTTACCTGGAGAATCCATACCCTTAAAAACAGAAATCGAACAACCTGGAGTACAACTATTACGTCGCTTACGAGATGAAGCCCATCGTTTCGCCGTCAGCTTCCATCGCCAACAACGCACTGCAAAATTACGTCGATCGCGTTTGGATGAAATTCCGGGTTTGGGGCACAATCGCCAACAACAATTATTAGCCCATTTTCGTTCAATCGATTACATTCGCTTAGCAACACCAGTTCAAATTGCCGAAGTTTCCGGAATTGGCAATCGTCTTGCACAGGAAATTTACGATTATTTTCATCCTTCTTGATAGTCAAGGGTTCCCTTAAAAGTTTTTTTGAAGAAAAAATTTTTAAGGGTGCCCGTCAACCGATCGAGACGAATAAAAAATGATGGGTAATTAATAGTTGTAAAAACCAACTATCGGTTACCCATTATTCATTCATTACCATTACCTATAACTAGATTAACAAATAGAATCAATCAAACAAGATTGGATATTTCGGAATATTTTGCGGAATTTTCCGATTTTGTCATCTATATTTCCACAACACCGCCTAAATCTATCAAAATATTATCTTCATACTTTGTTATTTTAACAACGAATTTGTTTTCAATCTAACTTGTTAAATAAATAATAATGTTTTTACACATTTGAAATGTAATTGGGTTATTCTGGAAATAAGCTAAAATAGTTCGGTCTCAAGATTTGAGGGATGAGGATCGCTCAATATAAAAATATAGATCGTTAAAAAAAATAATTTTTATACCCAAAATTGGATGAAATGTCTATCATAAGCACAAAAAAATTAACACAAATGTAAACAAAAATTATTCATTGGATCTTTCTGCAAGAATAGCTCTAATCCAATAGCTCAAAATTCATGAATAATATCTATTTTCCGCCTTTTGTCCTTATAAAAGGCGATATCGCAAATGAAGCATATGCCTCTCAAGGGCAGGCTCTGCCAAGGCAATAAAAATTATTTAGTCCAACTTGACGGGTACCCACAAGAATTTTTTAGGAGCAAAAAATTCTCGTTGGAGCCCTTGACATAACATCAATTTCTTAAAAGTTTACAAAAAGAGGTTTAAAATGCGAATAATACAAAAAGTTTGCTGTCCCAACTGTGGTGCTAAATGCGAAAGACATCATCTTTTTGAAAGACAAATATCTCGCACGAGCTGTGCAACTTGCGATTATTTAATGATTAACTGTACTCGCAGCGGAAGAGTAATAGAAGCTTATGCTCCCGGTATTTACGCGCCAAAATAGGAGCGGAGTTAAGAGTTAGGAGTGAATAGTGAGTGGTGAGTAGTAAGTAGTGAATAGTTAGAAGTTAATCTTCTTGTCAAGGGTTCCCTTAAAAGTTTTTTCTTCAAAAAAACTTTTAAGGGTGCCCGTCACCCCATCTCCCCATCTCCCCATCTCCCCATCCTATTTCTTATTAACCCGCAACTGTCCACAAGCAGCATCAGCTTCTAAACCACGGGAATAACGTACGCTGTGTGCGATATGGTGCATTTCCAAGGCTTGTACAAAAGCTTGAATGCGATCGTAACTGGGGCGTTGGTAGTCCGCTTCTTGAATGGGATTGTAAGGTATTAAATTTACATGACTTTGAAATCCGCGTAATTGCCGCGATAGTTGATGTGCGTGTTCTGGAAGATCGTTGACACCAGCAAGTAAAATATATTCAAAAGATACACGTCTACCAGTAATTTCCACGTAATCGCGACATTCAGCAAATAACTCTTCAATTTGGTATTTACGAGCGCTGGGAATAATTTCTTCTCGCAACTCTTGATTAGGGGCGTGAAGACTGACGGCGAGAGTGATTTGTAGCCGAAATTTTGCCAGTTGACGAATACGTCCGGGGATACCTACTGTAGAAAGAGTTAAGTTACGCTGTCCGATTCCCACATCTTTATTGAGACATTGAATAGCGCCTAAAGTATTATTAACATTCAGCAATGGTTCGCCCATACCCATGAATACGATATGACTAACCCGTTGTCCAAAGTCTTCTTGTACGGTTAAAACTTGATCTACAATTTCATGACGAGCGAGATTCCGCTTATAATCTCCCTTACCAGTCGCACAGAAATCGCACGCCATGGGACAACCAACTTGAGTAGAAACGCAAACCGTTAAACGTTCTAAAGCTTCCCGATTTTCACCTTGCCGGTTCCTATTTTTTCCCCATCTTTTAAAAGTTGGAATACCAACGGTTTCCACAATCTCCCCATCTGCCAGTTGTAAAAGCTACTTTACAGTACCGTCAGGGGCAGTAGAACGGTGGTGTAAAGTAGAACGTCCCACGGGAATTTCCGCTACAGATTCCCGCCACTGCTTAGAAAATACAGAAATGTCAGTTAAAGAGCGAACACCCCTTTGATATATCCACTGATGTAACTGTTTTCCTCTGTAAGCTGGTTGTTCCTGTTGCTGTACCCAATCAGTTAATTCTGACAAAGATCCTCCTAATAAAGGAGGGATGGAGATTTTTGGGAAGGCAGAAGCGGGAGGTTTAGAGGAAGAAACTACAGACTTAACAGGCATAGTGGAACCGCAATTACTAAGAAGTTATTGAATCTTTATGGTAGATTATCTGAGGTTTTTATTGCCGGGGAAAAGTAGATTTAAAAGTTTACATTTATTATTAATGCTTAATTGTCAAAGGTAATTTGCACTCGGAATTTTAGTTTTAGGTTGTCCCTCGATACAAATGGAATTATCGGGAGACGTAGCACTGCTACGTCTCTACATTAAGATGTAATAAATCAACCGAAAGTACTACTGTTCCAACCCCACATATAACCTTTCGCATCAGCAAATTCTATATAAATGCGATTTGTAGGTATGCCAAGGGCTTGATTGATTTCTTGACAAAAGTCCTGGCTCATGGACTTTGTTTGTTCCGGCTTCATTGTACCGACACTTTTCACTTCTATATAACAAACCGGCTCAGTACTACCACCAAAAGTCATGGGAACTTCTGCTTCAAAAGCCGTCATTACATAGGATTCTGGTTTACCAGTATACTTAGCTAATTTAGACGACAAGGTTTTCAACATTCCCTCAATTTCAGTTTTTTGGGGAGTTGATATAGAACTTTGAACTTTGATTAAAGGCATAATTATCAGTGAGCAGTGAGTAGTGAACAGCGAGCAGTACCATGACTTGTAGGGTGCTGTTACGGCTCTGAGTATGTATTATTTGAGGTTAAATTTTTAATAATGCCGTAACGCACCATTTTAATAGCAGTGAGCAGTGAACAGTCAACAGTGAGCAATAATACGTTATTTATTATTCCTAACTCCCAACTCCTAACTCCTAACTCACAACTCCTAACTCAAAACTCCAAACTACTAACTACAAACAAATAACTAAAAACACAAATCTACTAACATAATATAACATAATAAATTAAAAAAAAATGAAAGAAGATAGAGAAG
>JBHJJJ010000256.1:0-12756 GCA_050042755.1 Rivularia sp. (in: cyanobacteria)
ACAAGATTATATTTCCTCGTAAGTTGACTAAAAGTGCAAAGATTCTAAGCCAGCAGGTATCATAACCTTGCACTCTTATTCAAAGAAAAAACCTTAAAACCCTTATGTGGTAAAGCTAATAATTTTATTCAGCAAGCCCTATTTACAACTTAAGATGGCCTTAGCAATAAAGTACTAAACTCATCTAAGTGATAGGCTGAAATACTTTCTGTTTTGAAATTCGCCAAAGCTTGCTGGTTTTGATATTCCAAAACAATCCTAGCCTCAATACGAGGTAACAAAGCTTTCCATTGCATATCCCCTAACTGCGATACCAAAGAAATTTCTAATCCCTCACTGAGATCTAAATCTTGCATCAAAAGATTCATACTTACAGCAGATAAAAGCATTTCGGCATAATCATCATCACTATTGCTGATATCAATCAACAAAGTCATGTATTGACTATCATCTCTGGTTGCTAAAATCCCAATTACTTTTTCCAACTCTGCTCCAATAAATTCTTCGGGCTGTGTCCAATCTGGGAAAATGATTAAATTAATTTCTCTGAGATTTAAAGCCGAAATTGTAGTGTCAATCAACACAGAAGTAACAGTTTTCGCAGTTGATGACCAAGTAAATTTCTTCGCTTGTTCAATTCCTCTATTAACTAATAATTGGCGAATACCCGGTTTTTGGACTTCACACAGGGCATTTGCTAGTTCTTCGGCATCATTATCGTTAACATAGATTGCTGCTTCTCCAGCCACCTCGGGAATAGAAGCATTAGCGCAAGTAATTATCGGGCAACCACAAGCCATTGCTTCGAGAATAGGTAAACCAAAACCTTCATACTTCGAGGGGTAAGCCAGTACTATTGCACCAGAATAAGCTATTGCTAACTCCTCATCGCTAAGTTGCAACATATGTACCGTACTACCCGAAGTATAAGTTCTCCATTCGGGTGCTAAAATGCCACCGCTGCCGGTACAAACAATATCAAATCCATTGCGACTAGCAAGTTGAGCAAAAGCTGCAAAGAACAAAGTACTATTTTTATAACCAGTCGAAGGGCCTACTAAAAGAAAATAAGGTTTTGTAATTCCATATTTAGTTTTAAAAGTATTAATATCTTCAGCTTCTGCTGGTTTAAAAATATTTTTTACTCCTAAGGGAGCTACAGTAATCGAATCTGAATTAATATCGGGAAAGCACTTGACTAAATCTCGCGCTGTATTCTCAGAAACAGCAATATATGCTGAAGCGTGTTGAATTCCATCATGTTTTTCTTGCCACATGGGATGATTTAAATCCCATCCCATTACTTCTGGAATCATGTCATGTACCATCAAAACAGAAGGTGTTGTTATGGGTGTTGTGTAGTAAGAAGAAATAAATATATCGGCATTTTCTTCGTCACATATTTGCTGAAGCATTTCCCGATCGGCATCGGTATCATTATAGTCGTAATGTCGAATTTGACGATACCTAATACCGGAAATTTTAGGAGCAGTACCGGCTCTATCTAAAACAATAATATGTTTGGCAAAATCGTTTTCTGACCACTCTTCCAACAAAGATTTCCAAACACGGGCAATTCCAGTTTCGTAGAGTTGGAAAAATACACCGTCAATTAATATTATCGAAACTGGTTTGTTGATAAGGGCAATTTTTTTATCTATTTCTTCTGGTTGTAAAAATCGCCAACTATTAGAATCTTCTTCTGGTTGAGCGATGGGTACTATACCCGATGAATTAGCTTGATCTACAGTCGTATCATCACCAACCCATGCAAAATAATCGCGCAATAAAACAGGGAATTTAGTTTGTTGCTGCAAAGTAGTCCATTGAGAAACAGCATCTTTATAACCGTAATATTCTTCTTTAAATTTGAGTTGTTCTTTGGTAGTATAAGCAAAATGTTGAAAAACTAAACCTTGTTCTTCTGTATCTCCATGGATAAAAGGATTAACCGCAGCAAGATTTTTTAACTGCCCATCTGGTAACTTTTCAACTAATACTGGTGGTTCATGTGCAGCCCAAACATATCCCGGTTTAAACTTCCAAGTTCTTAACCATTCTTGCTGAGGATTTTGAGCATAACAGTTACGAGAACTTATGAGTAAATTTTCTCCGACAAAATACGAACACCAGTAAAAAGCTGCAGTTTTATCGGGATTTTTGATAAACAATTCTCTTGCTGTTGATAACTGCTCAAAAGTCCATAGTTCATCTACATCTACTTGCCATAACAAACACTCTTCTTGAATATTTTCTAGAGGTGCGTTGGTCATTTCACGTTTACCTTCCCAGAAAATTCCTTCTGGTTTGCGGTAAACTGTGATGTTATCTGGATACTGCTTTTTCAGTTCATTAATATATTCGCTAGTACCATCAATACTAAGCCCGGAATTGTGAATTTCACTAGTTATGCGTCCACCATTACCAACGCTCCAAGCCGTATCGTGCTTTAAATCCGCGACACCTTCTACGATATGCCAATGCCATTTAAAAGGTAATTGTTTAAATATATCGATGTGATACTTGATAAACGGTTGACCGTTAAGAACTATAGTAAAAAAGTGAACTGGTAAACAAGGGAAAGCAATATAGTTTTCGCAAAAATAATTAGAATCAGAGACTTCTTCTTTTATGTCTCCATTAGGGCTTATCCCATGGCATTCATACCCATTTTTATTTAAAATATCAAAAATTGATTTAGCATCTTTATTTACACCCTCCGGCATTTTTTGTGAAATTTCAAATTGGATAAATCTCACAGCTTGATTTTTTAAAAGCTGCCTTGCTCCTTGGAATACATCAGATTTTCCTTCTTCAATATCTACTTTTAAATAATCAATTTTTTCTATATTATGCTCCTGGCAAAAAGAATCAAGAGAGATTGCTTCCACTGCTTCTGTTTTGACAATCGTTACGTATTCCCCAGAATCATCGGTATTAAGGATTTTTGGAGTACCAATACTCTTCCAAACAGAATAATCTTCTGGAAACTCATTAAATTCTATTTGTTTATTTTCTGAATAAACTACGTTATGAAAAGCAGAAACATTACGGCATTTTTTTTGTATAAGTCGCTGTTTAAGCTTATTGTAAGTAGTAGAGTTAGCTTCAAAAGAATATACTTGACCTTTCGCTCCCACGATTTTACTGAATAAAACAGAATAATCACCAATATTCGAGCCTACATCAAATATAACCATTCCTGATTTAACAAAATTCCTGACAAGTAACTGCTCGGTAACTTCGTTATCGAAATAGTGATTTTCAGCTTCACTTACTTTTTTAAATATAGAATAACCGTTTCTTATATTTCTATTTTCTGCAATTAAAATATAATTATTATCTGAAAGCAATTTATAATGACTGTGATAGTTCTTAAATGTTTCAATATCATCAAGTAAAATATATTTAGCTCCATAGACTTCATCTAACTCAGCATTACCTGTAAATTCAGAACCATCAATTAAAACTAAATCAAAACAGTCAATATGATTTTCTTGCTTAATTTTTTGAATCCCATCACCAGCTACACCAGAACTTCTCACATACTCTATATCCTGCTGCAACCAACCCAAAACTTGAAGAAGCGGATATAATTTTAGATTGTTTTGGGTTTTATTATAAAAATCAATAACTTCTTCTTCTTTAGGAAACTTTTCTAACGAAATAGATGAAACGTTGTAACAATTAACAAATTCATCGTTCTCATATCTCTTTCTTAATTCTGCAAATCTAGTTTTTGAAACCTCCATGCAGAATAGTTTCGGATTATGAGGATTTTTTCTAAGTCCAGTTACAAATGCTTCAGTACTTCCACCTCCGGAAGACGAGCCAATTTCTAAAACTGTTTTGATATCTTCTTCTCTACAAATCTTCTGAATAGCTGCATAAAATTCATCATTTTTAATTTCAGGAGGAATTAGATAATTAAGTTCGGAATCCATAATTTCAGGTTTCATATTCATAAAAGACATCTGCACCAATTTATAGTAGTTTTACTTCTTAACTTCCTTTTTCAAATTCTCTAAACCTTTCTTATAATCTTCCCTTTGGGGATTTAGCTTCACCAACTTTTCTAAAGGTTCAATTGCACCTGGAATATCGTTCAACTGTAGCCGTACTTTCAATAAACCGTCTAGAGCAACTTGATTATTTGGTTCCCGTTGTAACACCAATTCAAAAGCTTGTTCCTGCTGCTTTAATGTTGATTCCGCTTCTTGAGCTTGTGGCGTACTATCTTGTTGAACAAATTCTTGTATGGTAGGAATTACTGCCATCAAGGTAGAACCGAAAAAAGATACTATCGATATCAAAATTAATAATTTTTGTCGCCCTTTAGCCTTTTGGCGATGTTTAACTACGTATTCTTCCTTAGAACCATCCATATTTTAGTATCTGCTGTGGTAAATACTTAGGCAAAAAATCGTTCCCGTTTTCAGGATACCCAGCACCACAACGGAAATATCACTTTAGCTATATTTTTTTATCGCAATTGCTGTAACGAAGTTTAATTGCGCCAGTTATATCTTGCACCGGTAAGAAAAACCAAAATCAAGATTATTTCAATTAATTACATGCTTTCCAAGCAAACCTATCTTAATAGTACTTAAGTACTATTAAGCTATAAAATCATTTGATATAAATCAGTCAACAACTCTCGCGATTAATGCCAAAACCAATCTATATTTGACTGTATCATCGACAAAACTTTGCAATAAATCTGACCACAAGAATCAAAATCTGATGTCTTAGGAAGCAAAAAATTCCAAGTGATATTCTTCCTCGGTTCACGATCAAATATATCTGACTGCGCCCGAAAATTATAAAAGTTTTTCAACTGAAGAAAAAGGTCTAATGAAATAAAGTCGTTTTAATAACCAAACTCCAAATTTTGTAATAACACAAGATCGTGCATAACCAAATTTTAATTCAATCTTGATAATTTAATGAAATTCATAAACTATTTTTAATTCCATAATATCGAACAAATAAACATCAAACCTTGAATCAACTTCTTGGCTTTGACTATAACCGTGCTTGTGTTATCTCTGAGACACTACCAGAGATGGGCAATTGTTAAAATAATATTAAATAATTCTGGAGATGGTATGAAAATCTGGATGTTTGGGATAATGTAGATAACGTTTAGCAAATAAGGTGAATATTTATAACTCACCATGACCTATCACATTTATGTAAAATCTTGCCGCAAATAGCCTATTGAACGGATACTTTGTCATGATTTATGCATATTGTGTTGGATTGAACAACTGGGGATGAAAAATCTTCTCTAATTGTGCTAAATAATATAGGTTGCCCAGAGATCGGTTTGTTTGATAAGTAAGCGATTATAACTTTTGCTGAGTTCTAAAGTTAATTAGTGGTGATTACCGAACAAAACCGAAATTAATAGTAACCATCTGCAATTAATTATGCTATATTCAGTAATAGTGAGATGTGCTTTGCGTGCATTACCAAACTCTACGCAGAGACCATAATTGCAAACCGGAAAGCATTTTTGATTAAGCATTTACCTGAACTTTCAGTCTTATTTCAATTGAGGTTATGACTCAACAAGTAATTCACCCAATGGTGAAATTGCAACGCAATGTTCAATCGCTCGTAAATTCAAGTATAATCAAGCCTACAGATAGCATCTGGAAGATTGCTTTACTTTACGGTGACGAATGGCAGCACTGGAAACGCGAACTTGTCGATTTTGGATTTACTATGCAAGATCCCGTAAAGGAATTGCTTGCAGTAGAAGGATGGGATGAAGAGTAAAATCTGAATTCTTCTGAAAAGATGAAGAATGATTTTTTTCAGTTTCATGCATCCCGCCTGTCTTTTTAATATTCATTCGCAAGCTGCTAATGCTGCTCCAAGTTCTTTCGCGCTTTGATATCTATCCCGTGGTAGAGGTTGCGTAACCTTTTCTATCACTTCTTTTAATTTAGGGGTAATGGTAGGAATGTTCGCGACATCAAACCGAAAGCTTCGCCCCTTTTGACGATAAAATTTAAATGGGTTTTCCCCTGTTAGTAGAAATATTAAAGTTGGTCCAATGGCGTATAAATCCGATTGAGTTAAAGGCTGTCCTCGTTCTTGTTCGGTGGCACAATAGCCTTCTGCACCAATACGAGTCCCCGGTGCAGTGCCGATTTCCTTAACAGCGCCGAAATCCAGCACAACTATGCGATTGTTGGAATTTCGCACCATTAGATTAGCCGGTTTAATATCGCGGTGAATCAATGGTGAATTTTGACTGTGTAGATAATCCAGTATATCGCAGGTTTGAATCATCCATTCAATGGCTTGCACTAAGGTTACAGGGCCTTTATGATAAACAAATTTTTCTAAGTCTTGTCCGTGGATTAATTCCATCGCCAAATATTTTTTGCCGCTTTCCATGAAAAAGTCGTAATATTCGGGAATTCCAGGGTGGCTGAGTAAACCCAAAGTATGGGCTTCCCGTTGAAATAATTCTTGTGCTTTAGCAATTTTTGCCATATCAGCATTCATTTGCTTGAGTACTAATAAGCGAGGATGACCTGCAGTTATACCTGTAGGATCCCAAGCCAAGTAGGTAGTACCCATGCCTCCCTGCCCCAATGTTCGCAGTACCTGATAATGGCGAATTGTTAGTTTTACCGAAAGGGGTTTGCCACAATAAATGCAAAATAGATTATCAGGTGAGTTTCCTTCATGGCTGCAGGTTGCCAATGCACTCGTGGAGCCTTTTGCATATGATGAGTGCTGTTGCAGTTGAAATTTCAAAATGGGGCCACCCCGCGCTAACTGCAACAAGCAATCATTTGGTAGCCGATCTTGATTTACTAGGACACCGTTAAGAAAAGTGCCATTTGTACCATTGCTAATAACTTCCCAACAATTAACATTGCTCCCAAAATTTGTATTTCTCAGTTCCAAATGATATCGAGAAACTAAATTACTATCTAAAACAACATCATTATCTGCCGCTCGCCCTACCCGAATCACCGAGGATTCATCAAAGCGCCAATTGTTTAGCGGCGTTTTCTTTTGCGCTTCTAATAGGGTTAGAGTAATCACGATGCTTATGAAGGATGAATTTTAATTACTAACAAGGATGAGAACTGTATTTAAAGACCGTAATGTCATGATTTAAATACAGATTAAGCGCATACATATTTAATGGTCCGGTTAACTAACATTTCTGAGCACCCAATTAAACTGAGGTTTGATGTAATTTACGCATAATTATGTAAAAAAAACTAATTAATGTGTCTCTCGCGACATAAAAATCTTATTGTAACAATATTTTTGCTTGAATCTACTGTATCTTACGACTATAGTGGGGGTTATTAACTTGACGGGTACCCATGACTTTCTAAGTTAGGACGAACTTTTGCTCGGATAAGTACGGCGGTAATGTTGTCGTGACCTTTGTATTTATTTGCTAAATCAATTAAATCTCTCACGCCCTTTTCTAAGTTGGCTTCCGAACTGATTAAATTGAGTAAATTAGTCTGCCAGTGTTTTTCCAATAAATCATAATCCGATAAGCCGTCTGAAGTCAGAACAAACAGCGAATCTTCATTAATTTCTAAAAATTGCACCTCCGGGGCAATAAAATTACTATCTCTAGGTCCTAAAGCTTGGGTTAGCTGATAAGCATCCGGACGAGAATAAGCTACACTTGGTTCGATTCCACGAGAAATTTCTCTTTGTCCGACTTCATGATCTACAGTTACTTGTTCCAAGCCTCCTTTTCTACTCACCCGATAAAGACGGCTATCACCTACATGAGCCACTGCTAGGCGAGTATCCTGTATCAAAACTACCACTAAAGTAGTCCCCATACGACCCACACCAGAACGAGCATCTTGCTGATTGATATGGTGAATTGCTTGGTTTGCTTGAAAAACTCCTTCGCGAATAACTTCCTCCTTGGGAAGCCCATCGGATTTCCAATGTTCTTTGAAATATTGCCGCAAAGTACTTACAGCTAACTCACTGGCGACTTCACCACCTGCGTGTCCCCCCATTCCGTCGCAAAGAATATACAAACCCTGAGCCCCTGCTACTCGGATTTTCGGTAATTCATTTTTATTAATTTTGGTTTCTATGCCAAAATAGTCTTCATTATGGTCCCGTTGTTTTCCCACATCAGTAAGCCCTGCATTTTCTAAGCTAGCCAGTTGCATTGGTAAGGCTACTGTGGGTGTATCGTCGATTTTAGTTGGACTTTCCTCTAATTCATCTAACTGTAAAACTGTGGGATTAGAAACATACTTCGATTGTGTAGCAGTCAAATCATCCTGCCCTTGTTTCAACTTATCTTGTAACTCCGTAGAAATCACTTGCAACTGCGATCGCAATTCTTCAGATGTTGTAATTTCACCCGATTCCAAACTTTCCAAAAGTTCTAACAAGCAACCAAATTGAGTTCGTTGGGATTCTCTAAATAATGCTTGCCAAAGTTCTCCTAAAGCTTTTATCGTAGGTACATCAGTTCGGGGATAAACTTCCGATTTATTATGTGTATCAAAGTATAAACGCTGTAAAGATAATGCCTGGTCTTCGTCAACTCGCAAATTAGTTAAATCCAGAATACTTTGACGACAATTGAGGGGCTCGAGCAAATCCCACAATTGAGTCATTTGATAAAAATAATGTATAACTTGTAACTTGCTTATTTCTTCATCCTGCCATATTTCTAATAAATATAGCCAATCAGAACGATCTTCAAGCAGGATTACCTGCATATTTCCTAGTTGCCATGCATCATGGATTGGCGGAATTCCGAGGTTGCAGTGGGGTTGTAAGGTAATATAAGTGTTCGCAAGACTAGGAATCTTATTTTTTTCTAGTGAGTTGTTTATCGATCCATCAAATTGCGAATTTGCCAACATCGCCTCTAAAGGAGACACTTGATAAGGCTGGCAATCAATAACTTTCACACAGACTTCAGTATTGACAGCGGTTTCTAAAAAAGTTGGTAGCGATTCAAGCATTTGGTAGCGCTGTTGAGGATCTAAATAAGAGCCTGCTTTAAATAAAGTAGAAATTTCTTGAAGAGTATTTTCTTTTTCTTCTCCCTCTGCCGGGCGGGCAATATCATGCTTCTCTTCTTTATCATTTACTACAATGGGTTCCGAACTACCTTCTTTAATAATAATTGCCAACCAAATCTCAGAACAAATTGCATCGCAGCTATGACATTGTATTGCATTTAGAGGGAGAAATACACCACACTGTTGACATTCCTTTTCAGTTAAGGATGCGCCGCAGTTTTGACAAAATTTGTTGCTATTAGGGTTTTCAAAATTGCACTGAGGGCAAATCAGCATTATATCCGCGTCCTTAATTCCCGCTCATTGGTGCTAGCCACTACGATTAGTGATTACTGGTAGTTTAGCCGGCTTTGTAGACAAAGCAAATAAAATATTTATGCTTCTACCAGATAAAAATATGTGCCTGTTTTAATTGTGACGTATATTAACCGTAATGATGTTACGTCGGTAAATTAATTGTAGGAGATGCAATTCGCCTGTACGGGCAATTATAAATTATCTTTCAAGAGGTAATTGAATGGAAAAACAAGTACGATTGGAAACGCTTTCAACCTCAATTGTGCCTCCCAAATGCTTCGTAAGTTTTTGCACTAAAGCTAATCCTAACCCAGTACCTCCCTGTTTCCAAGGGTCATTACTGGGAATTCGATAAAACTTATCAAAAATACGTGGTAATTCAGAGCCGGGGATTTCAACTCCAGTATTTATCACTTGAAACTGAATATTATCGGATACAAACTCAGCCTTAATCAAAATTTCTTCACCGGTTGGACTAAATTTACAAGCATTAGTCAACAACTCCACTAAAATTCTTTCTAAACTGAACGGATCGCAAACTATCGCTGGTAATGATGGTTCAATCGCAAGTCTCAACTTTTGCCGACAGCAGTTACGGTTGCGTGCATTATATAACTCAACTACTCGCTCCAGCCATTTGGGTATCTCAATTTTTTCTAACACCAATGGTTTAGCACTGGTATCAAGTCGCTGCAAATCGAGAAAATTGTTAATCAAACTGATTTCTCGTTCGCACTCATTATTTAAAATTTGGAAATAACGAGAGATTTTTGAATTCAATTTGGAATTAGTTGCCTCGGAGGATGTTTCGGAAAACAGCTGTTGCTCTTTTGTCAGTCCAATATCCAACATTTGAATCGCCATTTTCATATTAGTTAACGGCGTGCGTAATTCGTGGGATACCGTACTTAAAAATTCATCTTTAAGACGATTAAGGGATTCCATCTCTTCTAATTTAGCTTGTGCTGCTTTTTTGCTCTCCCTTACTGCAATCTCCGCTTTTTTACACTCAGTAATATCAATACAACAACCAATATAGCCAATCAAATTACCATCAGATGCTCTTCGAGGAACGCCGGTATCGGAAATCCAGCGGTAATCACCATCGGTACGTTTTAAACGGTACTGTATTTGAAATTTTTCTTTTTCGTTAAATGCTTTTTCGTAGGTTTCTAGATATACATTTTTATCTTCAGGATGTAAATTATCTAACCATCCCAAGCCTAATTCTTGCTCTAGTTTACGTCCAGTAAGTTTTAGCCAAGAACAATTAAAAAAGTCACGCATTCCCTTATCATCAGCCATCCACAACATTACTGGTGCGCTATCAGCTAATTGACGGAAATTTTGTTCGCTAGCAGTGGAATTTTGAGAAAGTTTGTAAGCAGTAATATCTTCACAAACCATCAAAATCACCGGATTTTGCTCCGCATCAAGCAATAGTCGCGCTTTAACTTTGACCCAAATAATTTTACTATCCGGACAATTTAAACGAAACTCCCAATCTGGGACTTCTTCTGGCAAATTATTGAATATACCTGTCAATAGATCGGATAGTCTTTCACCTTCAAAGGAAGCAAATACACTAAAAATTGATTTTTGAGTTAAATCGCGAGGTGCATAACCCAGACAGTTAGCACCAAATTGATTTACAGACAAAATTCTTCCACCAGTTTCTAATGTCAAATATATGCTGGGAGTTTGGTCATACAAAGTACGATACCAATCAAGTTCTTCTTGAGTTCGGCGCAATTCTTCCGCCGTATAAATATCCAAATCCGAGGTTGTTTTACGCACAAGTTCCAAGCTTGCAGATTTTGAAGATACAAGATTTTGTTTTTTGCGAGTTTGATACCAGTTAAATGACTGATTTAAGCTCATAAGAGTAATGCACCCGAACGCTGATGATAAGTTGATTAAGAATTAAAAAAAAATAATTATACAGCTTTTAGTGCGTTTTTTGTCAAAGGTATTATGTTACAAAATGTATAAAATTAATAATAAAAATAATATATGATTTCGAGGTATATTTTATACCTTAATCTGGAAAAATATTTTTTTTAAGTAATTAACTCACTTATTACGAATTTTAATCAAATCTTGAAAGAAGGGGTGATGGTCTTTATCCCCCTTTTTTTTGACACCGAATCACCCCCCGTGAGTTGTTTAACAATTCCACTTCCTTTGCAGTTAAGCTACGCCATTGTCCTATTTGCAAAGTATCCAATTTGAGATGAGCTATTTGTATTCGCACCAATCGTAAAGTAGGAAATCCCACAGATGCTGTCATTCGCCTAACTTGGCGGTTTTTTCCTTCAGTCAAAGTCATTTCTAACCACGCTGTAGGCACATTTTTGCGAAATCTGATTGGTGGAATCCGTTCGGGTAAAGATGGTTCCTCTGATAATAGTTTTACGAAAGCTGGTTGAGTGCGGTAATTTTTGATCGCCACACCTTGTTCTAACTTCTTTAAAGCAGTTGCATCCGGAATTCTTTCTACTTGTACCCAATAAGTGCGACGATGGCCAAAGCGAGGATGACAAAGCCGATGTTGTAATTGTCCGTGATTTGTTAACAGTAATAACCCTTCACTGTCAGCATCTAAGCGTCCTACGGGATACACGCCGGGAATTGAAATATAGTCTTGAAGAGTACTTTGATTAGGTGTGTCTTTGGAAAACTGACTGAGGACACCATAAGGCTTATTAAAAAGGATATAGCGATATTTATTTTTGGGCATTGGATTTTGGATTTTGGATTGGGAGTTAGGAGTTAGGAGTTAGGAGTTAGGAGTTAGGAGTTAGGAGTTAGGAGTTAGGAGTTTGGAGTTAGGAGTTATATGATGCGTGCAGTTTGGATTTTAAAAACGGGTGCTGTCTTTTTGCCGGGCTCGAGTAGTGCGATCGCTACCTGTCCGATTCTCACTCGCTAGTTCCTACCACAGAGCAATAGACTCCCACTACAAATGTGCTACCCATCATAATTAATGTGGCCGAGTACAATAACCGTGGGAAAAATGTATCTTTATTATTCCCTACATTTCTTAAGAGCTAAAAATTGAGCATTGAGAACTGATAATTGATAATTGTTAACGTATTTATCTCTATTCATAAAAAAGTGATAGGATAATTTTCAATATGCTAGGGGTGCCTGTTAGTCGCAGGCTGAGATTACACCCTTTGCACCTGAGTCCGGATAATACCGGCGGAGGGAAGCTGTTTATTGAGGAAACCGAATATGCGTACACAATGGGTTGTTAAACGGCGCGGACAAGGTAATGTTTCTCAGATGCATTACGCTCGTCAAGGTGTTATTACTGAAGAAATGCACCATGTCGCCACGCGGGAAAATCTACCCGTGGGACTCATTCGCGAGGAAGTGGCGCGGGGAAGGATGATTATCC
>JBHJJJ010000257.1:0-8118 GCA_050042755.1 Rivularia sp. (in: cyanobacteria)
AATATTCTTCCTAATTTGGTCATTGCGGAAATTAATTCAACCAGAATCAACGCAAAAGATATTTTCTAACTTTTACTTTATGGAAGTACCACTAGCATTTTCCTACGTTGCTGGTGTTATTCAAACTTTAATTATTCTTGCTTTCCTAGTGGGTTTATTCAAGACTTGGACTTATGGCGCTTTGCTAGGAATGCATATTGTATCAGTACTGTCAACATCCCAAAGGCTATTAAATCCTTACGAAAGTCCCAATACTTTATTTTGGGCTGCTGTTCCCGCATTAGGTGGATTAATTGCTTTATTTTTACTCCGAGATAAGGATGAATGGTTGACAGTTAACAGTGAGCAGTCAACAGTGAACAGTTAACAGTGAACAGTTAACAAATAACTATTAACTACTAACAACTAACCACCAATTATGAGTTTAATTAAAACGGCCGTTCGTTGGCGACATGGAACTTTTGTTTTATTCTGTATTTTGGCACTATTCGGTGTATTATCTTTATTGAGTCTACCTTTAGAATTACGACCGGGTGGCGATCGCCCTGAAATTACCATTAGTACTTCTTATTCTGGTGCTAGCCCTAGGGAAGTGGAGGAGTTAATTACTCGTCCTATTGAAGAAAGGTTGGAAGAAGTTCAAGGAATTCAAGAAGTTACCAGTAGCAGTTCATCTGGTAGAAGTAGCATCAATTTAGAATTTAATTGGGATAGTGATATAGATCGACGGTCGGTAGATGTTTTAAATAAACTCCAGCAAGTTGAAGCGTTACCGCCGGAAGCAGGGGAATCGGATGTAGAAATTGTCAGCGGTAGCAGTAGTCCGATGATGTTGACGATACTTGTTGCCAAGGAAGGTTTTACACCCAATGACGAACATTATCGAGATTTAGTTGATGATGTAATAGTACCACGTTTTCGTCAAGTCCAAGGTGTAGGACAATTTTTGGTTTCTGGTGGTAGGGAAAGAGAAGTGGAAGTCATTGTCGATCCAAAGGCTTTAGCCGATCGCAATTTGACTATTGGTGATGTGGTAAGTGCCCTGCGAAGTAATAATAGAGATATTCGTGGTGGGCCATTAATTTTGGGAAGACGGGAATATCGAGTTCGTACTGTTAGTCGTTCGACTGATGTCAAACAATTGGAAGGTTTTGTGTTGCGTCGGGATGAATCGGGAACGGTTTATTTACGAGATGTTGCCAAAGCGCAGATGGGGAGGAAAATCCAAGATAGGGCTTTAATCAGGGATAATAAACCGGCGGTAGCGGTGGGAATTGTTCGTCAACCTAATGCGAATGTACCGGAAATATCTCAGGGTATTCGTCAAGCTTTGGTAGATTTAGAGGCTCGGTTCGATCGCGAAGGGGAAGGTATTACTTTTGATATTCCCTATGATGAAAATGACTATATCAATGAATCGATTTCCTTTGTTCAAGGGAATTTGATGATGGGTGCTGTTTTAGCGGCGTTCATTTTGTTACTGTTTCTTGGTTCTTTACGGACGGTTGCAGTGATTGCCATTACTATTCCCACTACTTTAATTACAGTATTTATTGTATTTGCAGCTTTAGGACGTTCTTTAAATGTAATTAGTTTAGCTAGTTTAGCTTTTGCTGTGGGAATGGTGGTGGATAATGCCATTGTGGTGTTGGAAAATGTATTTACTCACATGCAGATGGGTAAGTCTCCTGTAAAGGCTGCCATTGAAGGTACTGAAGAAGTTGGTGGCGCAATGTTGGCTTCCACTTTAACAACTATTGCGGTATTTGCGCCGATTGTATTAGTTAAGGGAGAAGCTGGACAATTATTCTTTGATATTGGGATTGGGCTTTCCGCATCAGTTTTATTTTCCCTATTTGCAGCACTTACCTTAGTACCGATGTTATCGGGATTATTTCTCAATCGAGCAGAAGCACAAAGAATACTCCAGGGAATGGAAAATAATCAAAATAATCCAGAAATTGACCCTTTATTAATCGCTTCTGACCAAATAATTCTAAATCCAAATCGTTCGCCATTCTCTAAAATTCAACATCTTTTAGAAAAAATAATCAGTAAAATATCTCATATATTCCTCTTCTTCCAGGGTAAGTTTGAAAAATTCCTCCTGGCTACGGTAAGTTGGTCAATAGGAGTAGGACGTAAATTCCGACGTTTGATAGTACTATCAATTCCCATCACATTATTATTTATCAGTTTTCAACTACTACCCCCAGCAGATTATCTCCCCGAAGGAAACCGCAACTTGATATTATGGCTATCAGAACCTTTTCCCGGTACAAGTATTCCCGAAGCCATTAAACTTTCTCAAGGGCCTAGAGATTTCGTCAGCGAACAACCAGAAATCATGCGCAGTCTCTACGTTCATCGTAACGGATTAAGAGCGATCGCCGCATTTGTAAAACCGGAAGAATCAACTGGTAATAAACTCGATGAAATTGTAGATAGAATGCGGAAGGTAGGTGGTAACTTCCCTGGATATCGTTTCTTAGTTCCCCGACGGGTTTCAATTTTCCGCAATCCTGGTAAAGAATGTGAAATAAACCTTGTTGGACAAGATTTAGAAGAGTTAAATCGATTGCAACAGCAGTTAATGCAGCAATTACGAGGACTTAGTGGAGTACAAAACGTCCGTTCTAATTTTGTCACCGGAGCGCCAGAATTACAAGTTATCCCCAATAGAGTCAGATTAGCAGAAGTCGGACTTTCAGAAGCAGAATTAGGTTCAATTGTCGAAGCTGCTTTGGGAGGTTTACGAGCTTCCGAATTTACAGATGGCAAACGAGAGCTTGATGTGACTGTAGAATTGCAAAATACTTCAGTTGAAACACCAGCACAATTACGACAATTACCGTTAAATATTGGTAACGGCAGACAAGTACAACTCGCCGATGTCGCACAAGTTATAGAAGCCTCTGGACCAGATGCAATTAATCATGTAGACTTAGAACGTTCAATTACTCTTACCGTTAGAGTAGCTCGGGAAGCACCTTTGGGTGAATTGATCGAACTTACCGAACAACAAATTTTAGAACCCTTACGACAAGCATTACCAACAGGTTTCCGCGCTGAATTAGCAGGCTCCGCCGACGTGCTATCAGAAACATTAATGCAATTGGGTTCAACCTTTGTTTTATCCTTGTTAATTACTTATTTACTCCTAGTTGCCTTATATCGTTCCTTTTCCTTCCCCCTTTTAATTATGGCAACAGTACCCATGGGAATATCGGGAGCTTTATTAAGTTTAATTCTCGCTAATTCAATCCCTGGTGTAGTAGTTCCCTTAGATATGATTACCGGATTGGGATTTGTAATTCTTACCGGAGTAGTAGTTAACAACGCCATTTTACTAGTAGATAGGTCATTACAACTGCAACAGGAAGGTAAAAGCTACGATGATTCCTTGTATTTAGCAGTAAAAGATAGATTGCGACCAATTTTCATGTCAGCAGGAACAAGCGTCTTAGGAATGTTACCATTAGCGATCGTACCCGGGAAAGGTGCTGAACTTTATCAAGGATTAGGAATTGTGTTGACGGGAGGTTTAGCATTTTCCACCATTCTTACACCCACAGTAGTTCCAGCATTAATGGGATTGTTGCGGGATTATTCTGGGAAGAAGAAAATTGAAACAGAGCAACTGCAAGAAATAGAAGAAATAACCGCCACAAAGCTATAGGAATCCTAATTGAAAATTGAAACGCTTATTGGTACACCCTAATATCCTACAATCCTTTTGCCTCTTGCCTTTTGCCTCTTGCCGGGAGCAACCCAAATAATTATGGCTTCGCCACGCTGCGCCTTCCAAAAATCAAACCGGATTCCTATATGAAACCTGCTTATTCCACCTTCCTTCTCTTGGTTGTAAACTACTAGTGCAGCACAGCGGTAACGGCGCAATCATTGGTAAAACCTCAAAGCTAGAGAAAATAAGACTTTTGATCTTATTTTCAGCATCTAAGTGCATAGGTTATGTCAACCGAATTCTATTTACCTTTAACTATAAGGTAAAATCATGTCTAATTCCCTTAACTCCAAAGATTTCAGACTTTTGTTACCAGAAGTTATCTGGCTCGAACCCGAAAATTTATTGTTAGCCAAACGAATAACCTCTGGGGCTAGCAGCAGCAACCCCAGAGATTCTTGGCAAACCTATCTAAATACATTAGGGATGCTTGCCTTTGAACAATGGTTACACAGCCATTTGCCCAGTCGATTAGTGACTAGAGACACTACTTTTATCGAAACTGGGGGTAATCTCAATGCTGGTGAGTTTAAATGTTGTACTATCGCCACCGAACATTTACTTGATGAGACAGTGAGAATACCACAAAATGTTGTTGAACAACCAGAAATGACTGCTCATTTTTATGTAGTGCTTGAGGTATCCGAAGAAGAACAAGAAGTTACGATTAGAGGCTTTTTATCCTACAACCAATTAATTGAAATGCGGGATAATTTAAAATTACCAATACGTGATGGTTGTTTTCAAATACCGCTATCTTTATTTGATATTGAACCAAATCACTTACTATTCTACAATCATTATTTGCAACCATCAGAGTTTCCTCTACCCCAAGTTGAAAGTCAAGTGGTTAGCGTAAATCCATCAGAAATTGTCAATTCAACTAGAACTAAGTTAAGTGAATGGTTACAGGGATTAGTTGATGTAGGTTGGCAAGCGATAGATTCTCTTTCGAGTCCAGAATTAAATTTAGCTTTTAGTACCCGGAATATTGCAGAAGGTACCAAAAGAGCAAAAATAATAGATTTAGGCATTCAATTAGGTCATCAAAAAGTGGCGTTGTTAGTAAATGTATTGCCCGAAAACCAAGATAAAATAAATGTTTTAATACAGCTATACCCGACCAATAGAGAAAAATTTATCTCCGAAAATATCCAATTACTTTTGCTATCAAAAGGGGGTAAAAAACTTCAAGAAGTTAATTCTAGACTTCAAGATAATTTTATCCAGTTAAAACCTTTTAAAGGCGAGCCTGGAAAACAATTTAGCATTCAAATAAATTGCGAAGAACTCACGGTAAACGAAAATTTTGAATTATAAAGTGTTTTAGCTAATTGAAAGGAAATAACATGAAAAAATTGCATAGTTCATCTTTTCTTCGGCGCTTGCTTAAGGTTTTTACAAATAAACCTTTGCTAGCGCTGATAATCGCATTTGCTTGTACGGTAACATTCCCAGTTGTTGCTAAAGTACCCCAGATTCGGGGCTTACAATATTCTACAAGTCAGAGTGAGAATAAACGCAATTTAATCGAATATGGGAAACAACTATACGATTTAGGACAGTTTTCCGAAGCGGTGAAAGTTTTACAACAAGCAGCTAACCGCTATCAAAACAACGGTCAAAATTTGCAACAAGTAATAGCCCTGAGTAATCTTTCTTTAGCTTATCAACAGCTTAGTTTGTGGGAAAAAGCGGAAACAGTTATTAATAACAGTCTAGATATATTAAATAATTTAGAGAATTCCTCAGAAACATCTCAAATATTTGCACAAGTCTTAGAAGTGCAAGCACGGATGCTATTTATGCAGGGGAAGCCAAGTGCAGCATCAACTAGTTGGGATCGAGCCGCTGAGATTTATCAAAAGTTGGGTTTAGATGCTGCATTCAATCGCAGTCGTATTAACTCCGCACAATCTTCACAGGCTTTGGGGCGTTTTCGTCAATCCAAGAAAATTTTAACGGAAGTCGAAAAAAACCTCGAAGAAGAAAAAGATCCCCGATTAAAAGCAGTTGGATTGCGTAAACTTGGTAATGTTTTGCAAATAGTTGGCGATTTAAAAAATGCTGAAAAAAGCTTACTGGAAAGTTATCGTATCGCAAAAGATTTATCTTTAGAAAAAGATGCCAGCGAAGCATTATTCAGTCTGGGAAACACAGCACAGGCTCAGAGCGAAGTATTATTCAGTCTAGACAAAACAGAAGACTCTCTGAAGAAAGCAAAAGAAGCTTTAGGGTATTACCGAAAGGCAGAAACTACAACATCTGAACCCATTATCCGCTTGCAAGCTCAATTAAATCAACTAAGATTAGTTGTAAAAAACAAGGAATTGGGCAATGTATCGATTTTGTCAAATAAAATCAAATCACTAATTAATGAAAGTAAATTACCGGTGACGCGAGTAACAGTTAATGCAAAAATTAACTTTGCTCGCAGCTTAATCCAGCCTGAAGTTAAAAACAAGCAAGATGCAATCAAAATTTTAACTACTGCTCTAAAAGAAGCACGACAATTAGAAGACAAACGAGCCGAATCTTATGCTCTTGGCACTTTAGGGAAATTGTACTACGAAAACCAACAATTCGATGATGCCCTAAAACTAACAAAGAAAGCTTTAGTTATAGCTGATAATATTAGCGCTTCAGATATATCTTATCAGTGGAAATGGCAAATGGGGCGCTTGTACAAAAAGCTTGGAGATGTAGAAAATTCAGGATTATACTATTCAGGAGCAGTTGATACCCTCGAAACCTTACGAGAAAATTTAGTAGCAGTTAATCCCGATATTCAATTTTCATTCCGAGAAAGTGTAGAGCCAGTTTATCGGCAATTTATTGATTTACTTTTGCAATCTTCTAATAATACGTCTTTAAATAAAGAACTAGGGAACGAATCAAAAAAACTGGTAAAAGCACGGAAGCTTATTGAAGCTTTGCAAGAAGCAGAACTAGAAAACTTTTTTCGTTCCTCCTGTTTAAAGGCTCTAGCAGATATTGATTTCTTAGTAGATAAAAAAGACAACAAATCAGCAGTAATTTATGCAATAATGCTGAGAGATAATCTAAATATTATTCTCAAGCTACCCAATCAAAAAAGATTACGTCTCTACAAGATCTCAGAATCTAAACAAATAATCGAAGAAACTGTAGAGCAATTAACAAGTGATTTAAAAGATGTGACTCGACAATCGAGAGCCATAGAAAATTCTCAAAAATTATATGATTGGTTAATTCAACCTTTAGAAACAGAATTAAAAGGAATCAAAAATTTAGTTTTTGTCCTAGATAGTGAATTACAAAATATACCGATGGGTGTTCTTTATGACGAGAAAAGCAGTAAATATTTGATACAAAAATATGCCATATCATTGGCACCAGGTTTACAATTAGTAGATCCCAAATCATTAAAAGATATAAGACTAAAAACCTTAACTGCGGGAGTAGTTGAAGAACATACTGTCGATAAAATAACTTTTCCTCGATTAGAATTCGTAAAAGATGAATTGGAAGAAATTCAATCACAAGTACCTAAAAGTACAACATTATTGAATGACAAATTCACCCAGGATAGCATGCAAAAACGATTAAAATCTACCAACTATTCTGTAGTTCATCTGGCAACTCACGGGCAATTTAGTTCCGATCCAGAACAAACATTTATATTAACTTGGGGTAAGTTGCTAAATGTAAACGAATTCGATCAACTATTGCGAACAAGGGGCTCAAATAGATCTAATAATATAGAGTTACTAGTTTTAAGTGCTTGCCAAACTGCTCAAGGAGACAAACGCGCTGCTCTGGGATTAGCTGGAGTTGCGGTACAAGCAGGAGCGCGTTCGACATTAGCAACATTATGGGCGGTAGATGATGAATCAACCGCAGATTTGATGAGAGAATTTTACAGTCAGTTAAAAAAACCCGGAGTAAACAAAGCCCAAGCACTACAAAATGCTCAACAAGAATTATTGAAGGTTCAAGCAGAACCATATTTTTGGGCACCTTTTGTTTTACTAGGAAATTGGCTCTAAGAGCGATTAGGATTTGAAAACACGCCCTAGAGGGGGAGAAATTTTATAGGTAATCCATAAGCGGTTAGGGGAGTATATAGTAATACCAATTCTGTATGAGGCTGCGCTAAATCGCTCTCAGCCTAAAAGGCTGGAGCTACAGTTACGAAGCCCACCTGCGTGGACTAAATTAAGCGCATCTTTATAAATATTTGGTATAATATAAAATCCGTCTGCATCGGAATTATATATTTTTTAACGCAAAGTTACGCCAAGGTAAACGCAGCGAAAAGTGCGGTTAAGGGGTGCTCCCCCATGAGCAACTTTTCAAGACAGAGGGACACAGAGTTTTTTTCACACATACTT
>JBHJJJ010000258.1:0-6230 GCA_050042755.1 Rivularia sp. (in: cyanobacteria)
AAGCCGAAGAAGGGTTAGTTTTACAGATGGGGGGATGGGGAGAACTCGCGGAGTTAGGATTTAGGAACTCGCGGAGTATTCAGTGGTTGCGAATTAGCAGTGACCAATAAACAATTGATAATTGATAATTGATCATTGATCATTGATCGTTGATAATTGTTAACTGATTTCTTCCCAACCGTGTAAGATGGCGATGCGATCAAAGGTGTAAGCGATAATGATTTGGGGAGCTGCTGAGATTATAATACTTGGATAAACTGCCGTACCCCATTTGGGATGAATTAATACGCGGCATTTGTTGCAAATCATTGGGTATTTGAGTATGGCTTTGACAACTGCTGTATCGTCATGGGGAATTTGTCCAGGGCGGGATAGCAATGGATAGCCGCTGCGGGGATCTATCAAGTCTGTAAGATAGTTTTTATCTCGTAAATTAAATGCTACATCACAAGCAAACCTCATAAATTTTGCTCGCAAGCGTTGTTTTTCGTTTTCTATTCGGGGGGAACTTTCTGTAAGTGGAAACTGAGATTGTTGTAAAACAATCGCCACTGACATTTCTAATTTGTTTTTCCAATCTGGTAATATCCGTTCGCTGTTATCACAGATATACCGAGTCGGGGAATGAATTGAAATTTGAATTTCTTCTCCCCTTTCACTAACTAAGTTGATTTTGTAGTCTTGTTTGGAAGAGAAAATTTTGGGATAGCTCACTATTTGGATGGGATTTTTCCAAATTTTATTCCTTATTATAAATAGTAACTATAATTCGGTGTAATATCATCACTAATTATCACTTGTTTGCCTTTTTTAGCCATATTCTTTAGGAGCAGGCATATTCTCAATGAACAATTATCAATGAACAATTATCAATGAATCATAAAAAATTGATAATTGTTCATTGGCTTGGACTACCCTATCTCAATTGGTTCATTGTCTATTAATTTAGTTTCAAAGAATTGACTGGAACTTCATCCCAAGATTCTACGGTTCTGATTCGTGCTATCCAACCGGCTGCCAACTGTACTTTGCTTAAGTTATTTTTGAAAGACTCATGGCAATCTTTTGCTTGAGATTCGTTACAGCAGGCAATACAAGCATAAATTAACCCAGACGGATCTATTTGCTCATTTACCCAAATAGTCATTTTTGTATCCTCTCTTAAGAAATTACTATCTTTTATATTTGTTCAATTGTCAGAAAAGATTTTTTGCCCATAACTAATAATTTAGTTGGGAATTCAAGATGGCTTTTGAGTGGCGATCGCTAATCTGACTCCAGGTATTGCTCTTCTCTTTCCATGACGGCTACGACTTTTCCGTGATTGACTTTTTCATCTGCATTAACTATTACCAAACGTTGTTGATTTGCTCCGACTAAATTTGTGATTTTTGTTTCTAAATTATCAAGGGTAATAGGTTGTCGATTCAAACTAATCGTACCTAATTCGTCTATTGTGACGGCGATTGGTTCGGTTGCTTGTTGCTGTTGTGCGGAAGATGCCTTGGGTAAATTTACTGGTAATCCTTCTAATTTGGTCAAGAATAACGATGACATGATAAAAAATGCCAAAATGGCGAATATTACATCAATCATCGGTACGATATTAATTTGTGCTGGTATATCTGGTTCTTCTGGTAGTTTCATAATTGAATTAAGAATTGGGGATAAAGAGTCTTGTGTTGGGAGTGAGTGGTGAGTGGTGAGTTGGGAGTCTTGTGTTGGGAGTCTTGTGTTGGGAGTTGGGAGTCTAGTGTGAGGAGTCTTGTGTTGGGAGTCTTGTGTGAGGAGTTATTTATCACAACTATTAACATATAGCATAGAGATATTAAACTTCTTGCCTATTACCGCTTACCTATTACTTTATAATTGATTCCACGTTCGTAATGACGACGGTAAAGTAATTCTAATTGTCCGCCATATTCTTGAATTAATGCGATTTGTCGCTGGTATAATCCCCGGAATGTGTTTGCGAATAATAATGTAAAAATAGCAACTATTAATCCTGCGGCTGTAGAAACTAATGCTTCGCTGATTCCACCTGTAACATTGGTTGTTTGAGTGCCTCCAAGGTTGCCGAGGTTGAGTGAAGCGAAAGAAGTAATTAATCCTAAAACGGTTCCTAAAAGCCCGAGTAAGGGTGAAAGAGAAATAACTGTATCAAAAATATTTTGAAAGCGTTTGAGTAAAGGTATCTCGGCTTGTGCTTCGCTTTCTAATGCTAGGCGAAATTCTTCTGGGTTTGCTTCTTCTAATTCTAAAGCTGCTAAAAATATCCGGGCAATTGGTAAATCGGTATTTTGCTTGAGTTTGTCTAAAGCGCCAACGATGTTATCGCGACGATAAAGTTTGAGTATGTCTTGTACTACGCGTTTTTGACGACTATTTATTTTCACCCAAAACTGAATGCGTTCGATAATTAGCGCCCCTACTAATACCGAAAAAAACAGCAGCGGTATCATTACTATCCCACCGGCTGTAAGTAGATTTTTTATTGCCATAAGTTTTTGATACTCCTCAACAAAGCAAACTTAGACGAATATTGTGCTTTTTACAATACTTTATGCAACATCAGATTTAAAATATATCAGCAGGATCGGCGGATTGTAATTTTCTGATTGCTGTTGTACCGGAAATCAAGCACATTATTACTGTTAACAAGAATACTGCGATACTTCTTTGAGAAGTCATAAAAATAGGTAACATGGTGGAATTAGCTGCGAGTTTATAGAGTCCCAAAGATAACGCAAAACCTGGTATATAGCCTAATACAGCTAACACTAATGATTCTTGTACCAGCACTCCGATTAAATAGCGATCTCGATATCCCATTGCTTTGAGGGTGGCGTATTGCGGTAGATGGTTGACGACATCGGAATACATAATTTGATACACCACCATAATCCCGACAATAAAGGAAACAATTACGCCTAAACCAAATATAAAACCAATGGGTGTAGCTTTTGCCCAATAAGCTTTTTCTGCATCTTCAAAGGCAGAG
This sequence comes from Rivularia sp. (in: cyanobacteria), assembly GCA_050042755.1. Taxonomy (GTDB): domain Bacteria; phylum Cyanobacteriota; class Cyanobacteriia; order Cyanobacteriales; family Nostocaceae; genus Rivularia. The sequence continues at coordinate 3,002 of JBHJJJ010000258.1, forward strand.
GCGGTGAAAATCATTACGTCGTTTGGTAAACTAGTTTCTAAATTTTCCCTAACTTGCTTGATATCGGCATTACTTTTTAGCTTTACTAAGCCAAGTTGAATTTCAGAAATAAAAGTATTAGGAAATAAATTTAAAAATGTTGTATCGCTGGTAATTAAATTGCCATATGCTGCAAAGGATGTACCCAGACTAAATAAACCACCAACTCGAACTTTAATACCATTGAGTTCGGTTTCTACAATTGATTGTTGTTTAAATAAAGTTTCTATAGGACCAAATGCTGGCAATGATGTTTGGTCAAATAATACCGTATCTGGCTTTTGCAATTGATAAATATTTTGATTAATTTGGGGGAACTTAAATGCTATGGTACGTGGATCGGTACCAAAAACCAAAATAGTTTGGGTGTGGAGGGTTTGTGGATTCTTCCAATTGCCCAAACCGATGTATAAAGGACTAACAGATTCAACTCCTTCAAAACCTAAAGCCTGATGTAACCGTCGCCTCGAAAAGGTTTTGACTGAATACAAAGATTCAAAATGACGATTAACTATGACTAAATCGGCATTCAAGATTCTATGTGGTGCAGTTGAACTACTAAATAATGAAGCTTCAAATCACATTTGGGCAAAAATGAGAATATTGGCAAAAGCAATACCAGCTACAGCAATTCCCAGACGAGTTTTATCTTTCATTAATTGTCGCCAAGCTATGGGGGTTTTGCTGAAAAAATGGCGAAGCATTTATTTGCTATCTCCTTGTGAAGGGCGAGTCTTGCGATTATAACTTTTACAGTAGTCTCACAAAACTGCATCTAAACCCCCATAATATTTGGTTTAATATCACCAAACAGTTACTAGGAAGGTAAATTGATATTTCTATTTGATTAAGATTATAATTCCTTATTATCTATTACCCATTACCCATTACCCATTACCCATTACACATTACCCATTACACATTACTCATTACTCAGCCCTCAGAGATATAATAGGTATTTAATCGCACACGATATCATCTCTTATTATATTAATAATAAATCCTGTCTCAACTGGGTTGTTTATCGAGGTGCAAGATATGATCCAAAGATTAATTTTTCCTAAAAAAAAACACCTGTGACAATAATTACAGGTTTTCTCGGAAGTGGTAAAACTACTTTATTAAATCATATCTTGAGTAACCGCCAGAATTTAAAAGTAGCTGTTCTGGTGAATGAATTTGGGGATATTAATATTGATAGTCAGCTTCTTGTATCTATCGATAGAGACATGATGCTACTAAGTAATGGTTGTATTTGTTGTACGATTAATGCAAGTTTAATTGATGCTGTTAATAAAGTTGTAGAAAGTAAGGATATCGATTACATTATTATCGAAACTACGGGTTTAGCCGAACCCATACCTTTAATGATGACTTTTAGGAGCAGTTCTTTGAGGGATGTTACTCGTTTAGATTCGATTTTAACAGTTGTTGATGCAGAAAACTTTAATTCTAATTATTTTGAAAGTAAAATAGCTATGGATCAAGTTATTTACGGTGATATTATTTTATTGAATAAAATAGATTTAGTATCGTCAGTAAAACTTCAAGAAATCGAAGAATTTATTAAGTCAGTTAAAGTTGGTGCTAGAATTATTCTTTCTGAATATGGAAAAGTATCTTTACCTTTGATTTTAGATGTGGATAGATATAATTTTAAAACTCTTTCATTTTCGTCTCTACAACATAATATTGAAACATCTTCTATGAATCAGTTAGAAGAAGATAATTTTATGTCTGTTTCCTTCCACAGCGATAAACCTTTAGTTGTTGAGAAATTTAGTAGATTTTTGGACGAATATTTACCGCAAACGGTATTTCGAGGAAAAGGAATTATCTGGTATCAAGGAAGTCAACTACGACACATTTTTCAACTTAGCGGTAAGCGTTGTAATTTTCAGAGGGGTGAATGGACTACAATTCCATCCAATCAACTGGTTTTCATCGGTAGAGATTTAGATGCAGAAAAAATCAGAGGTAATTTAGAAGAATGTCTTGCTATTATTTAGATTCGCGTGACTAAATTACAAATGTAGAGACGCAAGGGTATCGCGTCTCTACAAATCAATTTGTGGTTAAACGAAAGTTCTGATTGATTCAGTAAAGAATTATAATTCTGCTGAATGAACTATATTAGAAAGTAAAGGTAGTTCTGAGAGTACCAATTACCGCATCATCATTGTTACTGTTGTTATCAGGTGCTGTTACCCAAATAACTCCTGGAGTAATGCTGATATTATCGTTGACTTTATGCTGATAGAATCCTTCGATATGATAGGAAGTATCATCATCTTTACCTAAACCAGCAATGCTAGAATCTGTAACTTTAGGAGTCATACCAAAAATCACCCCAGCAGTATTACCTTTCTTACCGAAATCGGGTAATCCCAAGGTAACAGCCCAGTTCCAAATATCTGCATCTCCGCTTCCATTCAAGTTACGAGCTTTTGTATAACCTCCCCAGCCTCCTAGTACTAGGTTATCACCTAAACCTAAGGTTGCTTGAACACCATAAGAATCGCTCTCATAGTTTGGAAGATTTTGTTGTGTATCTACACCTTGTAAACCTTCTTGATTGTGAGCATTGATGTAGGTTAAACCAACTTTAAAACGCTTGCTAGGTTCAAAAGTAAGTTGGGCTAAAGCACCGTAGGGGCCATTAAATAAACCCTTTCCTGGGGTAGGATCGTTATTGGTACTCGCTAAATAGCCTAAACTTAATGATAAGCTATCTCCTAATTCCTGGGTAATTCCCAATCCAGAACCTTCCATTTGATAATAGATGGGGTTACGAGTACCAAAGCTAGATAAAGCGCCTTCGGTACCATCACCGTCAAATTGGTAGACAGTATCTACCACATCATCTGCTGCACCTGCATTTGCGATCGCAATGACGTTGGTTGATTTAGTTAAGGGGAAACTGTACCATAAGCCGTCTAAGTAAGCATTGGTATCATCATCATCGCCAGCGAAGGCTAAAGGAGCTTCTTCGGCATCGGAAATATTATTACTTTGGATGCGGGTATAGAGAGTATCTTTACCTGTAAAACTGGAAACGAAATTAATTCGTGCTCTCGCACCTAAAGTGGTACTGCCGTCTGTGGTATTACCTTCAAAAACGTCAGTTACAGCTAAAACGACTTCTCCTTCTAATTTAGAAGTTGTAGAGAATTGATTTTCCTCTAGTTGA
>JBHJJJ010000259.1:0-16471 GCA_050042755.1 Rivularia sp. (in: cyanobacteria)
GAGACTATCTTTATATTCCTCTTGGTGGTAGTCGTAAAGGTGAAATTCGTCGCAACTTAAATTTACTAATTACCATGCTTCTTGGTGGATTATGGCATGGTGCTGGTTGGACTTTTGTTTTCTGGGGTGGCTTACATGGAACCTATTTAATTATAAATCATCAATGGCGATCGCTTCGTAAGCGTTTGGGACATGATTTGAAGAATACCAATTGGTTTGATAGAGGTTGTGGTTGGTTATTAACCTTTATTGCTGTTGTAATTGGTTGGGTTTTCTTCCGTGCAGAAAATATGGGTGCTGCTTTTGTGATTGTTAAAGGAATGATTGGTTTTAATGGGATATCTGTCGGTGAAGCATTATCAGGTAAGTTGGGATTTTTACAAAATTTGAATATTCAACCTAATGGATGGTTGCCAATTATTGCAACTAAACCTACAGATGTTATTTTATTCATACCTTTCTTATTAATAATTGCTTGGTTTACACCGAATACCCAGGAATGGATGGAACGTCATAATCCTGTACTAAATCACAACGTGGCAAATAAATCTTTAACTGACAATACCTACTTTTGGAAAACAATACGATGGGAACCAAGTAATGTTTATGCTCTGATAGTTAGTGCATTGATTTTGATTGTTTTAAAAATGATTCTTGATGCACCTGAAAGTGAATTTTTATATTTTAATTTCTAAGCAAATGACTTACTAAAAATATTGTCAAACAATTATATTATCTTTATCTTTTTGGTGTATAGTTTTCATTTCAATAGTCTTCTTGCAAATAGGAATTGCAACTTCAGGACAGTCTCTATGGATACATGAATTATATACAATTAAGTCTAGTATTGCGAAAACGATAGAAACACCTAAGTTAGTTATAGTTTCTGGTTCAAATGCCTTATTTGGTATCAGTTGTAAAATGATACATGAAGAAACACAAGTTTCTTGCCTGAATGGAGCTACTCATGCTGGACTTGGTGTTAAGTATATACTTAATCGAGCCCATTCTTTTGTAAAACCTGGGGATACGGTTCTTTTACCTCTGGAATATGCTCATTATACATCTAATAATATACCTGGAAGTGTATTAGTTAATTACGTACTAGAACAGGATCCAAAGTATTTAATATCAATGGATATATTTCATAGTATCAGAATTATGACTGGCATATCTTTTAACAAGATAGCAGAAAAAATCAGTTACAGGTTTAAACCTCCAAAAGCAATCAAAACACCTTATCAATCTAAAAATATTAATAAGTTTGGAGATGAAACTGGTAATCTTAAATCTGAGAGAAATGATAAACATTTGAATAATCTTACTCAATTGAAACCCGATAGAAACTTAGCAAATTACAATAATAACAGTAATGGCTTACAGACAATAAAAGATTTTATATCATGGTGCAATAGTAATAATATTAAAGTCATAGCAACATGGCCTAATACTATCTGGTTTGATGTCTATCAAGAACAAAAACAACAACACTTTTTTCAAAGTATCAAGTATTTTTATGAAGAATTAAGCATTCCTGTATTAGGAGAAGCAGAAGATTTTATGTATGATAAGTCGATGTTTTATGACACTAGATATCATTTAAATGATGTAGGCGTGCGGCAACGAACTCAACAGCTTCTAGATTTGCTGAATCCTTATTTAAAAGATATAAACAACTATAAATGAACTCGGTAATTAAAATTTGTTTTTAATTAAAATAAACCTCATGTTTCTAATAGCGGGCAATATGCCCGCACTAAAAACTCATCTACAAACCTTAAGAAAACTTATTCAAAAATCCCAAAAGCTTCCTCGTACCATCTGTCAATTTAGTACGCTTATACGCATCAGCAGCTTTCTTAATCCCTTCGGCTTGTGTAGGATAAGGATGAATTACACCGCTTAATTTATTCATCCCGATTCCATTGACAATTGCCGTAGTCACCTCAGAAATCGATTCACCTGCGTGAGTAGATACTATAGTGGCACCCAAGATTTGATCGGTACCTTGCTTCAAGTGAACTTTAACAAAGCCTTCGGTTTCGCCGTCGGTAATTGCTCTATCCACATCTTCGTAGTCTATCTTAATAGTATTTACTTCAAAACCTTTTTCTCGCGCTTCATTTTCATACATCCCTACGTGAGCAATTTCCGGGTCAGTAAATGTTACCCAAGGCACAACTAAATCGCTGAGTTTTTTACGTCCTAAACCAAAGGGAGCAAATAAAGCATTTTGAATTACAATGCGCGCTGTAGCATCGGCCATATGAGTAAACTTCCGACCTAGGCAAATTTCCCCTGCGGCAAAAATCTTCGGATTTGTAGTTACCAAATTATCATTTACTTTCACACCGTTATTGTCATAATCTACACCAACAACTGACAAATTCAAACCGTCAACATTCGGTGTTCTTCCTGCACCTACCAAAATTTCATCTACAATAATCGAACCTGGTTTACCATTGCTGGTGTAGTAGATTTTCTTGCCTTCCGGCGTACTTTCCACGCGCTCTATTTTGGAACTTAACACCAAGTTGATTTTTTCACGCTTCAACACCTTTTGCACAATTTCAGCAGCGTCGCTATCTTCTCTATTCAAAATATGGGAACCGCGATGTAAAATTGTTACCTCGCTACCAAAACGGTTGAAAGCTTGTGCTAATTCGCAACCGATGGGACCACCACCAATTATCGCCAAACGTCGGGGTAATTGAGTCAGGGAAAATACGGTTTCATTCGTCAGGTATCCAGCTTCTTTAATACCAGGAATCTCGGGATGTGTTGCTCTTGCTCCCGTAGCAATGACAGCTTTCTTGAATTTAAGAGTTTTACAAGCAACTTCAATAGTATCGCCGCCGGTAAAACTTGCCGTACCTAAAAATACATCCATACCAATGTTGGTAAAGCGCTCAACCGAATCAATAGGGCTGATATCCGCTCTTAATCGCCGCATTCGTTCCATAACAGCGGGAAAATCGACTTCTATCTCTTGGGGAACATTAATTCCGTATTCTTTCGCATTCCACATTTCACCGACAACGCGAGCAGAGCGAATTAAGCATTTAGAAGGTACGCAACCCACATTAGTGCAGTCTCCACCCATGAGATGTTTTTCAATCAAAGCCACCTTCAAACCCACACCCAACCCCGCAGCACCGGCAGATGTTACCAAACCTGCAGCACCCGCACCAATCACCACCAAATCATAACAATCGCTAGGTTCGGGATTTTTCCAATCATTAGGATGTAAGTTTGCAATCAATTTTTGATTGTACTCATCCATTGGGGGAACAATTACTCTTTCAAAGGCTGAATTTGACATTTTAGTTGATAGTAGTTAGTAGTTAGTTGATAGTTGTTAATTGATAGTTGTTAGTTGATAGTTGATAGTTACATCAAACAATTGATAACTGTTCATTGTTCATTGTTCATTGTTCATTGATAATTGTTCATTGTTCATTGTTCACTGATACTTGTTGCTTCATCCAAAGCTTTTCTAGCAACTTTGGTAACGTAGAGAGTAACTGCGACTGTAGCGATAAAACCGATAATACGAATTGCCCAGATAACGGCGAGATTGCTTGGTTGATCTCCGGTGCCAATTGTGGCGATATTACCAGCTAAAGATCCCTAATATACATACATAACTGTTCCCGGAAGGATGCCGATAGTTCCTAGAATATAGTCTTTCAAAGAAACTCCAGTTACACCATAGGCGTAGTTTAATAAGTTGAATGGAAATACCGGAGAAAGTCTAGTTAATAAAACAATTTTTAAACCTTCCCTACCCACAGCATTATCAACTGCGGCGAATTTTTCATTTCCAGCAATTTTAGAAGCAACCCAACCTCTAGCTAAATAACGCCCTACTAAAAAAGCTGCGATCGCGCCAATTGTTGCACCAATAAAAACGTATACAGAACCTAGAAAGACACCGAAAACTACTCCCGCACCCAAAGTTAAAATAGACCCCGGTAGAAATGCAACGCTAGCGACAATATAAAGTAAAATGAATGCAATTCCACCTACAGCACCTTGGTCATTAATCCATTCCAAAGCATTTTTTAGCCATTCTTGAGGATTAAAACCTTGTGCATTTGCACTTTCTTGAGCTAAGGCTGGATTAGTATTGAATAGGATTACAATACCAAATGCCGCCAAAGTTAACAGACTTAATCGATAAAATTTATTCATGTTAGTTGATAGTTGATAGTTGTTAATAGTTAGGAGTTAGGAGTTAGGAGTTAGGAGTTAGGAGTTAGGAGTTATAAATTAATTAATAATTCCAAAACCATGCCCAATACCCTTAATTGTTCATACTTTCTTTTAATGCTTTTTTAGCAACTTTAGCAACGTAAATCGTTACAAAAACCGTAGCAATTAATCCAACTCCTTGTAACAGTAACTGAATGAATTGTGTTTCCCGATTCATTGGAATAGATGGGTTATTCATGGCAATATGACCTACTATCGAACCCATGTAAACATACATTACAGTTCCAGGAATCATACCGATAGAACCTAGAATATAATCTTTTAAAGATACTTGAGTAACTCCGAAGGCATAATTTAACAAATTAAACGGAAAGATAGGTGATAAACGAGTCAAGAAAACGATTTTAAATCCTTTTTTCGCAACTGCTTTATCTATCGCTTTGAATTTAGGTTTATTACCTATTTGTTTACATACCCAATTACGCGATATATAACGTCCAACCAAAAAAGCAAATGTTGCACCTATTGTTGCAGCAATCAACACATACACAGAACCCCATAATAAACCAAACAAACAACCTCCTTTTAAAGTTAACAAGGAACCTGGAATAAATAGTAATGTGGCAATGTTATAAATAACTATGAATGCAATCGGTGCTAACCAACCGAGACTGTTTACCCACAATAAAGATTTATTAAAAAGTCCTTGTAAGTTAAAATGATTGCCAATAATAATTAGGATGGCGATGGCGCAACCTATCAATATCGGTTTGAGAAAGCGTTTGTACTGGTTTTTCATGGGAATTTTAAGAAAGCTCTTTGTTTGTTGTAAACTGTTTGACAAACAACTACAAAGTTTAAAGGTTAAAGGTAAAGGTGAAAACTCACAATTCCCCCACAGACGTAGCCTGTGACAACTCCTAAATATTTATTACTCGTCTCTATCCATTAACATAAATGACTAAGATGAGAGCCAGCTTAATGCTCAATGAATTTTTTCCCCACGATACCAACTACGAATTCTTTGCGGTGAAATTCCTATGAAGTAAGCAATTATGATAATTTGATTTATTAAAGTGGTTTGCAATACTCCTTTTTTCAGCCAGCGGCGCGGTGAAGTGATTACTGGTACTGATAAAAAAGTAATTTTACCTATTTTTTTTAAATTACGTATAAATTCAAAGTCTTCCATAATCGGTAGTTCAGGAAAACCGTTGATATTTTTAAATTGTTCCTTGGTAATAAAAATACCTTGATCTCCATAAGGCATTTGTAACCATTTTGAACGCCATTTTACTCCCCATTCCACCAATCGCACACCTGGTTGTGGTGCATTGATTCGCAAAGCAAAGGCACCTGCTACTGTTTTAGGCTTTTGTAGTGCCCTACGAATCATCGCGTCAAAATTAACAGGTAAAAGTGTATCGCCGTGGAGAAACAATAAAATATCACCGGTTGCATTCATCGCACCTGCATTCATTTGACTAGCGCGATTTTTATAACCCGCGATAACTTTGACTCCGGCAGATTTTGCTATATCAACTGTATTATCCTGGGAACCACCATCGACTACAATAACTTCTATATTCGTACTTTCTTGAGTACTAGCTAAGGTAGCTTTAATATTCTTCGATTCGTTAAGAGTGGGAATAATAATCGAAATTTTCGCCGTAGAAATACTTTTATTTCCATTTTCGGAAAGCGAACATTTTTCTTCTTTCAGACTACTTTCTTTGTAAATCATCTGACAAATTTGCCTGTTATTGAAATAAATAAAATGCCAATATAAGGCTATACGAAAGCAATGTCAAAAAAGATTTACAGCAGTCTTATCGAATTATGATTAAAATTTTACTTGCTTATTTTTAGACACAATGCTGTAATTATTCCCCAAAAAAAGTTTAACTATAGTACAAATGCTGATATAATTTAACAACATTCAACACCAATAATTCCTCGATTAATTTTTAAATAAAATCGGATAAAATCATATTTAAATTAGATATCTTCATCATTTAAAAACTGCCAAAATGAATTAGCAAAAATTGCCGCTTGAGTTCTATCTCTTAGATTTAATCTAGTTAAAATACTCGTGACGTGATTTTTAACTGTTCTTTCAGAGATAAACAACTTTTCGGCAATTTCCCGATTACTTGCACCGCTAGCGATTAAACATAAAACTTCTTTTTCTCTGGGGGTAATTTCCTGTAACTCATGGGGTGGAGTAGGATTTTTTGCTGTCGCTGTTTCGTGAGTACCAGTTATAATTTTCTCGAATAAACCTGGCCCCAAATGGGTATGCCCAGCATTTACTAAGCGAATTGCATTTGCTAGGGGTTCTAATGGTGTATCTTTGAGTAAATAACCTTTTGCACCATATTTCATTCCCTCAGAGATATATTCATCGTCATCAAAAGTTGTCAAAATTAAAATTTTAACTTTGGGAAATTGCTTTATTATTGCTTTTGTTGCTGCAATACCATCCATAATGGGCATTCGTACATCCATTAGTACCATATCTGGATGCAAAGCTTCTACTTGAGATATTGCTTGTTTACCATTTCCGGCAATTCCTACTACTTCAAAATCAGATTGCGACTCTAACAAGCTTTTGATGCCTTGACGAATAATTTCTTGGTCATCCACCAATAATAGACGAACCATTAATTTATCCCCGATAATGGTAAAAATATCATTATACTGCAACCTTCTCGGGGTTTGCTGTTCAGATAAAAATTACCACCCAGTGCATTAGTACGATCGCGCATACTTTGAAGTCCGAAACCCGTGGTATTTTGGTTAGGATAAAAGCCAATACCATTATCTTGAATCTGTAAATACAAGGAATTATCAATTGTTTTGATTTCAATTGTGACTAAATCCGCATCACTATGTTTGGAAATGTTTGTTAAAGCTTCCTGAGTAATCCGATAAATAGCCAAGTTTATCTCTGGCGATAAAGTGTGATGAACTTGTAAATATAATTCTGGTTTTATTTCTAAACGGCATTGAAATTCTTGGAATAAATCTTTAATTGCAAGCTCTAGATTTTTTCCTTTTAATGGATCTGAGCGTAAAGCTGATACAGAATAACGAACTTCTTTTAAAGCATTAGCACCTAATTTTTTAGCTTGTATTAAAAAACCTTTCGCTTTGTCTATATTTGAATCAATAAATAATAAAGAATTTTCGAGTTGAATGCTTTGTGCAGTCAAAGAATGTCCGATAGAATCATGAATCTCTCGCGCAATTCGACTCCTTTCTTGTAAAGTAGCTTGGTTTTCAATTCTCAAAGCATATTGTCTTAATTTTTCGTGAGCTAATACTAATTTTTCTCTACTTTGACGCTCCGATATAACTGCATTTACTAATAAAAGTACAAATAATAATATAAAACTAAATAATATTCCAGCTGTCAATTGTAAATTTAGAACCGCATTTCTTAACTCTTCCGAATTTACAGTTCTTAATGTATTGGGTAAACGAAAGGGAGCATTTATATTTATTGTGGAAATAAAAAATATCCAGGATAAACCTGCAACTAATAGTCTTCCATGAATTTTAAATACTAAACAACTACGAAGAACTAAAATCAGCAATAAAGGAGGAGCAAAGCCTATGCCTCTACCAAGTGCTAAATTTGCTAATAACATTAAAATTAAGCCACTGAATGTGTAGATAATTTTATATAATATTTTGCCTCTAGGTAATTTTAAACCCATTATTCCAATAAGTACAACAATAGCCAGTATTAAGGCTGGATTCGGGGTTGATTTTAGAGTCATGAATGGTGCCTTGGCTAAATGGCCCAATCTAAATTCCATTAATATACATATTGATAATAATATCCATTCTAAGTATAAAAATAAAGGAAATGGGTGATTGGATAATATTTTAAATGACTTTAATTTATCAAAAATTGATGTTTTAATCGATTGCTTAATCATAAGATTTTCATCGTCTACTTGGACGATATCTTATCAAAATTATTATTTCAGGATATTACGATTTTTGTCTCATTTCCAGAGACTGAGGTACTATTTCCGATGGAATTATCTAGGACTAAAGTACCAGAATAAATTGGAGCGCTAGTACCATGTGTAATTCAAGCATAGTGAATAAGATTGAAACGTGGAATTCAAGCCAGTCTTCCACCCATTGATAATATCAGTCAGATTCATAGGAGAATCAATCAATGAAGGCAAAATTAATCTCTGCGTTATTTCTTACAACTGTAATTTTTGGTACAACAGCAGGCGTTTCCAACGCGCAATTTCGATCTAATCGACCAAATATAAATATACAAATGCAAGATGGTGTCCCTAGTCTACCTGGTATAGACTTTAGTGACGATCAAAAAGAAAAACTAAAAGATGTTAGTGAAGAAGTTCGCAATCGCATGGGTGAAATCTTGACATCAGAACAACAAGATGATTTAAAAGCAGCTATAAAAGCTGGAAACAACCCCAAAGAAACGATGGAATCTTTTGACTTATCAAGTGAAGATAAGACGAAACTAAAAAAAGTTCAAGAATGGCAACGCAAAGAGATATTTAATGTTCTAACTGACGAACAAAAGCAAAAGATAATGCAATTGCGTCAAAGACAAGGAGGAGGAAATCCATTTGGTAATATTCGAGGTTAAGTTAATTTCCCCAGTTAATAATCATTAGTTCATTGATGTCCTTCCTTAGACATTGCTCCGCTGTCATACTAGTACAGAGTTGGAAATATTTCCTCTCTGTATTTTCCTATATCAATTATTAACTAATTAATCATCAAAATGGACGTATCAAATACATCTCAATCTGATACTAAAATAACTGTTAATGTTCCAAAAAAAGTTAAAAAAAATTTGTTCACAAAGCTATTAATTACTTTCCTTTTAATAGGTATAGGTTTGACTTTATTTCGTTTTTTTATACTGTTACCAGCACGACAAGCACGAATTCAATTACCAACACAGCCAGTTGAAAGACAAGATTTAAAAATTACAATTACAGCTAATGGTAAAATTGAACCAGAACGTTCTATTAATATCAGTCCTAAAAATGCAGGTGTAATTAAAAGTTTATTAGTTAAAGAAGGTGATTTTGTTAAAAAAGGACAAATTATTGCCTATATGGATGACTCAAATCTACAGGGGCAACTTACTCAAGCTAAAGCAGGAATTGCATCTGCACAAGCTAATTTACAGAAATTAAAGGCAGGAAATCGTCCTCAAGAAATTGCGACAGCAAAAGCACAATTAGAGGAAGCAGAAGCCAATTTGCGGAAATTAATTACTGGAAATCGTCCCCAGGATATTGCTCAAGCTCAAGCAAGATTAAATAGAGCCAAAGCTACATTCAACCAAGCAGAAGCAGAATTAAAACGTTACCAGGGATTATTTAATGCTGGTGCAATTTCTCGACAAGATTTGACTACATATCAAACCAATAGAGAAACTGCTCTTGCTCAAGTTAAAGAAAACGAACAAGCTTTAAATTTATTACAAATAGGCTCCCGTCAAGAAGATATTCAACAATCAAAAGCAAAGGTAAAACAATTACAAGAATCCTATAATTTGAGTAAAGCTGGTTCGAGAAAAGAAGATATCTCGCGAGCACTTGCAGAAGTTAATTCAGCACGAGGTTCTTTACAAACAATTATTGCTCAAATAAATGATACAGTAATTCGCGCTCCTTTTGATGGTGTGATTACCAAGATATATTCTGAACCAGGTTCTTTTGTAACTCCAAATACTACTGGTGGTGCGACTTCTTCTAGCCTTTCTGCTTCGATTTTATCTTTAAATACAAATAATCAATTAGTCGCGAATATTGCTGAATCTAATTTAGCAAAAATTAGTCTTGGACAAAAAATTAATCTCAAAACAGATGCTTATCCAAATCAAATATTTATCGGTAAAGTATCGCAAATCGCCGCAGAAGCAACCGTCGAACAAAATGTGACTAGCTTTGAAGTGAAAGCTGAAATTACTTCTGAGAAGAAAAGTCTTTTACGCTCGGGTATGAATGTAGAAGCTGAATTTGAAATCAGTCAAAAAGATAATGTTTTAGTTGTTCCAACTATTGCAGTTGTACGAGAATCTAAGGGAACTGGTGTATATATTTTAAATGACGATCGCAAACCTATATTTTTACCTATCAAAACTGGTGTTGTTGTTAACAATAAAACTGAAGTAAAATCAGGATTAAATGGAAATGAGAAAGTCTTATTATCCATGCCAGATGCAAGCAAATCTAAATCTCCGCCAAGGGGTTTATTTCCACCGAGAAATTAGTAATAAGTAATGAGTAATAAGTAATAAGTAATAAGTTATGAGTAATTAGTAAGTTTAACAAGACTCGGTTGGTGCCGTACACTGATTGTCTTATTATTACGTTAAAAATTAGTCAGTTTACAAGCACCCTACAACTCACTATTCCCTATTCCCTATTCCCTTTTCCTAACACTTATTAAGAAACTTATGCAATTAAATAATTATAAAAATTCGATTTCTACTGTTGAAATATTATCAATGGCGTTGGAATCTCTGTGGAGTAATAAACTACGCACGGGATTAACCATGTTAGGAATGATAATTGGCATTGGCTCTGTAATAAGTATTACCTCAATTGGACAAGGCGTACAAAAATCCACAGAAGAACAAATTAAATCATTAGGTTCCGATGTTTTACAAGTATTAGCAGGAGAAGCCAAAGGTGGAAATGTCAGTCAAGCATTGGGTTCTAGTAGCACTTTAACATGGCAAGATGCAAAGGCGATCGCCACCGAAGTACCAGCAGCAGAAGTTGTTTCTGGATATCTCCAACGCAAAGCCCAAGTTGTCTATGAAGGGGAAAATGCTTCAACTACAGTGTATGGAACAGATTTAAATTATCCAGAAACAAGAAATACCTTTCCCGAAACCGGTAGATATTTTAATCAAGAGGAATTAGATGGAAATCAACAAGTTGTTGTTGTAGCTCCAACGGTAAAAAATAAACTATTTCCCGAAAATGTCAACCCCATTGGTACAAAAATTCGCATTCAGGGAGAAATCTATCAAGTAATTGGAATCATGGAAGCGAAAGGTTCTCAAGGGCCAATGGATAGAGATGATGCGGTTTATATTCCTTTAACTACCATGTCAGCGAGAATCGTCGGCAATAATTCACTCTTTGGCATTTCTGTCAATGGTATTTACGTTAAATATGCCAGTCAAGAACAATTAGCAGCAGCCCAATTTCAGATTACCAATTTATTGCGATCGCGTCACAATATCCAATCTCCCGATGATGATGATTTTCGAGTCACCAACCCAGCCGATATTCTCGAAACTTTAACAACTGTTCTAGGTTTATTAACTATGATGATAGGATCAATTGCTGGTATTTCTTTAGTAGTTGGTGGAATTGGCATTGCCAATATTATGTTAGTTTCCGTAGTCGAAAGAACCCGAGAAATTGGTATTCGTAAAGCTTTAGGAGCTACTGATTCAGCAATTCTCAATCAATTTTTAGTTGAAGCAGTTGTCATTTCTACTGTCGGTGGTGCAATAGGTATTGGAACGGGAATTGTAGTCGCTTTTGCCACCGCAACAATAGCTCAGTTTCCCTTTATTATTTCCTCTGAATCAGTTGTAATTGCTTTTAGTTTATCTAGTGCAGTAGGTTTAATAGCTGGTGTAATTCCCGCCAGAAATGCATCAAAATTAGATCCAATAACAGCATTACGAAGCGATTAGGAAAAGTTTCTTTCCTCTGTGTTCTCTATGTCTCTGCGGTTTTTACATTTATAAGCTTCAGATCCAATCTAAAATCTAAAATCTAAAATCCAAAATCGAAAGATGATTTTAATGGAATCAATTACCAAAACTTACCAATTAGCAGAAGTAACTATTCCCATACTCCAAGGTATTAACCTCACAATAGAAAAAGGGGAATATGTCGCCATCATGGGTGCTTCTGGTTCTGGTAAATCGACATTAATGAATATTATGGGTTGTTTAGACCGTGCTAGTGAAGGTAATTATATCCTTGAAGGTCGAAATTTAACAACTTTTTCTAATGATGAACTAGCCTATATTCGCAATCAAAGAATTGGTTTTGTATTTCAACAATTTAACTTATTACCCCGTGCAACAGCTTTAGAAAATGTCATGCTACCGATGGTTTATGCCAATATTCCTAAACAACAACGTCGTCAACGAGCAGAAACTGCTTTAATTGAAGTTGGATTAGCTGATAGAATTAATAACCGTCCAAATCAACTTTCCGGAGGGCAACAACAAAGAGTGGCGATAGCTCGTGCTTTAGTTAATAATCCCGCTCTGATTTTAGCCGATGAACCCACAGGTGCATTAGATACACAAACTTCTCACGAAATTATGCAATTGTTCTCCCAATTAAATGCACAAGATATCACGATTGTATTTGTCACTCATGAATCTGATGTAGCACAAAAAGCTAAACGAATTATTCGCGTTCAAGATGGTTTGATAGTGAATAGGGAATAGTGAATAGTGAATGTGTTATTCCCTGTCTTTACGCATCATATTTAACTTTCAATCGTAAGAAGTCCCACACCTACCCGCAAGGGAGGTGTTGGGATGAATTACGTTCACGAAGTGAGTCGTTAGACTAACCGGGTTTGGAGTCCAACGAGTCAATCCAATCTTCTACAAGCGATGTCATTGATTTATCCACTGCGATTGAATACTCTCTTAGTTTGGTTAGTCTTCGTAGACTTAAACGGATACTAAACCTTTTATTTTTTTCCATTATGACTAGTCATTGACTGTACATTTATGCTACTATACTAGTAGGTCGAAAACAAATAGGAGTTTAGTAATGCGGACAAGCTATCAATATCGATTAAAACCAAATAAAGAACAACGCAAGATTATTGATGGGACGCTTGAAAAGTTGCGTTACCAATATAATTATCAGTTGGCTCAAAGGTTTGATTGGTACGAGCAGAATCGTTGTTCTATTGATAGATGTCCGCTTGTTTGCCACTTACCGGAATTAGCAGAGAAACCTAACCGTTTTAGCCAGCAAGCTTCTTTGAAGCAACTTAAATTAGACCGTCCTTGGTACAAAGAAATCCACAGTCAAGTATTACAAGAAGTACCAAAAAAAGTCGAGATAGCTTTTGACCGTTGGCTTAAAGGTGATAGTAATGGTAAAAAATCTGGTAGACCTAGATTTCAAGGAGCGGGGAGATATAGAACTTTTACTTATCCTCAATTCAAGCAACATCATTTTGTTGGAAATAAAATTACGTTGTCTAAAATTGGTGATGTAAAGGTAATCGTTCATCGCCCTATACCTGACGAGTTTGTTATAAAAACCGTATCAGTTACCAAGAAAGCGAACGGTTATTACGTTACCTTAAGCCTTGACAATAAAGAAGTTCCAACAATTAGGTCTGATTTCAACGCTGATAATATTGTCGGTATTGATGTAGGGCTAATTGATTTTTATGTAGCTTCCGATAATACTCGTATTGCGACACCAAAACATTTGCGTAAAGCTGAAAGAAAATTAAAGTCAGCACAACGTAAAGTATCGCGTAGAAAAAAAGGTTCTAACCGAAGAAAAAAGGCAATTAAAAAGTTAGGTATTAAGCATCTAAAGGTTGCTAATACCAGAAAGGATTTTCAATTCAAAACAGCAAAAGTTTTATTATCTAAATATGATGTAATAGCTGTTGAAAAATTGAATATAAAGGACTTGCTAGAACACGGTTGGCAAAGTCGATTCATGATGCTGGATGGGGTCAATTTTTATCAATACTGAAAAACAAAGCCGAAAATGCTGGTTTATCAGTGATAGAAGTAAACCCGAACGGTACTTCTCAAGAATGTTCTAGTTGCGGTCACAAAGTCAAACAGCCGTTATCTCAAAGAAGGCATAACTGTCCGGTATGTCATACCAGTTTGTGCAGAGATTTGAACGCGGCTATAAACATCAAAGCGCGTGGGACGCACGCCTTGCAAGCTCAGTTTATGTCCTCATAGAGGAGTCACTGAGAAGCCTACACTTACTCGTTAGAGAAGTGTAGGTACGTCACTGCCATCGAACCCTAATCTTTCCTTACAAATTGACAGGGGACATTGATTAATATCGCAAAAACGACAAATATATTCTTCTACTATTTCTGTATTACTATATTGTCCCGCTATTTTAGATAATAAATTTAGTAGTTGTTGCTGCTCTTGTTTGGTTAATGGCTCCAGTAAATTTGATACCGCTTTTACTTTAGCTTGTTGAATTTCTTCAACCATTGCTTTTCCTGCTTGTGTAACTTGGAGGTGAACGAAACGGCGATCGTTTCCTTGATGACGCTCCACCAATTTTTGATTTACCAGACGCTCTACTAACCTAACTGCTCCCGATTGAGAAAGCTGTAAATACTGTGCGAGCAAGTCTACCGTAATTTTAGGGTAGCGCTCTATAATTACTAATGCTGCGGGGAAAGAAGCTGTATTCTCGGTGGTTTCGCAAGCTGCATTTTCGATGCTATCGGAAATTGCGATCGCTGCTGCTCCGATTAAATTTATCAATTGTGAATTCATGCTCTAATGATACTCATTTATTATATGATTGACTCATACATTTATTTTGTCGAATATTTTATATAACCACTCTCCAAAGCATCGGAGAGGGGAAGGGGTGAGGTTTTCCAAAATGTATTGTATTAACCATCAATAACCAAGAGGGAAGCAATCGTGAGTAAAAGCGTGATAATTGTAGGTGCGGGTCCAGGTGGATTAGCTACAGGATTGCGATTATTAGGTCAGGGTTATCACGTAGAAATATTTGAGTCTGCCAGTCGTGTTGGTGGAAGGATGCGGGGTTTTGAAGACGGTGCTTATGCTTTCGATACTGGTCCAACTATCTTACAATTACCCCATCTCTACGATGATTTATTTGCTAGTGCGGGGTTAAAGCGAGAAGAGTATATACCCTTCACTCGTTTAGAACCCTATACTAAGTTGCGCTTCTGGGATGATACTACATTAGAACTGACCACGGATTTTGATAAATTAAAGCATCAATTAGCTGGCTTTCGTAGCGATTTACCTGAAGCTCTTGATAATTGGTATGCCGAGGAAACAAAGAAATATGACGCGGGTTACGAACCTTATCTTAGTCAACCCGCACGTTCTATTTTGGGGTATATGCAACTCAACGAGCTAGGTACAGCCTTACGCTTTCGCCCTTGGGAAACGCTCTACCAACACTTTTGGAATGCTTTTCGAGATGAGCGATTGGTATATGCTCTCTCTTATCCAGCTAAATATTTAGGAATGCATCCGACTTTGAGTGCGAGTGTATTCAGCTTGATTCCTTATATTGAAATGGCATTTGGTGTTTGGCATCCCCAAGGAGGATTTCGCGCTTTGGCTCAAGCTATTGCGCGGGGATTCCAAGATTTGGGGGGTAAAATTCACTTGAATGCTCCAGTAAAACAAGTTTTAGTAGAGAATAATCGAGCTTCAGGGGTGGAATTGGAAAATGGCGATCGCATAAAAGCGGATACTGTTGTTGTAAATGCTGATTTTGCTCGTGCGGTACAAACTTTAATCCCTCAAACAGCACGAGGTAAATATACCCCTAACTACTTTAATAAAAAACAATTTTCCTGTTCCACATTTATGTTGTACTTGGGAATTAATCGACGTTACGATGATTTACCCCATCACCAACTTTATCTATCAGAACATATTCGTAAACGCGATCGCCCTTTTATCGATGATTCGGCTTTGGATGAAATCAACCCTCCATTTTATGTATGTAATCCAACTCCGGTAGATTCGAGTAATGCACCGGAAGGACATTCTACTCTGTATGTTTTAGTACCGATTCCTCATACTGGATATGGTGTTGATTGGGAGAAGAAAGTTAAAAGTTATCGAGATTTATTTTTTTGTCGTCTGCCGCTTTTAGGGTTTGATGGGGTAGAGCAGCATATTGTCACGGAGACTTGTTACACGGCTGATAATTGGCAGAATGATTTTTCGGTGTATTTAGGGGCTGTTTTCAATCTCAGTCATAATTGGTTGCAACTCGGGCCATTTCGTCCTCCGATTCGTTCGGAATATGTTGATAAACTTTATTGGGTTGGTGGAGCGGTGCATCCTGGTAGTGGATTGATGACGATTTTGGAGTCGGCTAAGAATACGGCTGGGTTTGTTGGGGAGGATTTATTCGGCGTTGAGTGAGGGGGAAGAGGGGGTAGAGGGGGAAGAGGGGGAAGAGGG
>JBHJJJ010000260.1:0-4437 GCA_050042755.1 Rivularia sp. (in: cyanobacteria)
TTAGAGTATAGGCTGAGTAAGGAGTAAGAAGTAATGAGTAAGAAGTAATGAGTAAGAAGTAAGAAGTAATGAATAATGGGAGTATTTCAGACTTTATTGACAATATAGCCGAATTAATGACAGTTCGGCGTTTGCCCTGCCTATCGCACTAATCGAGGAATTACGCGGCACCTACACCAACCAAGATTTAAAAACCACCTATTTCTCCACAGTCCAAGGTTACTACAAATTCTACATCAACCTACTGATGGAACAACACAAGAAAAACCCATCTTTAGGATACGATTCTATAGCGCTACACATTTCCGAACGTTCCCGCGCTCGTGGTTTAATCGAATTATTAGCTCAAGCTAACGCTAAACTCAGCAAAAATATTGACCCCAAATTCATCGCACAAGAAAAAGAATTACAGCTTAAACGTCAAGCTCAAGAAAAAATACTGGTTAAGTTAATAAATCAAAAGCAACCACCGAAAGACACAATTAAACAAACCGAAGCCGAAAATCAAAATATTATTGATCGTCAAAAACAACTTAAAGCCAAAATCCGCGCTCAAAATCCAGAAAGGGATAAAATAACTAACCCCGAGCCGCTAAAATTACCCCAAATTCAACAGCAGTTAGATAAAGACACCGATTTACTGCAATATTCCTTGGGAGAGGAACATAGTTATTTATGGATAGTTACACCAACTTCACTTACCAGCTACGAATTACCTCCTGGTGAAGAAATTGAAAAAATAGCTAAAAAATTCCACAGTGGATTAGCAAACCGTAATTTATCGATTAATTCAGCAAAAAAACTCAGCAAAATTATTCTTGCACCTGTAAAAGATAAGTTAGTTGGGAAAAGATTAGTCATCGTCGCTGATGGTGTTTTGCAACAGATTCCTTTTGCAGCATTACCCAATCCAAATAATAGTAAAAATTCTATTTTAACTAAAAATATCAATGAATGTAGAGACGTTACATGTAATGTCTCATCGGCGAATAACAGAGGAGGGCTTATTCCCGAACCCAAACCAGGGGTAAATATTAACAATACTAATTTTCAACCTTTGATGCTCAATCACGAAATTGTGAATTTACCTTCAGCATCAACTATTGCAATCCAACGGGAAAAAATCGCCATTCTTTAGATCCAACGACGAACGAATTACAGGTAAATCCTCAAGTTACGATATTGATATTGAATTAGAACGTTCTGCTCTTATACGCTCCGCAAAAAGTCTTAACCGTCGAGGTTGGAGTCAATTACCAAATACAAAAATAGAAGCACAAGCTATATTAAAACTTGTTTCTAACTCTATCAGCCTTCGAGCATTTAGCTTTGACGCTAATTATAATTGGGCAACAAGTAAAAATCTCAATTAATTCCAAATTTTACACTTTGCTACTCATGGTTTCGTTAATCCCGAACAACCGGAATTATCAGGAATTGTTTTATCTTTGGTTAATAAAAATGGCCAACAAATACCGGGATATTAACGTTTAGCAGATTTATTTGAACAAGATTATCCAGCAGAATTAATCGTATTAAGCGCTAGCGAAACTGGACTTGGTAAAAACGTGAGTGGTGAAGGTTTAGTCGGATTGACAAGGGGTCTCATGTATGCAGGTGCGTCAAGAGTTGCTCTGTCATTGTGGCAGGTTGATGACAAGTGTACATCAGTACTGATGCAAGAGTTTTATAAGCAGATGTTGCAGGAAAATAAAAATCCGACTCAAGCATTAAGGGCTGCACAGCGAAAGTTATGGGCTAATCCAAATTGGCGGAATCCTTATTATTGGGCGGCTTTTACTTTGCAGGGTGAGTGGAATTAAAAAATAGGTTCGTAGTAGCGCTTCAGCACCTCTTATCGGATGCTACTACGAACTGGCAGATGGTGCGTGACGCGATTGATTAATTTATAACCAGGTAGATAATTGATCGAGCGCGTCACACACCCTACAACTTATCGGATGTGCTGAAGCGCTACTACGAACAACTAACCAAAATTAATGGGGGTGACGCAAAAGTCACCCCCACCAAATCTTTCTACAACTATTTAATAGCACCAGCCCGGAATTTCGTACTTAACTACTCAGCAATATTAACCAAATCAGCAACTTTTGAATCTGCTAATGTTGGTGCGGTAAAAATTTGTGAATACAAACTTGATGGTTGTTCGGATGCCACTACTGGCAGCGCTTCACGTACCCGTGCAGCTAATTCTTGCGTCTTCACATCATAAGTCTGTGTTGCCAATTTCGGATACAAACCGATACCTATAATTGGAAGTAGTAAACAAGCGGTAATGAAAAGTTCGCGGGGTTTTACATCAGGTACTATTGTATCCAGATGTAATTCTTCATTCTGCTTGCCGTAAAATACTTGTCTCAAAAGGGATAGTAAATAAATCGGGGTCAAAATTACGCCTACGGCACTGAGCAACACAACTACAACTTTAAAGCTGGAACTGTAAACATCGCTGCTCGCAATACCAAGGAATACCATCAATTCACCAACAAAACCGCTCATTCCTGGTAGCGCTAAGGAAGCCATTGCACCAGCAGTATACAGAGCAAAGGTTCTTGGCATTACTTTCGCCATTCCGCCCATCTTATCCATTGCTAAGGTGTGGCTGCGCTCGTAAGTTACGCCGGAAAGGAAGAATAATGCTGCTGCAATTAAACCGTGGGAAATCATTTGCAGTACGGCACCACTCATACCAATCTCGGTGTAAGAAGCGATTCCAATTAGCACCATACCCATGTGAGCGATAGAAGAGTAAGCCAAACGACGCTTCAAATTGGTTTGTGCAAAGGCACAGCAAGCACCGTAAATAATATTAACTACACCCAAAATTATTAATACGGGAGCAAAGTTAACGTGAGCGTTGGGCAGCATTTCCATGTTGATGCGGATTAATGCATAACCACCCATTTTTAATAGCACGCCAGCCAAAATCATTGAACCTGGTGCAGAAGCTTCACCGTGAGCATCTGGTAACCAAGTATGTAGAGGGAAAATTGGCAACTTTACGCCAAAGGCAATCAAGAAAGCTCCATAAACAAGCATTTCAAATGTTTTGGGATATTGCTTCATTCCCAAGGATGCCATGTCAAAAGTCACGGTATCTCCAGAAAATGCCATCGCAAAAGATGCTACTAAGATAAATATCGAAGCTGCTGCTGTATAAATAATAAATTTAGTTGCCGCATAACGACGTTTTGGCCCTCCCCAAATAGAAATTAGTAAGTACACCGGTACCAACTCAATTTCCCACATTAAGAAGAACATTAATAAATCTTGAGCGACAAACACGCCAATCTGAGCGCTATACATCACCAGCATCAAAGCATAAAACAAACGCGGCTTATTTGTAACTTTCCAAGCCGCGAAAATCGCCAAAGTATTTATTAAGCCTGTTAGCAAAATTAAAGGCATTGACAAGCCGTCAACTGCTACAGACCAATTTAAACCCAACTGCGGTACCCAAGCGTACTTTTCAACTAGTTGGAATGATGCGCTCTGAAAATCGTAACTGTTCGAGAAGGCATAAATCATTAACGTTAAATCCGCGATCGCCACACTCAAACCGTACCAACGAACGGTTTTACCTTCTTTATCGGGCAGGAAGGGAATGAAGAGTGCAGCCACTAGAGGCAACGAAATTATAGAAGTTAGCCAGGGAAATTCGCTCATTACTGACAATTCGTTTACATTTTTGAATATATTTACATTATATTAAGCATTATATAGTTTTGTAAACAGAATTTACTCCTATAAAATCAAATGAACGTAATAAATAATTACATTATTTGATATTTCTATGCTTTATATAAAGTTTCATTAATTAAAATCTCAACGGTAGCTGTAGTTACCGTTGAGATTTGTAACATAAAATATGTCTTAGGTAAGATAAAAATCGGTCAAGTTTTCAACTAACTAAACCAAAAGATAGAAATGGTATTTACTGATTGGGATAATTCATACAATACGGTTAACAATCGTCCAAACTTCCCCATCGGAGCGAACATGAGGAACGGAGATAGTTTTAAATCCAGTAATGAACGGTTTGTAATACAGTTGCCAATAAAGTGGAGTTAAATTATCGGCACAGGTTTTGAGACTGTTTATTTCTGTTGCAAGTTGTGCTGCTAATTGATTTATGCGCTCTGCATGGATTTTGGCTTTGATTTTAGCTTTTTCTAACTCTTCTTTCTGCTCGGAAAGACGAGTTACAGCGTTTTGCAAGTAGATGAGCTACATTCCCCCTGCCCCCTGCCCCCTGCTCCCTGCCTTATAAAGAATATATGTGTACCTCATTTATATGAAATCTGCTGTATGTATCCTCCGCGAGTTTTTTTAAGCTGAGATTGTTTTTCTGTGAGTTGAGTTTCTAGAGCTTCAATCGCGTCATCTATACCTTTAAGCTCGGCAAACAATTGAGGA
>JBHJJJ010000261.1:0-18822 GCA_050042755.1 Rivularia sp. (in: cyanobacteria)
CCCCTCTCCCCTTCGCCCCTTCTTCTTCTCCTATCGCTGAACCTAATTTTATTTCTAATTCGTTAAATGAAGCTATTAGCAATAGCACCCTCATACGATTTTAAACAAAGCAAAGGGGGCTGGTTATTTTGGTTTTCACCAATAGCAGACCCCTTAGCGGTTTTGCGAATTTTTCTGTCTGCCTTCCGTACTCCGAGAGAATGGCGAGGACGAGAGTATGGTTGAGGGACAAGGGGATGGGGGGATGGGGGGATGGGGGGATGGGGAGAAAATTGAAATTATTAACTCCCAACCCCGTGAGCTCCGTGAGCTCCGTGAGCTCCGTGAGCTCTTAACTCTTAACTCCGTGAGCTCCGTGAGCTCTTACTCTCCTTCTCCATCGTCAATTTTATCGGCGCGTTCGAGTTCCCAAAGGATTTGATTACCTTCGCGTCGTACTCGTGAAACTATCCAGTTTCTCCAGCGCCATTGGTCTCCACGACTAGTTACTGCACTAGCGTGGACGTTCATTAAGTCCGCTAGTTCGGAACTTGTGATTAAGTAGCCTTTTGCGGCGATTTCGTCAGCAATGCGAAGAGTTTCAACTAAACTGCGGAGTTGCGAGACTCTTGTTTCACGTGGTAGATCTTCGTTTTGCAAAGTAGCAGAAGCGCTAGATGATTCCATAGTATTTGTATTGTTTGTTTCCGACTTAAGACTACTATTATGTATCTTTTTGTTAATTATTGTTGGCTGAATGTGGGAGTTAGATGTAGATGATACCCCAACCGAGGCTTTTTGTTCTAAATTTACATCACTAATATTTATGTCCAGCATTTGCTTTAGTGATGGTATTTTCCCTGTAGCAAAAGTACGGGCGATTTGATCGCAACGTTCGTTTCCTATGTTACCCGCGTGACCGCGAACGTGTTGCCATTTAATTTGCTGATTGTTGAGATTGTCCAGAATTTGCAATAAATCTTGGTTGAGTACGGGTTTTCCGTCGGATTTTTTCCAACCTTTGCGTTTCCATCCTTTTACCCATTTCGTGACGCAATTTATGAGATATTCGCTGTCAGTGTAAAGGGTGATGGGTTTGCTTTGTCTGGAGGATTCCAGAAATTTCAAAGCAGCGATCGCGGCTTGCATTTCCATTCTGTTGTTTGTAGTTTGTGTAGATGCATCACCAAGTTCGTGAATTGAACCATCGTCGAAATAAACAACAACACCCCAACCGCCGGGGCCGGGATTGCCGGTACAAGCGCCATCGGTATATATACTTTGAATTGTAGGTTGAGAAGACATAGTTAACATTTTAACTCGCGCACATACGAGAACTTGACTACGACACGGTTAATGATGTTGTAGCAAGTTTTTGTTGCAAAAAGAGGTAAAAGGCTCAAATTGCAACGAGTAATAAACGTTATCATGTTTAAGTGCGAGGATGTAACAAGAAAATAATTTTTAATAATTTATTAAGCTTATTTTTATTTTCTTTTCAGTTTCTTAGGCCGAAAATTGCGAAATTTAAATCAGCGACAATGATGACGAGAGTCTATATACGTATTGCCATTGCAGTTTTAGGCAGAGCGGCGGCGAATTAAGCGACATATTAAAGCAACTAAAAAAGGGGCGCTAAATATCAAACTCCAGACAAAGACTGGTGTAGTTATGAAGGATAAGTCTTTGTAGGATGTAATTGGAGGTTGTTTGGCAGAGATTGCAGTCGCGGTTAACCCACTCATAGCAAATCCGATACCTGCAAGGGCAATAGTAATATCGAGGGAACGTTGACTTTTGGCTTTTTCGAGATCGATGATTCCCTGAATTGTTTTAACGGTGTTTTCCATCAATGCTAATCGAGAGCCGAAGTTAGCATATTCTGACTCGATTTGAGCTAAAAATTTTTCTGTTGCAAATTCGCTAAATTCTGGTAAAAAGTTCCAATTGCTATTAATATCTAATTCTTTGAGTAACTGCGAGCGTTTATTGTAATTATCAATATTAACTTTTATTGTTCGCCGTTGGTCATCAAGGTAGATGAGATTATTTGTATATTTTAAGAAAATATCTGGAGTTTTAGCTAATATTTGCTGTAATTCATTAATATTAATTTTAGGTTTATTTAGCTCGTTTAAATCAACTACTATTTCTTGGATTGATTTCGCTCCTTGCTGTAAATTTTGTTTGTATTGGCGACTTTGACCGTAAGCCCAAATAATTTTATGACGGTAGTGAAATAATCTTAATAATTGGGGATAAAGTTTTCGGTTGATTTCTTGAATCTTTTTTATGTCGAGATTGTGCGGGAAGATACATATTATAACATGATAACCATCACTTTCGGGAAAGTTTGGAGGTAGTCGCCATAATTCAAATACAGTACCGCCTAAAAATACCCCTTTTAAATCTGTTTTCCAATCTCTTTTAGATGGTAATTCTAATTGAGAGTAACATTCTTTTGCAGTTTTTTCGATGTCTTGAGTTGCTGTTGGTAATTGACCCCAAATTAACCAGCTTTGACCGAGTTTAGGTTTTTTATTATTGATGTGGGAAAGGATTTCGTGCTGTACTTTCTGTAAGCAATCAATTGTTTGAGGCTGAGATTTATAATCATCAATATAGTTAGCTGTACAATCTACCTGTAATGCGTAAGTGTCTCCTAACTGTACTGGATAATAGTAGCCATCTAGCTTTTTTTGAAAAGGTTTTATTTTTTGAGAACCAAGTAATTCAACGTAGTTATAATTATCTTCAGCTTGTTGTAATTTTTCCAGTAATTTTTTGTTCAACTGACTATTAGAATATATTTTTAGCCAAAATTGCTTGCGGTTTGAATCAATTTTTTCATCTTGACCTAAACCTGCTTTCAAGTCATAGAGGAATAAATCAATTGTGGGATAGATTAAGCTATTTTGATCTGTCATAGTTCAAGCTACTTATATTTTGAATATAGCGAATTTCAACTGAGTAGAATACAACAGGTAACTACGCCCGCCCGACCGGCACCCCTCGACCTATTAAGGAGAGGGGAAGGGGGTAGTTTCGTTTATTGCACTTAACTGAAAACCGCTATATATTTTGATAAAGTCTAATTTATTTAACATCTTGCACTATTCGAGGGCACCCGCCTTAGAATAAATTCTCCTCTCTTATACACAAAGTCTGATAAATCAGACTTTCCAAGGGTTTTAGTGGGTTTTAACGTACTTTGTATATGCAGCCAAGATTGATTTCTCTGTTCGATGCGCCTCCGGCTTACAAGGCGTGTATTAGGGCTTAATGACATTGGTGCAAGATGTGAGTTTATTTAACATTTTTAGCTGCTTGAACTGGGTTAACAGCTTTCAATACTTTGCGAGCTATTTCAATCAGTTTATTATTATCAACTTTTGACTCAAATTCAACTAGCTCCGACATATATTCTGTGACAAAGTTATCAATTTCGGTATTTTCTTCTTCTGGTTTGAATTGAGGAATTGAATCTAAACCTTTACTGCGATATTTGGCGATCGCATGGGAACAATTCAATATTTTTGTGTAAGATGCTGACAATGGGGGATAACTGTTGGCAATATCGTAAAGCTTGTAAATATCGACAGGAATATTAATTTGATTTACCTGCATTCTGATATTCTCAGGTATGGTCGCATCAAGCTGGGATAATCCTAAAATAAAGGCTTTGAGTTCTAATGCTTCTAAAGGTTTTACCATCATAGATTACCAGTAATTGTAAAAGCTGCCCAGTAGTAAGGATGACTGTATGGTGTTTTGCTAATTTTAAGTTTATTTGTCAGATTTGTTGCTTCACTTTGTAAAAAACGGCGTATGATACTTTGATTTTCTGGTAGTTTAGCAATTTGCTCTGTATACCATTTTGCTAATTCATCTACCGTAATATTTCGTAGCCAATTAGTTGCTTCCCTTAAAGCCACAGCTTCGGTTTTTCCTTGTTGCAATCCTTGGTAAAACTCTATCATTACCAAAGCGCTAGCAGCCGACTCAACAGTCCAAAGGGTGCTGACGACATGAGAAACACCACACCCGATAAAACCGCTAGTAAGCCCCACATATTCCGAGGTGATGGTGTTATTCCCGGTAATGGCGGTTTCACAAGCTGCAAGTGTCACTAATTGGTAACTACTAAGGTCAAATTTGCAGATATTTTCCAGAGTTATTTTGTCTTTTTCTGCTAACTTTAAATCCGATGAAGCTGGATTATGAAAATTGTATTCCCCATGTCCGGTAAAGTGAAAGATGTTGTAGTTATTTGGTAAAGCTGATTCTACTGCATTTTGAGTTGCTTCTTCTGAAGGAATGCGCCTGCAGTTGGGGAACATTCGAGTAATAACCTCAGATTCGACTTCCGCAAATTCGAGTAAATCAAGTCCACTGCTGGAGGGATATTCTACACTGAGGAACTTGACTGTGGAGTCATTATATGTATGATTCCATTTGGGAAGTTTTGATTGATTTAAAGCAATTTTGGCGCTGGGTAGATAGGTAATTGTGAAATTATCGGGGAATAATGCGTGGAGGGGGAAGCGGTGTAAATCTCGGTGATCAACTAATCTTTAATATTAAATTTTAGATTTTAGATTTTGGATTGAATTATTTGTAATTTGAGAAACAATGGTAGGGATATCGAGAATTTTCGCTAATTCTTCAAGTAATTCTGGTAAGTTATTGCGCCAATCTTTGATTTCATCTCTGGAATTATCATCTTTACCTTTACGATAATTAGCGTATTTTTCGTTCCAATCTTTCACCCAGTTTTCAAATTTGTGGAGACGTTGCACTGCAACGTCTCTACATTTATTGTCGGAAATGGGTAATGGAGAATCAGGTTTGAGAATAAAAGTATGTAACGCTGCGGGGCTGAGATGCCAATAAACTATAGCGCTATAGTTTTTAACTAGTTGTTTCATCTCTTCCCAAGTGGGTGAAACCTCACTTTCATCACCTAAAATCCAAGATAAACAAGCATTTTTCCCCGCTTCCGCACATTCGAGGGCTTGTACTAAATTTCCTGACTGTACCGCTAAATCAACGGTAAACTGTTGAAAACCTGCGAATTTTGAATTTAACTGTTGCTTTTTAGCTGAACTTTGAGATTTATTTAACAAATCTCGTAATAAATCAGTACCTTGACGTTGGAGTTCGGTTGCTTTGGCGATATCTCCTAAATCGAATCTGACGGGAATTAAATCTTGTAAAACTTCTAAATGTAATTCGGGGAAATCTGTAGCGGTGAGAGTTTTTAATGCTTGGTTGTAGCTGTTAGCTGCTTGTTTCCAGTAGTCGCGGGGATGAGAAACTTTTCTTGCTTGGGAATAGTGAGCATTACCGATTGCTTGGTGTAGTTTTCCCCAACCTTGTGGGTGTATTTGTTGGAGACAATGTTTTAAGCCTTCGTGGTAGGTTACTAATTTTCCTTCATAACCACGTTTGTTGAGTTCGGGGTTTTGTTTGGCGATTGTGCTTTGGGAAGCTAATAAGGGATCGTAACTAACTGAATAACCCGCTGCAACACCTCTGTTATTCCAAGCTTGGTAGTAGTCAGGTTGAATTTCAATTGCTTTATTACAAGATGCTATTGCTTCTTCAAATCTTCCCAAACTATCAAGTACAATACCCCGGTTGCTCAAAACTTGGTAGAAGTTGGGTTGAATTTCAATTGCTTTGTCATAAGATGCTAGTGCTTCCTCAAATCTTCCCAACATACATAGCGCAGTACCCCGGTTGTAAAAAATTAGATCCAAGTTGGGTTGAATTTCGAGTGCTTTGTCATAAGATGCTAATGCTTGCTCTAATCTTCCCATTTTAATAAGCACTTCGCCTTGGTTATTTAAAGCTTCATAGGATTCAGGTTCAATTTCAATTGCTTTTTTATAAGATGCTAGTGCTTTCTCAAATCTTCCCAATCTATTAAGTAGAAGACCTTTGTTATTCAAAGCTTCTTATAATTCAGGTTGAATTTCAATTGCTTTGTCATAAGATTCTAATGCTTTCTCAAATTTTCTCTACTCACGCAGCGCTATACCCCGCTTACTCAAAGCTTGGTAGTATTGAGGTTTTATTTCAAGTACTTTGTTATAAGATGCTAGTGCTTGCTCAAATCTTCCCAATCGATCAAGTTCAAAACCTCGCTGGTACCACGCTTCATAGTATTGAGGTTTTATTTCAAGTACTTTGCTATAAGATGCTAGTGCTTGCTCAAATCTTCCTAAATCAGCAAGTGCAATACCTCGGTTTTACCATGCTTCATAGTATTGAGGTTTTATTTCAAGTACTTTGTTATAAGATGCTAGTGCTTGCTCAAATCTTCCCAATTCATGAAGTTTATTACCGTAGTTATACCAACCTAGGTAGAAGTCAGGTTTAATTTCAAGCGCTTTGTTATAAGATGCTAGTGCTTGTTCTGATTTCCCCAATTGATTAAGTACATTACCCTGGTTGTACCAAGCGCCATAGAATTGAGGTCTAATTTCAATTGCCTTGTTATAAGATGCCAGTGCTTGTTCTAATTTTCCCAACTCATGCAGTACATTACCCTGGTTGTTCCAAGCTAGGTAGAAGTTAGGTTCGATTTCAATTGCTTTGTTATAAGATACCAGCGCTTCTTCTAATTCTCCCAAATTATCAAGCGCAACACCCCGGTTGTACCAAACTTCCCAGTAATTAGAATTAACTTCAATAACTTTATCAAACAACGCGATCGCATGAAGATAATTTCCAATATCTAATTGTTTCTCACCTTGACTCATCCATAATTTCAGTTGAGGAGGATTTTGGCTAAAACCTCTATAATCATTAGCGTTTAATGAATCTCGCTTTAATTTATTAGAGCTTTTTTTTCTAGACTTGCTCATTTCCGATGGAGATTAGTTAACTCATTCCCTGTTTGTACAGATATTACAAACAAGTGCTGAAACAACTTTTTAGGCACTTACCAAATTGTTGTATCGCTTTTTAGTCAATTATAGCATTTTTACTTAGAACGCGATTTATCGAGGGTTTTATATCATGTCCGATAGCATTTGAATAATTACTTGGATAAGGCTCGTAGTAGCGCTTCAGCGCCTCTTATCGGAGGCGCTGAAGCGCTACTACAAACCATTCCTGGGTAAATGAGTTTTTTCAAGACTTTTTCATGGGATCCCTTTACAACCAATTTCCGATCAGAACATAAGGTGCCCAGAAGTATGGACGATCTTCTTGTTTCAAAATGGCTATTTGAGCGCGTTGCAATGCTTCGGCTTTAGTGAATCCATTCGTAACTCCATTATCCAACTCTCGGTATAATTCACCCATAAAGTTGCTAGTTGATTCATCATCTACCGGCCACAATGTTGCTATGGTGCTTCGTGCGCCAGCCCTTACTGCTACTCCAGCTAATCCCAAAGTTGCACGTTTGTCTCCGCGAGCTGTTTGACAGGCACTCAGCACGAGTAATTCAATGGCTGTGGATCGGTTTTTACTCCTGGCTAGTAGTAAACTATCTAACTCTTCAACTTTAAGTTTCTCCCCCCAAAGTGTAATATATGTTTCTTTGGGATCGGAACTAAACTGCCCGTGAGTTGCAATATGAACTACAGAAAAAGGATTTGATTGAATTTCGGAAAGCAGATTGGCTTTAGTCAACTCTTGATTTAAGAGTTCTTCACTTTCTTTAACTTCAGACTTGACTTGTTTTAACTCCTGTCGCACATTTGGGAGTTCGGGATAGGAGCTACCTTCAATGGTTTGTTCTGTCTCGATTCCGGCAACTAAAGCATTTAACTTCACGGTTTTTAAAGGTTTGGGTTCGACAAGTTGCAAGCTAGGGCTTAAAGCGATCGCATACTTTTGTATCAAATATTTCTGCTCTTGCTTGTCGTAAAGAACAGCCATTGGGATACTCCGCAAAGAACCATCTAATACAAAGACTAGGCTTGTTATATTGTTACTTTCTAAAGTTGGTTCAATATCTTCGATCAACCATTCATACAACTCTTGTGATTTCTGCCTAACTTGAAACCCCCGACTGGCATCAAACAAATATTCCTGTAATTTTTCTACATTATTTTCTAATTCATCTTTTGATATTGGTTTAGTTGTGCGATAAATTTGATTTTCTCCTGCTAGCCTGGTGATAATTTCTAATCGACGATCTAAAATAATTGGATAAATAACAGCTGTGGATTTTTGCTGGTCTAGCAATTCGTCAATCCTTATTTTTGGTTGTATGCACGGCGAACGAAAGAAGTTATTTAATTCTGCTAATTGGAGAGATTCGATTACTTCACGGGCTTTAACCAAAGTTTCTGGTTTCCCATCGGTATTTTCCCTAGATTTCAACAGTAAATCAACGTACTTTCTATATACTGGTTCTACACTTTCGCGGAAAGAAAACTGCACGTCGGGATTAATCCCAGCAAAATCTTGGCGGAGGGAGTTAAGGGCGTTATAAGCTCTACTGTAAGCTGTTGTTGCTTCTGGGATATTTGATTGCTGTTCAAGTATTCTTCCCCGGAGCCAATGCCATTGATATGCAATATCTCGAGCATCAATGGACTCGGCTTTCACCAAAGCTTGTTGTGCAAGGGTTTGGGCTGCAGATAATTGTCCGGTTTGTTCGTACAGTTTGCCCAGACTACCCAAAGCATAAGATTCGCTTCGTTCGTCTTTTAAATTTTGAGCCATTTGTACGGCTTGTGCCAGCATCTGAGCAATGTCTTCTACCTTCACATTGGATGTTATCATTTTGCTCAGGCTCTGGGCAAAATTAATACGGATGTTAACAGCAGTACGAGAAGGAGGTAAGTTATCTATCTGAGACTGTATTTCGGGTAATAATGCTTTGGCTCTGGTAAATTTCCCTTCATTTTCTTCTATCTCTACTAATAACCTTAATTGATTTAATTGAGCTTGAACACCTATGGTAGGAATTGTTGATGCAGTTTTCGCCGCTTGTTGATAGTATTCAATTGCTGCTGTCGCGTATTTCTTGGCACCTTTGGAGTTATCCAAACTCAGTTGTGTATATGTTTGAGTCAGGGCTATATTACCTAAACTAAGTAAAGCATTACTTCCAATGTTTACATCTTTTACTGACCTTGCAAATTCTAAACTTTTGTTTAAAATCTCCTCTGACTGACTCAAATCACCCAAAGCTTGTAAAACATTTCCGTATCGAAGCCATCCTTGAGCTTTAAGAGAAGAATTTGGTTGTTTTTCGAGAATTTCTTGTACTGAGTCTAGGGTATCCCTTGCTTGCAAATAATTTCCTAAATTTTGCATTGCTTGGGCTTGATTAATCCGATTTTGTATTAGTGCAGGCGTATCATCTAACTGTTGATAAATTTTAGCTGCTTCTTGCCAAGTGCCTAAGGCTGCTTCAGTTTGTCCCCGTGCTAATTCTAAACCTCCTCGAACATCTAATGCCCTCGCGGCGACTTGTGCGGAATTTTCTAGATTTTGCAATAGTCGAATACTTTGTTTAACAGCTTCTTGTGCTTGTTCCCATTCTCCTAATTGCTGGTAAGCAAGTGAAAGGTTACTCCAAGCTATTGCTTCGTTTAACTTATCATTATTATTTTTAAATTCAATAATTGCTTGCTTTAAAAGCTTTACAGCCCGATGGTACTGTTCTGCTTGATAAAGTTCTTGGCTTTGTTGTAACCAACTAGAACTTTTGTTCGGACTAACAGCAAGTATTCTGGACGAAACAGAAGACGGTAATATTTGAGATTTGACAAGGGCTACTGTTAAGTAATTAGATGAATCTAAAATATAGGACAAGTATACGCAAATAAATGTAGAGAATAATGCTAGTACAAAACGTTTTAACAATTTCATAAAATCTATTCACTCTAATTATAATTTAATATCGCAATTCTATTCTCTACTCCTGTCAAATTATCTATATCTCTTTGTTTACTCTGTCTTCTCTGCCTTTGTAAAGATTTTTTTTAGTAAGTAGGTTAGCATTGAAAATAGTAATGCCGGATAAGGGAATAGGGAATAGTGAATGGTGAGTAGTAACAAGGATTTGTAGATGGGAAGCCGCCTCTCGAAGAGAAGTCTGTTTACATTCTGTAATATAGTTGGGATTATTTGTGCCGACTTATTTAATCATATAATTGAGAGAATAATTAATAATCTTTTAAACTTAAAACAAATTATATTGTAAAGTAAAATATACTCCATTTTCTTGTAATGTATCGGTTTGATTATCAACAGAAACTAAAGGAATACCCCACTCAATAGCAGCAGTCAAATTATTACCTTGGGACCAACGTAAACCGAAACCAACGGCAGCTAAGGTATCAGTATCATTTTCATTTCTACTTGAAGAATTATTCCAAGCAGTGCCAATATCTACAAATGGGGTAACTTGCAGAATTCCATCCCATTCAGACACTCGTAGAATCGGTAGACGCAATTCAACAGAAGCTAGAGCACCATTATCTCTTAGTAGATAATTTTGACGATACCCCCGGACACTGTTTATACCACCTAAACTGAATTGTTCTGAGGCTAAAAGCGTTGTAGAGGCTAGTTGCACGTCGCCACGAATTAACAGTAAACTATCGGGGGCTAACAAACGCAGCCATTGGGCTTGTCCTCGCCAAGCGAAAAAGCGGCTATCAGGTGCAGTACTATTAACTGTGGCATTAAATGCACCTGTTCCCAAGCTAAATTGAGAACGAACTGCGATCGCTTGTTGGCTCCCGCGAGAAATCCATTCCTGAAAAAACCGTAATGCAGATACTCTGGTGTGCCCTTCTTCATCAGCCCCTGGTGAAAGTAGAAAAAGGGGAATATCTTCTTCATCCAACACGGCGGAGGAAATATCGCTATTTCTACGAGAAGCTGTTATTCCCAGGGCAAATTCTTCCTTGGGGGTTTGCAATAGGGGCTGACGGAATGTGAGTTGGTAATTCTGGGAAGCTGATTCAATATCTAGTGGATTGAAAATATCTTCAATGATATCGGCTGATGTATTACCATAGCTGAAGGTGAGAGTGCCATTACGTGAATTAAGAGGCAAGCTGTAGGTGGCATCTATGGTGTTACTGCCGTCAGTATTGCTGTAAGCTAAAGATATACCATCTCCAAGTCCTAATAAGTTGGCTTCGTTAACTTGTACCTGTCGCCTTACTGTACCAACGCTGGGAGAACTACTATTATCTAGTATTATTTGTGTATTGAATGAATCTGCTTCCGTTACTTCGATAGCTAGGACATTAGCACCAGGAAACGAACCCCGAATCAATTTAGCCTGCAATTTTTGAATTAAAGGATTGATTTGTAATAATTCGAGTGCTTCAAGCAAGTCTTTTTGATTTAAAGCCCTCGAGGATCGATTAGCTATACGGCTGCGGATATAACTTGGTTTAAGTCGCCGGAGTCCACTTATGCGGATATCTTCTAATGTACCTTCAACAACTTCAATTTTGACAACACCCTCAGTGAGAGTTTGTTCGGGTATATAAGCTCCAGAAGTAATGTATCCCTTGTCAATATAAAGTTGTTCAATTTTGGAACGAGCTTCTAATAATTTTTCAAAATTAATCGGCTTGTTGGTAAATTCAGCTAATTCTTGAGTTAACTTTTCCTCACTAAATACGGTGTTACCAGTAATTTCAAATCGCTTGACAACAAAGATTTGCTCAATCGCGGGAAATTGTTCATCTGATGGAAGAGTTGGTTGTAAAGGCTTGAGTAATTCCGATGGAGGAGGAAGTTGCTGTAGAGTAGGTGCTCCTCGCTGAGGCTCAGAAGGTGGTTGAACATCCTGGGGTGGCGGAAGAGAAGGTAATGAGGGAGAATTTTGGATTTGTTCTATGTTATCTACTGTCTGCGCCCTGCTGGGTTTTGTTTTCAGGCTGCTGAACAACATAAGCAAGAAGGACATTGCAAAAGTATAAGTAACTTTAGCTGCGATCGGCATTTTTTGAATTAAAAATATAATTTCAATTATCAATTCTCAATTATCAGTTATCAAGTACCCACTAACTACTAACCACTAACTAACCTCTATCAATTATCAATTATCAGTTATCAAGAACCCACTAACTACTAACCACTAACCACTAACATCTAACCACTAACTACTAACTACTAACCACTAACTACTAACCACTAACCACTAACTAACCTCACCCCGTAATTTTGGTTTATTTATTTTGACAAGAAATAAGATTTTGTCTGGAAGTATTATCAGAAGTAACGGTGGATGGATTGGCTGTAAGTACTATTTGTCCTTTAGCATTTAATATCGCACCTGTGGCTTCAACAATACGTTTGTTCCTGCGGGTAGTTTGTTTATTGGTGAGTGGTGCCACAGAAGGATTGTTGTTACCGGGTTTAACAGATACCCAATCTATTTGTGCTGTACCGGGAGTGAGAACATCTTGGGGATTGGGTGGCAAACCACCACGCCCGGCGATCTCGAAACTACTTTGGGCGGTATTTGGACTGTTGCAGCCTTGAGCTACTTCGGTGTCAACTGGTATTGTTGGTAACTCAACTAAGCCACTTTCGGGATCAACTTCAGGTGTATCCAGTTCTACAGTACCATCATTACCAAATTGCGAACTAGCAGTAATATCGTTTGTTTGGTTTTCTCGTGGGTTGCTTTCTTGTTCTCGAAATTCAATACCGTAGATACCACTAGCTTCAATGTCTACTCTACCACCCGTGCCAGTGAAGGCATTAGCTGTAATGTCACTATTCTCCAAGGGGACAGCAAAGATAAAACCATCGGGAGATTCAATGGAAATATTACCACCATTGCCGGGAGCATTCTCAGTACCCGCAGTACTAGAAATCCGACTTCCACGACGCAAGAATAATGATTCATTGAGATTTTTTAAGGTAATATTACCCGCGTCAGCATTGGCTTGGCTTTCACTAATGATTTCGCCTTGATTATCTAATTTGATTCTCAAAGCCGTAATTTCTAAGTTGCCTCCTCTACCACTACCTTCGCTGCTCACTGATATGTTGCTATTTCTCTCAAAACTGCCAGCACTATTGTCAAATTGACCAATACCTGAAACTTCTACAGAATCCTTGGCATTAATGGTTAAATCACCACCTGTAGCTGTACCAAAAGTTCGAGTTTCAACAGTTCCCCCATCACGGATGACCAAATTGTCAACATTTAAGGTCAAATTTCCCGAACCTTCTCCATTAGTAAT
Source organism: Rivularia sp. (in: cyanobacteria) (assembly GCA_050042755.1). Taxonomy (GTDB): domain Bacteria; phylum Cyanobacteriota; class Cyanobacteriia; order Cyanobacteriales; family Nostocaceae; genus Rivularia. The sequence continues at coordinate 13,170 of JBHJJJ010000261.1, forward strand.
GGTGTTAGTGGCTGAAATTCTACCACCTTCTTCTACTGTTAACAGTGGGGTAGTCAGATTTATTTCTCCAGAGGTAGCATTACCTTCATCTTCAGCGGTAGCAAAGATTCCACTGCCACCTTCTTCTAATGTTGTTGTGGGTGAGATTCCGGTGAATGTAATAAAATCTGAAGCGTTAATATTTACACTTCCGGCCTCGCTATCTCCACGGGCGACACTGTTTATTTGCGCTCCTGCTTTCAGAGTCAGTCCGTTAGTTTCAATTGTTATAGTTCCAGCATTACCAGGATTTTCGACTCCCTCTCTGACTGCGGCAAAAATTCCACTGGGATCTTCACCATTTGTTGCTGTACCCTCAAGTTGTATATCTGACCCTTTGATTTCTATATTACCTGCATTACCTTCATTGCCTGTGGAAGCGGTGATATTTGCTCCATCTTTAATACTTAGTTGCCTAGTTTCAACTGTTATATTACCGCTATCCCTTGTACTTGTAGCCTCAGTGGAAAAAGCACTAGGGCTTAATTGCATACCATCCGAAAATGTCCCGATCAGTTCTATGGAATCTGCTTTAACTATTACATCTCCTGCTTCGGCTTCATCAAAAACAGAAGTTCTGATTAGTGCGCCTTCACTTAATTTCACTTCGGAAGTTTCCATTACCATCACATCTCCTGCTTCACCTTGTTCGCTAGCACTAGTTGCGATTTGTGTGTTTACACCGGTTAAATTCAAAGATGTTGCTTGGGCGATGGCATTTCCTCCTTGAGCTTCACCACTGGCAAAAGTTGCGATTTGTGCACCTTCACTTAAATTCAAAGATGTTGCTTCGACGATGGCATTTCCTCCTTGAGCTTGATTACTAGCAGAAGTGGCGATTATTGCACCTTCACTCAAATTTATTGATGAAGCTTGGGCGATGGCATTTCCTCCTTGAGCTTCACCAAGGGCAAAATTTGCGATTAGTGCACCTGCACTTAAATTCAAAGAATCGGAGGCATTAATAACTAAATCTTTCCCTGGGGTTGAGGGTTGTGTTTGAGCAAAAATTTGCGAACCTGTGAGAATTATATCTTTCCCTCGTACTTGGATAGCAGCACTACTAATAAAAGAAGCATTTTGAATTGTAATATCTCCAAAGTTTTGTACACCTGTATATCCGAGTGCATAATCTGGTTGATTGAGGCTGACGAAGCTATCACCCGCAACGCTACCTAATTCAATTCTTCCTTCTGTGGCTGTTAAACCACCACCTTCTAAAGAAAGATTACCCCCTACCAATCCGAGAGTTTTACCCTCTGGAACAGTGAATCCACCATTACCCGAGCGATTGACAATTGCTCCCGGATTTGGTCCAAATTGTAACCCTAGAGGAACACCGATAGTTAATAAAGGTGAGCTTTGAGGATTAGTGACGCTAAATTCCGTTTCGTTAGCAAATTTAACGCTATCTGCCGTACTTCCAATAAATGAGCCACCGATATCTAAATTGGCATTTTCTCCGAAGGTGATGCCATTAGGATTAATAATGAAAAGATTAGCACTGCCTCTATCATTTGTAGTTCCATTGATAAGTGTTTGAATAGTACCCTCAATATTAGAAGCTGCTCCGGTTACCCGTGTAAAAATATTGGTAATATCAGAACCATGTTCAAAACGGGCAGTATCACCAGATTCAATGGAAAATTCTTGAAAACTGTGGAACAGGTTGCCATCACGCTGAGTACCTTGTTGAATTAGTGTAGTGTTTTCTTCTCCTGGTTGAACCACAGAATTGTTTGGGAGAGTATTATCTGGAATAATTTGTGCCCCTGCTGGAATTGAAGCGAGTAGGAAGGGTAATATAATACTCCCGTTAAGAAACCCGAATTGAAAAATAGAAGCTTTCATAAAAAATGGAATTAGGTTGAAAACGAGCGGTTTTCCAAACCTGAGAGGAAAACTACCGTGGTGTTTTCCGTCGGTATAGTGGTGAATATTCCTAAGTTTACCAAAAAGGCGACCAAAGGATCGGAAATAGACACCTTTCTAAATCGATTAGTGATGAACCATGGAGGCAGTTTAAATAATGGGCACAGGGGAAGGTAGATCGCCTCTGGAGACATGGATCTCTGCACGGGTGAGGAAACTCAAGGAGACTTCGCTCAAGTCGGCGAAGCCGCCTACAGGGAGTGTCCTCTTCCGGGTAAGTCGAGTCGCAGAAAGAGGAAGCCTACCTTTGAAATTATTCTTAGTATTTCCCGCCTATCGACGGCGTGGGGAGGATTTCAAACGTTGATTTCGCTTAAGTATTAATAATCCACCAAAAGCACCTGCAACTAATACAGCATTACCCGTGCTAGACTCTGGAATAACTGTGACTGAAAATGGCCTGCTCAAAGGTTTGGTGTCGATATCTACACCAAATCTGTCAATAACTCGGTTATTTATCACAATCTCTTCATTAGCATCGTCTAAATCATCCCTGAAGTTACGAATTAATACTGCTGGAACCGTTCCCGAACCCGCATAATTAACCACCCCTTCGGGAGAATCAATTAAATTTTCTAAACCACCTGGTTGCTGAAATGATCCGTTGTTTTCATCAAAAAACAATACTAATTGTGCCTCATCGTTTGGATTTAAATCATTATCAAGATTGAGCACATAGCTAGCTATAGGTACGTTCCCTTCTTCAATATTATCAAATACGTCTTCTGTTGTAATTCCAAATTCCTTCAAACCCAAATCCGTCAAAAAATTGTCCACATCACTCAGTTCGTTCAGTAATGTTGGTTCTATGCTGCCTACTGCAGATGTGAAAAATGTACCAACATTTGGGGTTAATAAGGAAGCATTTCTAACAGCATCCTCAAAAGATTCATCTGTCTCAAGCCCCAGTACAATTTGTAGCGGATCTTGGTTTCGCTGTAATTGTCCTGCAGGATTACTTAGAACAAGATCGTTCCTTAGCTGAGTTTGCTGTTGCTCTAGGAGATCGAAAAGGTTCTCAGGAATCTGAGCCTTCGCAGATTCTGTAAAAAACCCTATCATACTCACTACCATAGCAGATGCTACTGCCAATTTATTCAAATTTAAACTCATATTATTCCCTGCTTAATTACTTTTTAATTTGTCTGATGGATAATGTCGGCGTAAAACAGAATTACTTGACTTAAACTCTTTAAATCCAAATTCGATTCACCAACCTTGAACAATAATCATTAATTTGTATATTCTCTTTGATTTAATCATAAAAATAGTGTTTACACTTAGGCTTTATACTATCTTTACCGGAGGTGGTAGGGATATTCATCAATAGTTACGATCGTAAGATTTCGATCGTTTTTTCGGTAATAAAATATCAATTAAAATGTATAATAAATAACTATTTACTGTTAAACAAAAAAAATCGAGTGAAATCGATTTACTTATAATTCACAATCAGATAGTTACATAATTTCTCATATTTAGACAAGGCAACTTAAGCAACTTAAGGTGTAACTTAAACTGGGAGCTTGCCAATGCAGGAACAAAATCAAATAATTAGGTTTATTCGCGACAACTCCTCATGAATTAATATTTGATTCAATCCTCCTTCGTTATATCTTGGCGCGGAATAAAAACGGATCGCCACCTACCATTTCCATTAATTGCAAAACTTATTTTTCACTGCAATCAAGTTAGATAATCTGTATTAAAAAAACAGTACATTCTCTTTATTTCAGTAATTATACTGTAATAGTGACGTTGGAAGGCGATTGATTTAAGTTTATTGGGATATAAACTTCTGGAATGAGAAAAATAATTAAAACATATACTAGACGTAATCATGGCATCTTCTCTACACTGATAGCATAAATAAATTTTATAAATCCAAGATAGCTTATGGTTGCGCCAATCAAACGAATAGCCCTAGTCGGAGGTACCCACGGTGGGGAACTTACGGGAGTATTTTTAGTGAAGAAATTTCAACAATCTCCGCATCTGATTAAACGTAATGGTATTGAAACTGTTACTTTATTGGCAAACGAAAAAGCAATAGGAATGGGAAGAAGGTATATCGATACAGATTTAAATAGAGCTTTTGCTGCTCAAGACTTAGAAAATCCCCAATTGATGAATTACGAACAATCAATAGCGAAAAAAATTGCTAGACAAATCGGGGAAGAGAAAATAGATTTTATAATTGATTTGCACAGCACAACTGCAAATATGGGATTAACAATAATTTTATCTGATAGTCATCCTTATTTATTGCAGTTAGCAGCATATCTGACGACAATTAATCCTAAAGTCAAAATTTTACAACATCTCCTCAACAAAGATGCATCTTACTTAAGAAGTCTGGTGGAATTGGGTATTACCATCGAAGTGGGAGCGGTTGCTAATGGTTTGTTGGATGCAAAGTTATTTCAAGAAACTGAGGAATTGATTCATGCTACTCTAGATTATTTAGAAGCTGATGGAAAAGGGCAATTGGCTAAAGTGTTAGCAAATTTAGAACCAGGAAATTCAAGCTTTTATCGCGTACTAGAAAAGGTTGATTATCCCAGGAATCAGCAGGGAGAAATTGAAGCTATGATTCATCCCCAGTTACAGTTTCAAGATTATAAACCCCTACATCCAGGTAATCCGATGTTTGTCGGTTTTGATGGTAAGGAGATTTTCTATAAAGGGGATAAGACGGTGTATCCGGTATTTATTAACGAAGTTGCTTATTATGAAAAAGGAATCGCTATGTATTTTACCGAGCAGTGCATAAAAAATAACAATTAACCAAAAATAACCAAAAATTGATAATATAAGTCGGGTTATGGCTTTTGCAATTTCAGCCAAGAAGAAGATATGACAAGGCAACACGATAAAATTATTATTTTTGATTGTGATAGTACTTTAAGCAGTATTGAAGGGATTGATGAGTTAGCGCGTGTTGCTGGTGAAGAAGCAACTCAAGAGATTGAAAAAATGACTGCTCAGGCGATGGAAGGTACTATTTCTTTAGAAAGTATTTTTGCTCGCCGTTTATCGATTATTCAACCTGCTGCTAATTCTGTCTCGCAAGTTGGTAAATTATATATTGACACGGTAGAACCTTCTGCAAAGCAAGCGATCGCAACTTTGAAAAGCCTTGGTTGGACACCGATTATTTTAAGTGGTGGTTATCGGCTAGCAATAAACCCTTTAGCCGTTTATCTTGGTGTGGAATTTATCGAAGCTGTCGATCTTTATTTTAATGAAGATGGCAGCTATCGCGATTTTGACCGTAATTATCCCTCAACGCGTTCCGGCGGTAAACCTGAAGTTATCAAAAGTTTACGCAATAAATATTCTCCGACAAAAATTGTCGCTGTCGGTGATGGTGTGAGCGATTTGGAAAGCAAGCCTGTTGTCGATATGTTTATCGGGTTTGGTAGATATGCTGTGAGAGAAAAAGTTAAACAAGAAGCCGATTATTTTATTACCGATTTACAGGAAATTATTTCTTTGGTTGAGAATTTATAATTGGTAATTGAATTGATTGATGAACTATGCTAGCACACCAAGCTTTCAGCCTTATCCCCATCCCAGGGGAAGCGATGACTATTAATGAGAATAAAAAGTAATTTTCTCCCCCCTCTTCCCCCCCTCCCCCCTCTCTCCCTCACCCGGCAATTTTAGCTTGTTCGAGTAC
>JBHJJJ010000262.1:0-47317 GCA_050042755.1 Rivularia sp. (in: cyanobacteria)
GAACAAGAAATTCCATTAGTTCTTGCTAAAAATGTTGAGTGGTTACATCCGTTTAAAAATTTGGAAGACCTTGAAATATCACAAGATTTGATTAAAAGAATAGCAGAATTTCTCCTTATTCGGTTGGCTAGGAGTCAAACACCCTTAGTAAAAAACACTAACTTTTGTGACGACCAACTGGGATTATTACCGGGTACAAGTTTATCGGTAGTTCGTTATCTCATTGCTAATCGACTATGGTTAGTTGATATGAACCAACCAATTCAACCTTCAGAACCATTGATATTAGAAAAAACCTATACCGTTGAAAAGCGAATTATTTAAATGGAGGAGTCACTATGAGTATTGTTGTTAACACATTATTAGAGTGGCTAACTGAGTCTAATGTAGGCAAGATTGAGCGGGTACTTTGGATTAGTTCATCTGGTATAGATATAGTCACTATTGAAATTAATAATCCCAAAGCACTTCCTAAATGGCAAAAGCTTATAGATATAGAAGAAGCGATTAAATTTGGTTTCATTCTTATACTTCAATCTGACCCTTATGCAAGAAATATTTCGCTTTTTATACCCATTTCTTCAAAGTATCAAGACTATAGAGATAAAGCATGGTCAATTATTGCATCAATTATAGAAATGGATGATGGTAAAGCCTTTATTCCGAGTTTGAGGGGGAGTTTAATAAGTGAAGTTTCTCAACATACAGGCTGTTCTAAAAAGACAATTTATAAATATTTACGCTCTTATTGGCAAGGAGGACAAACAAAAAATGCCTTGCTTCCATCTTTTGAACGATGTGGTGGTAAAGGTTTAGAACATCAAAGCTCTGAACGTAAACGCGGTCGTCCAAGAAAGCTTTCCTTAACCACACAAAGACCGATTGGGGTGAATGTGAACGAAGAAATTCGAGAAAAATTTCGCCGTGGTATCAAGCTATTTTATCTAAACCGAAAAGAAGCAACACTAACGTCAGCTTTTCAACTGACGCTAGAAAAATTCTTTCATTGTGGTTATACTTCGCACAACGGAGTTTTAGTACCTGTCTTACCTCCAATCGACGAACTACCTACGTTGACTCAATTTCGTTATTGGTATTTTAAAGAACGCTCAATTAGTCACGAAATTTGCACGCGAAAAGGTGAACGTCGATTTAATTTAGATTACCGAGCAGTGACAGGAAATTCAACTCAAATGGCATTTGGTCCAGGTTCAATTTATCAAATAGATGCCACCATAGGGGATGTTTACTTAGTAAGCTCTTTAGATAGAAGTCGAATAATTGGTCGTCCTGTAATTTACTTTATAATTGACGTTTTTAGCAGGTTAATTACAGGTTTTAGTGTCAGTTTAGAAGGACCGAGTTTTTTAGGAGCAATGTTAGCTCTAGAAAATGCGACTGCTGATAAGGTCTCGTTTTGCAGTACATATGGTATTACAATTACCGACTTTGATTGGCCTTCACATCACCTTCCCGAAGCAATCTTGGCTGACCGAGGTGAACTCGAAGGTTATAATGCCGACAACTTAGTCAATAGCTTGAATATAAAGGTATCGAATACACCTCCTTATAGGGCTGATTGGAAGGGTATTATCGAACGTCACTTCCACACCTGTAATGAAAAAATGATTCGTTGGATACCAGGTGCAGTGCAAAAACCCCATGACAGAGGTGATAAAGACTACCGATTAGATGCGGTATTAGACCTGCACCAGTTTCGTAAGTTAATGATTATCTGTATACTCGACCACAACAAAAATCATCGTATGGACTGGTATCAGATTGACGAGTTTATGATTACTGACCATGTTGAGCCATACCCGATAGAACTTTGGAAATGGGGAGTACAAAACCGAAATGGTTATCTAAGAACTTTATCACCTGAAATTGTTCGCTTAAACTTATTGCCAACAGCAACAGCTTCAGTTACCCCAAAAGGAATTTACTTTCAGTCAAAGTATTACACTTGTGCAAAAGCAACAGAGCAGCAATGGTTCGTAAAAGCAAGAGTTTCTGGTAGATGGAATATCAAAATTGCATTTGACCCACGAAACCTTGACAATATTTACCTGTATGACGATACCGATAAACAGTTGATAACTTTGCATTTAATTGATTCAAATCAGACATTTAAAAGTAGAGATTGGTACGAAACGACTGATTATTTTGAACTTAAAAACATTGAAAAGTACGTTGCACAAACTGATTTAATTCAAAGCCAAGCCGAATTTCACGCGACTATTGAATCTATTGTAAAAGAAGCTAGCGAGCAAACATCTCAATATAAAACGCCAAATAATCATCACCGCGTAAATTCAATTAGAGAAAATCGCAGAACTGAACGTGATTATGAGCGTTCAACTGAGTATTGGGATTTAGAAGAATCTTTACCTCAAGAATCAGCATCTAATTTATCTACATTTGAAACCTGTGAATATATAGCACCTCCTAAACCGATTGAAAAATTACGCAAACTGCGTTCAAAGAAACTAGAACTATGACTTTTACTAATTCAACATTACCACTCCTAGTTGGTTCAGGAAAAGTTGTACAAGCATCTTACCGCGACCCACTAATTTCTAGTTATCGTAACAATCCTCTTATCGAAGCATTACCTCAAATTTTAAGTTCAGAAGAGGTAATAAGCTCAATTGCTTCTTATCCAAGCTATGATGATACAGAGCGTTTCCTACCTTTACATTTGCGCTTACATTTGGCTCAAAATGTGCTTCATTTCTTTCAACCTCTTCCAATTCATTTAGATTTAGAAGCAAGATTTTCTCGTTTAATTCGAGGTGGATATCAATTTAGAAATCCTATACAAATTTATTTTTGGAAAAATTCATTCTCAGCATTATCTGCTTTTGATAATAATGAATTTCCACCAAATTATATGTATACTTCAGCTTATGGTTTTACTATAATTGGTATTTCAGGTATAGGAAAAACTACTGCCATTTCAGCAATTTTATCCCTATATCCTCAAGTCATTATTCATAGTTGCTACAAAAATAAAAATTTTACTCATTCTCAAATTGTATGGCTCAAACTGGATTGCCCTTTTGATGGTTCTATTAAAGGATTATGCCTTAATTTTTTTCAAGCTGTTGATGAAATTTTAAAAACTAATTACTCAAAAAATTATGTTTCATCACGTCGTACAGTCGATGAATTAATTCCTAGTATGGCTCGCGTTGCTTCGTTACACTGCATTGGAGTTTTGGTTATCGATGAAATTCAGCACCTGAACGAAGCTAAAAGTGGTGGAGCCAACAAAATGCTCAATTTCTTTGTACAACTAGTTAATACAATTGGTGTTCCTGTTGTTTTAGTTGGAACCTATAAAGCTATGTCAGTTTTGAGTGGAGAATTCCGTCAAGCTCGTCGGGGTAGTGGACAAGGTGATTTAATATGGGACTCAATGGAAGAAGATGATGTTTGGCAATTATTTATTGAATCACTTTGGCGGTATCAGTATGCAAGAAAACCTTGTCCTTTAACTTCATCCCTATGTCATGCTCTTTATGAAAGTAGTGGCGGAATTACTGACTTTGCTGTCAAAATTTATATGCTTGCACAAATCCGAGCAATGACAACTGAAAGTGAGATTATTAATGAAGGCGTAATTAAGTCAGTTGCAGCAGATAGCTTACGTTTAGCTAGACCAATTTTAGATGCATTAAAAACAAGCAATGTTAAAGCTCTGTATAATATTGATGATGTTTATCCAACTGATATTACATCCGTAATAAAATCTACTACTAATAATATAAAAGTGTCGGGTAAACTTAGCTCTTCACCGGCTGTCAAACAAACTTTAGCCTCCTCCGATTTAACAACGATGGAAATTTGTGAAGAGCAAAAATTAGATTTGAAAAAAGAGCAACAGAAACCAATTAAAAATACGAAGAAAAAGCCAAATCAAGATGGATTATTAGCAGTTAACAACTCTAAATCACACAATAAATTTACTGCTTATGAACAACTTAAATCTATGGGTTATATCCGACCAGCTACCGAATTTATAAATTTATACAAGGACAAATGATTGGTTTTTTCCCTGACCCCTATCCGGATGAGCTACTTTACAGTATTTGTGCAAGATACAGTAGTCGCGTGCAATACCCACAAGTTAAAAGTGTCGCGTCTGAATTATTTGGTTCAAAATGCGCTACAGCAGTCATAGAATTACCATGTTACCTCAATCATCTTATTTCTGTTTTACCATCTGGGCATAAATATACAATTGAGCAGCTTATTGATAACCACACTATGCTGCGATTTTATAGCCCATTTTTAACTGAATTTCGAGTTAAACGTTTAGTGGATTGTATGAGTGGTTTAAATGACTTCCCAGTCTATAGTTGTTTAAGCCTTTACCACGGTGGAATTGAGTCTTCGGAATGGTTAAGATTTTGCCCAAAATGTGCTAGTGAGGACTTAGAAAATGTAGGTGAATTGTACTGGCATCGTCTACATCAAATTCCAGGAGTGTTTGTGTGTCCAAAACATCAACTTTTTTTAGAAAATAGTCATGTAAAAATAAGAAACAGACATCAACCTGCACTTTTTATCTCTGCATCTGAAGCTATTAAAAAAGTTCCATACTCTTATATCGATTTATCTAATAAAAACCATAAACAACAAATGCAAATTGCGGCGGATGCATTTTGGTTACTAAATCAATATAGATTGGTGCCGGGGTATAATTTATTGCACGATAAGTATATGATAAATTTGCTTGAGAAACAATTAGCTAATTGGAATAAAACTATCAAAGTCACAGCATTAGTAGAAAATTTTTTAAATTATTATTCTGATGATTTATTAAATAAATTATCATGCCCAATTGATAAGAATAAAAATACTAATTGGTTAATTAACTTGCTACGTAATTTAGATAAAAATTCTGCTAGCCATCCTATTCATCATCTTTTACTGATTCAGTTTTTAGGATTAACAGCAGAGTCTTTTTTCCAAAATGATTATTCAAAAACTATTCTTAAACCATTTGGTGATGGTCCTTGGCCTTGTCTTGACCCAACCAGCGAACATTTTAGACAATTAACAATCCATAAATATAGTATGACTCGGGTAAACGAAACTAAAAAACCCATCGGTAAGTTTCGTTGTGCTTGTGGCTTTAGTTATTCTCGAACTCCTCCTGACAAGTCAATCAATGATAAATTTTCTTACTCGCGCTGTACTCCCGACAGTCAATCATGGGAAACGGCCTTAAGAACTTTTTGGGCAGATTCATCCCTAAGTTTGTGTGAAATTGGACGACGACTTGGTGTTACTGGTAGAACTATTAAAGAACGTGCCGTCAAGCTCGGTTTAGAGTTTCCTCGTACTGGACCGCGACATCAATCAAAACTTACTAATCATAATTTACATTTATCTGCAAAAAATAAAGAAACGTTTCAAGAAAAACGAGAACATTTACGTACAAGTTGGCTCTCTATTAGAGAAAAATATCCACAAGCAACACACAGGCTTCTAACACAAAAATTTAATTCTGTTTATAGCTGGCTTTATAAGCACGATTATGAATGGTTTGAAGCTCATCTACCACCTAGAAGTAGAGGAGGAGCTAGAACTCTAGTAGACTGGTCTAAACGCGACCAAGAACTAAGCTCTTCTGTTAAAAATGGAGTAACTTTGATAAAAAATGCTCCTGGTCGCCCACAAAAAATAACAATAAAAGCAATCTGTGCTGCTATTAACCGTCCAGACCTCTTTAATAAAAAAATGCGCTCCCAACTACCTTTAACTTCAAAAGTTATATCGGCTTCGATTGAAAGTTATGAGGATTTTGCTATTCGCCGTCTGGAATGGGCAACTCAGAGTTTTCAACTTGAGATGATTTGTCCGTCACGCTATCAACTTTTACGTAAAGCAGGTTTAGGGAGTTCAAAAATTCTAGAAGAACCATTTTTTCTTCAAGCAGTTGATACTGCTTTAGAATTTTTAGCTAATTTCAAGTAATGGTATGTATCTTTATGTAACAGTTTCCAACTTTATTACGATCGCAAATCTTAGATGGAGAACCATTGGGCATCTGGAGAAACCAACTTTATTATAAAAAGCTGTGCAGCATAGAACGACAAATCATGGGTTTCAGTCGTTTCCAGTTTCCAACTTTATTATGTTTGTACACAGTGAACAGTGAGCAGTCAACAGTCAACAGTCAACAGTATTAATGTTGTTGGTATGGTTGAGGCAGGCAGGGGTAATTGAATAATTGACTGTTGGAAGTCGGTGATTACACAACTAGTTTTGAGTAAAGAAGTGTCAATTCAATAACTATTAATTTCTTCAAAATCCTGTTAACTGGTTAGTTTTCACTATTCACTATTCACTGCTAACTGCTCACTGCTCACTGCTCACTGCTCACTGCTCACTGTTCACTGTTTATAAGCGATTCGTAAACTTTGTACGAGAATGACAAGAGAAGCGATCGCCATTACTCCACCCCAAAACCAGTAAGGTAAAAATAATTGTCGCTGAATTTGTCCTGTATCGGAAAGTCCTAAAGCGCCAGCCGTAGGAGTAAATAAATAATCAAGTTGATGGTAAGTACTTATACAGGCTTGGACACCAAGAAATTGAATGCTAAATCCTTGAAACCAACGGCTTGCTTTTAAACCGATAAGGAGGATAATTAATCCTAATGTGATAATTGCAATTATTCCAAAGATTGAACGTACCCATATTAATACTGAAAATAGGAGAAATCCGCCCAGTATTTTTAAACTTATACTAGCCGTCTTAAAGCTGCGAGATGCTAAAATTAATATAGCACCGGCAATTGGTGGTCCCATCGGTCCAGCAGCAGCCACTAAAGCACGACCAATTGGTCCTAAGAATAATTTACCACTATAAATTGCAAACCCAGAACCATCGGCAGAAATTTGTAGTTGCTCAAAGTTTCCTCCTAATAGTATGGCTGCTAAACCATGACTAATTTCATGAAACCAAGTAGCTAGGATGGAAAATGGGTATAAAATATAGTCTCCGTATTGTATTTGCCATAGTAAAATCGTAGCTACAGCAGCTCCAATTAACCACCATATTCCTATACGATCAACTTCGGAGTTTAGTTTAGATTCTAATGATTTAAAGTCCATACCCTAAGAGGATTTGAGATGTTTTGGATATCGGTTCTTTTTAACTACATAACCAAGATTGAATTTTCCTCTCGCAATCAAATTACTGAGGGGATTTTTTCCTTGATTATTTCACTCTAGATCCCTATTCTGGCATATGTCCTTTATGTGAAGTAGCGACACTGCTACATAAATCCAAGACAAGTCTAGACATTATTTGATGTTTCAATGGGAGCGGTTATCCCTCAACGTCCAGGCACGGCGCGGGCCAACCGTGCATAATTATCTAAATTTTCACCTGCGTTTAAATCTCTATCTTGAGTATGATGGCATTTCTCGCAGACATAAATACGTTCAGATAAACTAATTTCTTTGATTTTTCCGCAATTTGAACATTTTTTGGTAGATGGATAAAACCTCTCTACGAGGACTACTTTTCCAGCATATCTAAATGTCCTATCGGACAGGCTTCGAGAACCGCTATTCACTACTCACTACTCCCTTGTCAAAGGTTCCCATTGCTTTAAAATGGATTGTAGACTACGGAGAAATATAAACCGTTTTCTTGCAACGTGTCTTTCTCCCCTTCAACTGTAATTAAGGGAATTCCCCAGTCGAAGCGGGCGCTAAGTCGTTCTTGTAGTTGCAGACGCAATCCTAATCCTAAGGATAATAGAGTATTGGTGTCGAGTTCATCAGCAGAATCATCGCTACCTCCTCGGTTCCAAGCGGTACCAAAATCGATAAAGGGGGCTAATTGTAAAATATTGTTTTCCCCGGAAAAACGAGCAATGGGAAATCTGATTTCGGCTGATGCAAAGACAGCGTTATCTGTCAGCAAAGCATCTTGGCGGTATCCTCGGACAGTTTCTTGTCCACCTATTCCAATTTGTTCTAAAGGTACAAGGGGTCTGTCAGATAGCTGCATATCTCCCCGTAATAAGAACAGGGTATCTGGTGCCAAAAGGCGCACCCACTGCGCTTGTCCTCTCCAAGCATAAAAACGACTATCAGGGGAACTACTGTTAATTGTCGAATCTAGAGCATTTAATCCGATACTAAACTGAGAACGTAAGGCGAAAACTTGGCTACTGGTGCGATTTGTCCATTCTTGAAAGAAACGCACCGCACTAATACGAGTTCTTCCTTCGTCATCCGAACCTGGCGAATTAGGGAAAGGTACTTCACCATTAAAGAGGCTAGCTTTACTTGTTCGACGGCTAGCTGTTAAACCCAAAACAAATTCTTGACTGACTGTTTGTAATATAGGTTGACGAAAGGATATTTCATAATAACGAGATTCCGATTGAATATCGAGAACGCTGAATGGATCTTCAATTACATCGCTATCAGAAGCACCGTAGGTGAATGATAAAGTACCGTTGCGGGGATTTAAGGGCAAAGTATAGTTGAAATCAAAAGTGTTGCTACCATCTGTATTACTGTAACCCACACCGATGGCATCACCCCAGCCAAACAAGTTCGCTTCACTTATTTGAATCTGGCGGCGAAAACTACCCACTGCTGGCGATCGCGCGTTATCCAAGCTCAATTGGACATTAAAAGTTTTCGTTTCATTGATCTTGATTTCTAATAGACTTTCTCCAGGGCGAGTTCCAGAAGAAAGTTCGGCTGAAAGCTTGTCTATTAATGGGTTAAGCTGCAATAATTGCAAGGCTCCAAGTAGCTTTTCGCGGTTGAGAGGTTTCTTCGCACCAGGAGCTATGCGAGAACGGATATATCCAGAATTTAACCTGCGGTTCCCCCTGATTTTAATGTCTTCTAATCCACCTTCTATCACCTTAATTTCAACTATACCGTCTTGAAATTTCTGGATTGGAAGAAAAGCTCCACTAGTGATATATTCCGATTTTAAGTAAAGTTTCGTAATATCCGATCGCAGTTGCAAAAGTTCGGCAAAGGTTACGGGACGATCGGTATAATTTTTCGTAATTTCCTCAAAATCTTCCTCACTAAAAACCGTACTACCTTTAATTTCAATTTTCTTGACATTAATTGTTTGAGGAAGTTCCACCGGTGGGGTTGTTTCCGGTATGGTAGGAGTTGCGTTTGGTTTTAATAATTCGTTCGATGGTGGTAAACGTAAATCTGGTTCCGGTAGCAGTTGAGTTGATGGGGGCTTGGTGGTATCTTGAGGAGAAGATTGAAGACGCTGCCCTACTTGGGAAATATTTTCTGGATACCTCAAGAAGATATCTATATCTAAAGGTTGTGTTGAAGTTGTGTTTTCAAAAATTTCATTACTTGAATTTTTTGTCTTTCCTTGCTTCTTTTCAATGGCACTTTTTAATCTAAATGCTTTTGAAGTAGTAGTATTAGATTTTTTATAAAATTGGGAAAATACTTCTGTTTGCTTTATTTCTTCAGCTTTAAGTGGTTTTACTAAAATCATGCTCGATAAAACAGCAAAACTTAACCACTGGCAGTATTTATAGTTATTTGAGAACAAAAAATGTCTAGCAGGCATAATAACAGGTAAATGAAAACCTGGACAATATAAGGTTAAATAAGTTAAGTGTACTTACCTGGGTAACAGGTATATCATTACTCTTGTAACTAAATATTTAGTTATTTACCTCATTAATTTTACCAATATCTAGCTGAATATATACGAAAACTTTTGTTTATTCTCCCTAACCCCTAATTAATTAAAATTTAAATCATTCTTTGTTATCACTTGGTTATAAATACGTCAAGCGCTTTTAGTCAAAATTATCAATCAATTAAATCTACTTCTTTCTCACAGATACTAGTAATTATTCGTAGATTTTTCAACTGAGTTAGGACTTACGCAGCAATAAGGAAAAGTATAGTGTTCCAGACATTTTAGATCCCCCCAACCCCCTTTAAAAGGGGGCTTGCGTAAGTCCTATAAGTAAGTGGATCAAATTAAATATGTAACTACGCCCGCTACGGGGGGCACCCCTCTCCAAAATATCGGAGAGGGGTTGGGGGTGAGGTTATATCTTACATTTAATTACGCTTAGCTACTTAATACTCTATAAAGTCAACTTTGAAGGATGTATCATACAAGCTTAAAATTCTTTTCCCCCTGCTCTCCGGTGAAGCCTCCACCCAGCAATATTGATTTGCGAGAGTTTCTGTGCTCATTTTTTTTTGAAACATTTTATGCAATATAAAGGTAGAGCTACTGACCAGAATACGGTAATAATTAAAATCACAATACAAGAAATAAATTTATCTTCTGGATATAAATTGGGGTGACGCTTCTGAAATATTAACCAATTAATCAAAAAAGATATTGAGAATAGAGAATATATAATAATTAAATTATGAGATGCACTCTGAATTTCCATATTCATAAATATATATCTCAGGGATAAATTTTTAATTTGCTAACTATTATTTTTTTGGATATCTTCTAGTCTTGCTAATAAAAGATCGCTTATAAGTACCCCCATTACTTTACAACCTTCATAAAACACCGGAATCGAATAAGTTGTTAAAAGAATATCCTCACCAGCTTTCCCAATATCAAAATAAGGAACGCTCCAGACTGCTTTTTTTTGTTTTACTGGAACGTCATACCAAACAGTATTAGCATATTGAAATTCCTGTGCAATATCTCTACTTTCAAATCCATTTATACCTCTCAAGACAAAAGGACAGGAGGAATATATTTCAGGTGAGAAAGCAAAAGCACTACTAAATATTGTGGGATTTTTTCGCAAGTGATTTATTAAACTATCAAAAATCTCATCAATATCTGAAGGCATATGCTGAAAATAAGAAGCTAACTCTTCCGTGGCTTCTTGAATAACTTTCCTTGTTTTATCCCTATTACTTACTACTTGCTTATTCTTTAAAATAGCAATATAGCTTTTTAAAAAGGGAATATTATAATTAACATTATTAAATATATTATTCATTTTTTCATTGATGCTATTAATGATTATCCAATGAAGTAATGATGCATCAAAACTAATAATTAGTTTATATGTATCATCTTATTTACAATTACAGTGACTTTTATAATTAGGAGTTACGCAACCGGCACATTTTACTTGTAGGGGCACGTGACACCTAGAGAAATTTTGAAGGTAGTAATAATGCAATCAGGGTAAGGCACCAGCCGAGTATTGTGACAATTGCGTAAATCCTGATAATTAGGACTTACACTGATTTGTAACCTAATAATCAGGCTGCGGAGGCTAGAGCACCACCCAAGTATTATGACAATTGCGACCATTCCTGATAATTAGAGACACTGATTGAGAAATTACCCATGAAAAAGCTCATTACAGTGATTGCAACGGTCTTGTTGTCATACCAAAACATTAGAAAATTATAACGAGTTTGTAAGTTTTATGATTATTACTGAGATTTAGCTAAATAAAGAAACATAGAGATGTTAAGAGTAAAATCAACCCCTAACTTATTCATATCACATAAATAGTTTGTACAATTAAATAATAAATTTAAAAATGATATTTTTTTACAAATTTTTAGTAAAGTTTGATATTTAGGAAAGAGTTCTATATACATTCAAAGATAAATAAATAATTTTTGGGTTCATATTTTTATTACCTTTTATTCATCAAATATAAAGAACTTACTTTATTTTCACACTTTTATTACTTTTCATTCATAATTACTATATAAAATAGGAGTCTTTAACAAATTGGGATGCTCCCTACCTATAAAAAGCCTACTTTCGCAATTTTAAATCCTAAGCTCTATAAGCAAGCTTGAAGAACGTAATTACTATTAATAAAATTTTTCACTTTATTGTTTTTTGGCAATCAACTGTATTAATTTTGATGGGTATATCGTAAACCCAAATTTATTTTCTCCATCCTCTTCTCCCTCTTCTAACCCGACATATTTTATGGGACAAAGCAGTAGTTCACCACATTAATATTGCCTGGTTAGGGCAGGGAAGCAGAGAGGGGAAAAAGAACTTTGTCTTCTCATTATTTAGCCAGACTACCAGAGCAAAACCATCATACATCCCTTGCATGATTAATGTATAAATATATTTTTAGAGTAAGCGTAACTGTGTATTATCACTGTCTATAGATTTTTGACTGTCTGCTAAATGCTTATTATTTAATGAATCTAACAACTCTTTTTCATCCAAGCCTAATAGCTTATGTGCCGCTTCTAACATTGGATTAGCGATATCATGAAGGTCTTCGCGGTTGTTTAAATAAGTTTTTAATGCTTCCATTGGATCGATACTGCTACTTGCACTTAATTCTGGAACGCGAGGTCGAGCTAATTGACTTACTAATTCCGGATGAATAGTATAAGTATGGGCTGGACTTAATATTTCGTATAAAGAAGCGTTATCAATTAAATCTAACTGTTCCGAACGCAGCTTATAAACTAATCTCACAACCGCATCTTCAATATTATTTTTGGCTACTGATTTAGCGATCGCCGCGAGTGGATCTTCAGTTTTGGATACATCTACTTCGATAGTACGGAAAGCACGCGCTGGTAAAGGACAAAATTCCCATTTGGCGCTACCCGATTCGACTTCTACCATTACATACCCTTTGTCTTCCTTCTCTTCACTAAAATCAACTCGTTCGATGCTTCCGGGATATATTACCGGAGGTTTGTTGGATTTATTCAAATTTTGGTGACGATGTACATGCCCTAAAGCTACATAATCAAAACATGGACGAATCAGCAAAGATAAAGGAAGAGTAAAACCTTTACCTACAGCTAAAAAACGTTCTGCTCCCAAGTTTGCATTATCTGCCATTAAGTGAGCTAGAAGTACAATGGGCACATCAGGATCGAGACGACGAATTTCTGCTTCTAATACAACTTGCAAACGTTCGGTTAATAGTTGATTTATTTCTCCTAAAGCTAAACCCTGGGTTTCCTGACGCGTCATCAAAGCAGAACGAGTTAACCAAGGTAAAGTAATAACCTGTACTGCACCGCTACGAGTTTGAATATTGTGCGTGTCTATAGTATCTCCTACAACAACACCAGGGACACCTAAAGTACGGTAAATACATAGACTTGCTCCACCTTGTCCCTGGGAATGTTGGTCGTGATTACCTACTAATAATACGGTAGGGATTTGAGCATCTGCCAAGCGGCGAAACTGGCTTGCAAAGGCTTGCTGCACGTAGGGTGGCGGCGTAGCATCAGGGAAAGCATCGCCACCAAACAACACTAAATCTACTCTTTCTGAGATCGCACGGTCAATACATAAAGATAAAGTTCCCACAAAATCTTCCAATCGCGTATTTAAACCAGTTTCCGGGTTAATACGTCCGTGTGTAAAGCCACTTCCCATGTGAATATCGGAAAGGTGGAGGATTTTAATCATAAGGATTGGGGATTAATTTACACTTCTATGCATATTTAGAGTTTGACAAATTTATTAATACAATGCAAATTGTATCTTTATATAAGTAGATAGGTAGGAAAAATTATTGTTATGACGGGCACCCATGACAAGGGAATTGAGAACTTGAAGTATCTGAATATTCAAAATACAGGAATACTAACCTAATTTACGGGTTCTCAAATATAAATTTAGTATTCAGCGCGATCGCCCACAATACAACTGTGGCAGGCGCTATGCGCCTGCCACAGTTTTAGTGAATTTAATTAGATAAATGCAGATTTTAAAGTAAAAACAAAAATAAATGCTTCAACTTTCATCGAAAGACTGTTAGCACAAGGTAGTTAAAGACAATTCAAAATTTGATCGCACACTCCGGCGTTGTAGAGACGTAGCAGTGCCACGTGTCCACATTCCGCGCCTCCAAACTATTAAATGTGTATTCCACATTCGGTTTTGCCAGTACCACGCCAGCGTCCATCACGTTCACTTTCGCCTTTTGCCACTTTAGTAGTGATCGGTTCATCGCCAACACTGGGATAACCTTGGTCGTGTAAAGGATTGTAAATTACTTTGTGTTCCCCAACAAAATCCCAAGTTTCGTTGCGAGTCCAAGTAGCTAAGGGATTAATTTTGAGACGACCTTTTTTATCTAATTCAAAAATCGGCATATTTGCACGAGTTGGCGCTTGATCGCGTCTGCGCCCGGTAATCCAAGCAACGGTATCAAGTTCGTCTAAACCACGCTGCAAAGGTTCGATTTTAGTTACATCGTGAAATTTAATAATATCTGTATCCCAAAGCGCTTCACCGTACTTAGCAGCAAAGGCTTCACGGCTATCAACATTCTCATTTTTGTAAACTTTTAGATTCACATTGTATAACTGCTTCACTTTTTCCACTAATTCTAAAGTTTCGCGGAAATGGAATAGGGTATCTAGAAATATTACGGGTGTTTGCTGCTTAAGTTCCCGATAGAGAATATCAGTGATGACAATATCATCCACATTGAAAGCGCTCGTTTGCACTAACCCAGTACAGATGTTCTCTACAGACCATGCCAAAATTTCTCTGGGATGAGCGGTTTCGTATTTTTGATTCAACTCTTCTAAGTTGAAATCACTAGATTTGCTTTCGTATTTCTGGTTCAACTTTTCCAAGTTTGAATCGCTAGCTCTAGTAGATGCTGGGGAAATAGTCATAACAGTTAATTGCTCAAATGCTTGTATATCAGGAATAAAATCATTTTAACCCATAAAGGCACATAATCCGGTCGGGATTTAGTATTTTGTTCTAAAAACGATGTGGAGGCACTTGAGGCTGAGTTATAAATTCAATGCCTGAAGGATAATTTGTTGCTGGTAAGCCTTAACTCTTTACTAAAGTAGATACATATGTAATTATTAAGTAAGTTTACGTAATTTTAAGTTTTGATATGATTTAGTAGATAATTATACGGATATTGATATTCTTAAAAAATATTTAAAATTGAAAGGTTGCAAAAGATGAAGGAATCAAAAGCTCCGAATGCTCTTACAGAATCTTTGGTTATGGGATTTTTGGTTATGATTACCGGCGCGAGTGTAATCACTATCATGAATATGTTTTAAAACAAAGACGATATTAATTTTCAAATATAAATTTACAAAACCTCCCTCGTGACTGAGAGAGGTTTTGTATTTTATTCTGTAGTTTACCCAAGCAGATATTTTATCGATCGCCGCTTTTTTCGATAAGAGGATATTTTTACAAGATTAGATTTGATATGCGTCTATTCACCTTGGAGTGAGTACTACTCCCCCCTCTCACTCAGCCCGGAAATCTTCCAACGGGATAGGAGTAATTAATCGGTATGAGTAATAGGAATTTCAATCATAAAATTTGTTCCTTCACTGGGAATAGTTTGACAAGATAACTTTCCACCGTGCTTATCTACGATAATTTGATAACTGACTGATAAACCTAATCCTGTACCTTTTCCTACATCTTTAGTAGTGAAAAAAGGATCAAAAATGTTTGATATTATATGTTTAGGAATGCCGTCACCGTTATCACGAATGTGTATTTGAGCAGCTTTTTTGTTTGCTATTTTAGTTATAATTGTAACTTGAGGGGTGCGATTATTATTTTTGATTATTTTTTCTTCTAAAGCATCAATTCCATTAACTAATATATTCATAAATACCTGATTTAACTGAGAAGGATAGCATTCAATTAAAGGGAGATCGCCGTATTCTTTAATAATTTCAATCCCGGGAAAATCTGGTTTAGCTTTCAAACGATTCTGTAAAATCATTAAAGTAGATTCGATCCCTTCATGGATATCTACTTTCTTAAATTCAGATTCATCTAGGCGTGAAAAGTTACGTAACGATAAAACAATTTCTCTAATGCGTCGCGTACCTTCTTCCATTGATATAATGATTTTTTGCAAATCTTCTTTGAGAAAATCTAGTTCTATATTTTCAATTTTTTCTTCAATTTCTACTGTTGGATTTGGATACTGTTGTTGATAAAGTTCTAATAATTCTAATAAATCTTGGTTATATTCACGAACAAAAGAAAGGCTTGCATAAATAAAATTTGCAGGATTATTAATTTCGTGAGCAACACCTGCTACCAATTGCCCTAAACTAGACATTTTTTCAGTTTGAATCAGTTGTGCCTGAGTTAGTTGTAATTTTTGCAAAGTTTTTTCTAACTCAATAGCTTTTTGTTTTACCTGAATTTCTGCTAATTTACGCTTGGTGATGTCAGTTGCTACACCTAAATATTGCTTAACCGTACCATCTTCTTGACGAGAGAAAATAGTTTGCCTATCGTAAACCCAGCGGTACTCACCATTAGAATGTTTGGCGCGATATTCAACTTCTAAGATATCCCCATCAGCGGCAGCAAGTACTTGTTGTTGTTGGGAAATAATTTTTTCTAAGTCTTCTGGATGAATTATATGGAACATTACTGTGTCTCCACAAGCTTGAATTTCTTTCTTAGAGTAACCAAGATATTCAGTAATTTTTTGATTTGCATAAATATTTCGCCGCTCTTCAAGATCGTAGATATAAAGTATATTTGGAGAAGATTCTGTAATCCTTTGAATCAAGTGCTGGCTGGCTTTTAGTTTTTCTTCTGCTTGCTTTCTTTCGGTAATGTCGCGAGTGATTGTTGCTAAATACTGGGCTTCTCCGGTTTGAGGATTTTTAATTAAAAAGATTGTCTGATCGACTGATATTGCTTCACCTGTTTTAAAATTTTTGAAACGTGCTTCTTCCCTCCATATCCCGTGCTGTTTAACAGCAGGATAAATTTGCTTTAGCATATCTTCTTCATTTGGCTCGAAAAAGTAATCAACTATGGGAGTATTTATAACTTGCTCCACGCTGTCAAATCCAACTAGTTTTCGTCCAGCTTCATTAAGAAATAAACTTTTCCCTGACAAGGTAGCGTAAGCAATAAAATCACTACTATTTTCAACTAATGAAACTAAAATTTTTCGTTCTTCTTCTGTTTTTTTAATTTCAGTAATATCAACAACACAACCATACCAAATAATAGAATTATCTAATTGTAATTCTGGTTTAGCAATGCCTTTGATCCATTTTTCTTTACCACTTGGAGTAATAATCAGCCATTCATATTGCCAATTTTCAAAAGTTTGTGCAGAACTTGTAATACTCTCTTGTAAGGCTTCAAGGTAGTCGGGATGGGTAGCAGAAAATAATAATTTGGGATCTTGCTGAAATTGTAATTGTGATGCTTCGGTTTCAAAGATTTCCTGAAATCCAGAAGAAATATAAGGAAATGACATTGTAGCGTCGGGAGTTAAACAAAATTCGTAAATCATCCCCGGTACATTATCTGTTAGTTTTTTTAATCTTGCTTCAGTTTTATGAAGTGCAGCAGTACGTTGTTCAACTCTTGTTTCTAATTCTTCATTGAGTTTTTGAAGTGCATATTCAGTGTTTTTCTGTTCGGTAATATCAACGACACAGCCATCCCAAATAATAGATTTATCTGGTTGTAATTGAGGTTTAGAAATACCTTTTAACCATTTATGTTTACCGCTGGGAGTAATAATCTGCCATTCATATTTCCAATTGTTTAAAGTTTGAGCGGAATAAGCAATTGCTTCTTTTAACTCTAACAAGTCTTCTGGATGAACTGGTTCAAACAATAAATCAGCATTTTCATAAATTTTATAAGGTTCTATTTCATAAATATCTAGACACCCAGAAGAAACGTAGGGAAAAGACATCGTACCATCGGGGTTTTGTTTAAATTGATAAATCATCCCCGGTACGTTATCTGTTAACCGAGAAAGACGGTTTTCAGTTTTACGTAACTGTCTTGTACGTTGTTTAACTTTTGCTTCTAATTTTTCATTTAACCTTTTGAGTTGTTCTTCTATTTGGTTACGTTCGGTAATGTTTTCATAAGTTCCAAGTATACCCACAACATTACCTTCATTGTCGCGCAAGGGAATTTTATTTGTATCTAACCAGAATTGCTTTCCATTTGCTTTTACTTGAGTTTCAATAATATTAATTTCGGGTATAGCTGATTCCATAATTCGCGTATCGCATTCTCGAAAGAAATCTGCTTCTGCAGGTGCCCAAGGTAAATCATAATCGCTTTTACCTACGATATTCTGCGGTTTCCCGACACCAGCATCTTCAGCAAAATTGCGGTTACAGCCCAGATACACTGAGTTTCTATCTTTCCAAAAAACTGAATGCGGGATATTATCTATCACTAATTGAAATAATTGTTGTGAGTATTGGAGCTCTGCTATAAGACGTTTATTCTCTTGCTTAAGTGATTCATAAATACTTTTATCAATAGTGATAGAATTTTCTTTCATGATAAAAATGTAATTTGGAGTTACAGTCTTTAAAATTTATTGTTCCCAAATATCAGTTATCAGTGAACAGTTATCAGTGAACAGTGAACAGTTATGAGTTAGTTGTCAATTATCTGTGTCATTCATTTAATGAGCGTAGGGAGTTAGGAATTGGGATTACGGGATTTGGAAGTTTTTATTCTCTACCCCTTCTCCATCACGGCACTTGGTACAATCGACACAGAAACCCTGCGGGAGCAGTGGCTCCTCTATCCCCTTTCCCTCCATGCTCAATGCCTTATAAAAATTATGCAATTAATCTTATACAGCAAGCCGGGATGTCATTTATGCGAGGGTTTGCAGGAAAAGTTGGAAACAATTTTACAAACTGCCCTATTCGAGTCTTTGGAGTTGGAGGTACGAGATATTAATACTCGTGAAGATTGGTTTGCTGCTTATCAGTATGAAGTACCGGTACTGTGTGTAGCAAAAAATGATCGTTTACAAATGATTCCGCGCCCTTCTCCCCGTACTTCGGTTGTTCAGCTAGAAAAAATTCTCCGGAAGTATATTTAGGTATTTGTATATGGTGAAAAATGTTGCAGAATAAGCGCAAGTAATGCCTGTGACGAGGTTGATGAGATGAAACTGCGTGAATTACTAGGTGCTATTGATGGTATTTCGCAATTACCCCAACATCCAGCTATGGATGCCTCTGTAAAGGGTTTAACGACGAATTCCCATGCAACTAATGTGGGAGACGTGTTTATTGGAATGCCGGGTACGCGAGTAGACGGTGGAGATTTTTGGGAAAGCGCTATAAAAGCTGGTGCGATAGCTGCGATTATTTCTCCCCAAGCTGCTGAGAAATTTCCCCCTCTAGCTCCTCCTTATCAAGAGGGAGTTGGTGGAAGCTCGCCTTGCATTATTGTGACGGCGGATATGGTTAAGGCTTGTGCTCAACTTGCTGCGGCTTTCTTTGATTATCCCGGACAAAAATTAAAATTAATTGGCGTAACGGGGACAAATGGTAAGACTACAACTAGCCATTTGATTGAATATTTTCTGGAGCAAGCTGAGTTACCCGGTGCTTTGATGGGAACTTTGTACACTCGCTGGAAGGGTTTTGTACAAACTGCTGCTTACACTACGCCGTTTGCGGTGGAATTGCAAAAACAATTGAAAGCGGCCCTCGATGCTGGTAATGAATATGGGACCATGGAAGTTAGTTCCCATGCTTTGGCACAAGGAAGAGTTTTGGGTTGCAAATTTGATGTTGGAGTATTTACCAACCTCACCCAAGATCACCTTGATTACCACAAGGATATGGAAGATTATTTTGCTGCTAAGAGTTTACTATTTAATCCCGATTATCTCACGGGCAAGGCAATTATTAACGCCGACGATCCTTATGGTAAACGCTTAATAGAATCTTTAAGCGAAAACAAGGTGTGGAGTTACAGCGTTAACGATTCCACCGCCGACTTATATATGAGTGACTTAAGTTACGAACCCAATGGAGTTAACGGCAGATTACACACTCCTAAGGGAGATGTGGCTTTTAATTCGCCCCTTGTCGGACAATTTAACTTAGAAAACTTACTTGCAGCAGTAGGAGCCGTTTTACACTTCGATTTAGATTTGCAACTAATCGCTGCGGCGATACCCAAATTTGGGGGAGTTCCCGGACGCATGGAAAGAGTACAAATTAGCTCAAACCAAGATATCAGCGTAATTGTGGATTACGCTCATACCCCCGATAGTTTGGAGAACTTGTTAAAAGCATCACGTCCATTTATTCCGGGGAAAATGATTTGTGTATTCGGTTGTGGTGGAGACAGAGACAAAACAAAGCGTCCCAAAATGGGTAAAATAGCCGCCCATTTAGCCGATTTGGCCGTAGTTACTTCCGATAATCCCCGCACTGAAGATCCACAAAGTATTTTACAGGATATTTTGACCGGAATTCCTGACATAGTGATGCCCATGGTATTTGGCGATCGCGCGTCCGCCATTCGTACTGCAATTATGGAAGCAAAATCCGGAGACGGAGTCTTGTTGGCAGGAAAAGGGCACGAAGATTACCAAATTCTCGGAACCGAAAAAATCCATTTCGACGACAGAGATCACGCACGGGAAGCTTTAGCCGAAAGGATTAAGGAATAAAGCCGGATAGGTAATAGGTATATATAAGAGGTAAAGGGGAACTACCAGCAGAATTATGAGTTATGAGTTTATTTTTCGCAACTATTTACCGGCTTATCCATTACCTATTACCTTTTAACTATCCTGTGTTGGGGCCCAATTATCGATCTTTTTGTCAAAAAATTACACTTAGGGGGGACAATCAAGAAAAGTATTATTTATTGCTGAATACTTCTTGGGTTTTCCTTCTTTTGTCTGTTTTTTCTATTTTTTATGAATTTATCTCCACCTCGTAATTTATCTATCTATCAGTTGGCAATGGAAGTACAACCGCCTCCAAAACCTTTAACTCTTAGTTGTGTAACTCTACTGTCAATAGTCAGAGCGCAAATTGATTTACTAATTGAAGAGAAAATATCAGCTACTATTGTGGTTAAATTTCCACCGCTGAACATTTTTTACTCGGAATTAAAGCGTTATCAGCAACATTTCGGTGATGCAGCTATTTATAATTGCCAATTAGCCTCTGTGGTCGAAATTAATCCTAAAGTTGTAGGAGGGGTTTATCTAAATAATTTGGATATTTCAGAATCTCTTAATTCTGTAAATTCTTCTGCTACTGATTTATCCCATTATTTAGTGGAACTATTTACAGAGAATCACCAAATAAAGCGAGAATTCTTTTTCATTGTTGTATCACCAGAGTTTTGCAGTTTTACTTTAGGGCATCGTCCGCTAAAAAAGCTTAAAAAGAAAACTTTGAATCAAAAAAATCGCTCTCAAACTCCATCTCTTATAGCTATTAATACTTTTGATGAAAAAGTAGTTCGGGGAGTTTTAAATGGTATAAAGAACATCAGTAATTTAGAAAAATTTCATGTAGAGACTGCTAAATTAGTCTACCCTCCAACAGCCCCAGCCCTCTTAACTAATAAATTACTTCTGGCACAAGTTCAACGACAAGAGGAAATCAATTCTCAAAAATCGAAAAATCGCCTCACTAATTTCAAACAACAAAATTTGAAACTTCGTAGTGACTTACAAAGTAAGGATGATTATTTGAGAAATGTCTGTCAAGAATTACTTGCACCTCTAACCCATACAAAAACTGCACTTTCTTTATTAAATTCTCCCAATATTAAAGCACCCCAGCGACAGCTTTATTTAGACATGATTAAGCGAGAATGCGATCGCCAAAATTCTTTGATTACTGGTGTAATGGATTTAGTAGAGTTGGAGCGTAATTTAGAAACAACTCCTTTAGAGCCTGTATGTTTGTCAGAAGTAGTTCCAGGAGTTGTTAGCACCTACCTCCCTTTGGCTCAAGAAAGAGGTATTATGATGGCATATACCGTACCAAACGACTTGCCGAATGTTTGGTGTGTCAGCGGTGGATTGAGACAAATTGTAATTCATCTTCTTTCTAACTGCATCAAGTTTACGCCGAATGGCGGTCAAGTTTGGGTGAGAACTCGCACGCGGAAATGTTACGTACAATTAGAATTACGCGATACTGGTATAGGTATTCCAGAAACTGAAATTTCTAAAATATTTAACCGCTTTTACAAAGTACGTCCCATAGCCAACGAAGAATCATCTTGCGCCGGTTTAGGTTTAACCATTGTAGAAAGGTTACTGCAAGGTTGTGGTGTAAGCATTTCCGTTACCAGTATTCCCGGTGAAGGTTCTACTTTTAAAGTACTTTTACCAAGCGTTTCTAATTAAGCAAGAGAGCCAAGGATGGGGGAAGGTAATTATCAACTATCATTCAAGCATAGGCACGGACCTATATTTGTTGTTAATTGATAATTGATAATTTATTTTAACCTTTAACCTTTAACCTTTTATCTTTAACCTTTAACCCATATTTTTCCAGATTCTCGAAGCAAGAATTAGAATTATTTACTCCTTCCAAGGGCAAATAAATCGTTAAGACTTCCCCATGCTGAGGGCATTCGCGTACAATCAACTTACCACCAATAGCCTGAAATAGATGCTTGGTTGCAGCTAAATTTAAGCTAATAGTACCTGTCTCCGGTTGAAATGTTAGTAATTGCCCGATTGATTTGCGAATTGGTGGTGTAGTGACAGATGTATCAAGAGTCACATTAGGTAGTAATTGCAACTTTAACCGATCGCCAGCTTGAATTACTCGCACTTGGATATGACTACCCGCAGGTAAATTACGAGTAAGATTTTCCATCAAGCTAGTCAGAACTCGATCGAGCATATTTGGATTAGTTACCACGGTAGGCAATTGCTTCGGTAAAATAACATCTAAAGTTAAATCTCGCCGATTTGCAGCTTGTTGCCAACGAGGTATACTAGAGAGCAGCATTTGCTCCAAACAGATTGCCGTTAACCCAGAGCCAGGGGAATTTACGGTGGAAGATGTTTCCAATTCCGCAGCTCTAAATAGTAACTCCATACGGTCTATTTGTTCCGTACATTCACGGTCGATAGGCTGTAAGCGCTGCTGGACTTTGGCTGGTAAATCTTTCTGCTTTAACAACAAACGTGTTGTAGTACGAATCGTTGTTAAAGGAGTACGGACTTCATGAGCAAAAGCATTCAATAATTCTACATCCGAACGAGATGGGTGTTTTGTAGATGCTCCTTTGGAGTAATCGTGAGAGTAATTAACTTCAGATAGACTGGTTTTGTGTTCTCCCGTTTCCTTAGAACAAAGCCTTGCTCCCTTATCGTCAGGTTCGGGATACTCTGCGAGCAAAAGCTGACTAAATTGCATAACAATGCGGTAATCAGGTGCTACTGGGCGATATTTTTGTACTAAATCATCCAATGATTTAAATAAATCGGGATTAGTTAGCATCACCCTAGCTCCAATAGCCTGCCATGCTCGTTCAACTACTTCTGGGGAGAAGGAAAAGAAAAAACTACTTTTATCGTTGTTTTCATCTGCTTCTGCTAAAACTAGTACTAATGAAAACTGTTGTGTAAAAACCAGAAAAAACTGTTCCCTCGACAATGGATCCACTTTCAGCAGAGGTAAAACCGACTCATCAAAACCATTTTCTCCTGCTGCTTGAGTATCAGCGGACATATGAAAAGGCATCAAAGCCAAGGGATTAAATGGCTTCGCCGTAAAAGTTACCGTTCGCAAACATCGTCTCAGCGCTGGCTCGCACAATACAGGTGTGGGTGCAGCCAAGACTAATCCTTGAGTTGTATTGGGTGCAACTACAGATAAAGTATTTAAAAGTAACTCCTGAGTCGCAGAAGCAGCAGTACGCCATTGTTGTCGCGCTTTAGGTAACGAACATTCAGCCGGCTGGGTTTGACGGTCGGCTAAAATTTCCTTTAAACTCGGCAAAATCCATTTATAATTAAACACTGGGGTTCACCCCTTTATTTCAAAGCGACTAACAGCTTTCGCCTTCGTGGTGATTTACTATTACTTACGAGCTTACCGATATATCTCCTCTAACGGAAGTAGTAGAACCGAACAATCATAGGGGCGATTTCCGCGATTGAGTTAATAGTTCAGCCACGCCACTTTTAATCTTGTTGTCCACAATTCAAAAATTTTCAGTTTTATTAATAGACATCCCCTCACGCTTCCCACATATTTATTCTTCCCCTCTTCCCCCTCTTCTAAATAAATACCTATTTGAAACTAAAAGTTAATTGAAAGTGCAGCGAGACAAAGCGTCGGAACAATACCGACATCCAAAGGTGTTGTCAAGGGTGCCCGTCAGTTATTGTCATTTTTAATTGGAGAATAACTACCCATAGCTAATCTTTTTTTTATAAAAACAAATGCACTAAGTATGAGTAGTTTTAATATTTAAGATTAATTTATTTAATACTTAACATCATCATATAGAAACCTTACATATAGGATGTAAGTCCCAATAGAAAGACACTCTTAAATTAATTATTCATAGAAGTTCTTCAATTCTCAAATTAAGTCAAAAGTGTCAAGAGTGTAAAGAGTGAAATTCTAGTTACTCTTGCAACATAAATAAGAAGAAATGACTAATTTTTAACAACAAGCCATTCAGCTTATCGCAACAAAGATGGATAGTTGGTTGTTGATTATTAATGATTAGTGCAATGATTCATTAGACATTTAAATGCACTGATATTTTTTATTACATAAACATCAGCAATAATGTTTATACCTCAGCAAAAAAAGTTGCAATTATTAGCTTCAGTGTAAAGATAGATGATTTGCTCAATAGAGCTTCTATAGAATGCTTTGAAGCTTTATTCTCAATTAGATTTATCAAACTAACAAAAACTTTGAAAAAAATGTGGCTAAATTTCACAAATTTGTTAACATCAAATAGCTGCTGTCCGGCGACATTACATACACGCATTTAAACTTCTTGACTATCGGGTCAAGTCAATATAATGTTATTCCTTATGCTGTGTCGCACTCATTGCTAGTTCAGAATTGAAAGTTGAAGAAAATGCTTCTTTAAGGAGTAGTATTATCTTTGGTTTTCCTTCAACCTAGTACCTTTTACGGTACTTGTTCAATCTCACATTCGATTGTTTTTTTAAACATTCGCTCCTCAACACAACACACCAATTAATGTAGTTACTTTGAAGGCTCTATTTAGGAGATTTAAATGAAAAAGTTTATCCCTCTTCTCATCAGCGGTATTTTAGTAACAGGTGCAGTTGGTTGTGGCGAAGAAGCCGCTAACACTGGCTCAGAAAATCCTAGCGCTACAAATGAAGCCTTACAACCATCAGCAAGAGAAGCTAGCAAAACAGAAAGTATAGAGCAGCCTTTAAATCAGCCTGGAGCGGTTCCAGGAGCAGAAACTGAAGTCACAGATCCAACTGTTGAAACCGGGGCTCAAGAAAATCCTCTACAGAGCGATTTGTCAAAAGAAGTTGGCAAAAAGCTAAAGGAAAACCTACCAACCAGTAACTTGGAGGTTAAAGATCAAGAAGGAGTTGTTACTGTTGGCGGTACAGTTAGTTCTCAAGAAGAACTTCAACAAATCGAACCTTTGACTAAAGGAGTTAAAGGTGTCAAAGGCGTAAATGTAGAAGCAAATATTGACGGTGCTAATCCTGCTGAAGGTGCTAATCCTCAGTAAATTGAACTAATTTTACTTAAGGTGTTGAGTCAAGGGATCTTGTGGGAATTTTTTTAGGAGAAAAAATTCTCATAAGTGCCCGTCAAATCATCTAACGAACGGGGCTTACGGTTAGTTAAGTCCTGTTTTTTTTGATTGTTAAAATGTCGTAAATATGACTCATATTAACTGTAAAAGTCTGACATTTGACGTGCACCCTTGACTTTTGCTTAAATCCTTTCGTGTTAGATACTAATCCCGCCATTTCACTTTTACAAAATAAGCTTTACGTCCCATGGCATCACACTTATGGGTAATATTTTCAATTCCAAGATTGAAAGGAATTGCAGTGGTAATATAACGTTGAAAGAAAGCACCTACATCGGGAGCAAGTTCGGTTGCTGTTGTTGTCGCCACACTCAAACCGATTAATTGTTCAATAGGTCCTCGCGGTAACAGTAAATGCATTCCCATAGCCAATCCTGCTGTTAATAACATCGCCACCGATGCATTTGTACCGCAACGAGGATGTACCGCTAAATTCCATTCCCCATTGGTAAGGCGTTGGAGAGCAAGATTTACAGCACGTCGCAAATTACTGATGTTTACTTCACCATAAAGATAAAAACCTTCTTCTGTGGATAAACCACTGTGGAGCTGATTATCAATTCCAATATTATTGGAGCCAAATTTTTGAGTTATTGCTGAGTGCGATTCACTTAAAACCCATACCGTCGCATGTTCTAAAGCGTGAACTTGACGCAGTATCAAAATTTCTTTTAACCCAGAAATAAACGATAGCCGCGAGAGTAGATCGGCATCTTGCGTGGGAGAGGGTGATATCAAATCCAAATTAAAAAAATCAAAGGATAGGTCATTACCTTTGTTTAAAGTTGAGGTATTCATTGCAACATTGCTCCCCCACCTGAGTAGGCAAGATATATTCCATTCTTAATGTAACCTTTCACCAAAGAAATTATTGCTAATTTTTGTTGATTATTAAATCAATATTAAGTACTCGGTAAATATTTATAAACTGTTTGCACCATTAATATGAGGATATTTTAATATTTAGGAAAATAATAAATATTCAGTTAACTTGGCCCAAGGCTTTAGATTAATTTGTTTCCCAGATGGAAATTGCTTAAAGTTTAAAGATTAAGCAATTTTTATCTCCTAAATAAATAAAAGTTGACGGGCACCCATAGGAATTTTTTTCTTCTAAAAAAATTCCTATGGGAACCCTTGACCCGTCCGTTGCTAGTCGGACGGGAATTGATAGCTGCTAGTAGTAAGCGCGTAGACTAATACCCTGCAATTGCGCCTTAAAAGATAAGTTAAGCACCAAAAAGTGAAGCGTGAGGAGACGAACTAGCTGCAATCAATTGGGACTACAGAGAATAACCGTCGCAATGTTGTTTAATCCTCCCGGTGAGGAATAGAACAACAATTAACATCATTTAAGCAGACCTTACCCCATTGCAATGCCCAACGGACAAGAGCAACTCGGTTTTCAGTTCCGGTCTTTGTAAGAATATTGCTGATATGGTTATCCACAGTACGCTTACTTATTTCCAGCTTTACTGCAATTTGTTGGTTAGTTAAGCCAGTGGCCACTAATTCGATAATTTGCAGTTCTCGGTCTGACAGACTAACAGGGGTCTGAGACTCGCCACCAGCCATTTTAAATTCCATCCTCCCGATTAGTGGTAAATGTACTTAATTGCTCTTTCCCATTGTAGAGGATTGTATGAAAGGTAGGCGTTTCAACTGTTTAGTGCAATACGATTGTCTATATTTTTTTTATAATTGAGGTAGACAGCTATACAGTATTTTTTATCAGTATTAATTTTAACTTTATAGAAAAAATAAAATTAGAGTTATCACTCTTGATAATATTAGTATGCAAGAATAAATGACCACAATTAGAAGCGAATATTGGTGTTGAATTGTATTAACGATTGCTTTAGGAGCGTGAAATATTAGTGTAGGTTTTATACAGAATTTACTTTTAAAAATCAAAAAAAGTCAAATGAAATGAGCAATTCCCGTGTTTTATGTTTGGGTGAAATATTATATGATATGCTTGCCGACCAACTAGGGCGAACGCTTTCGGAAGTTGAGTCATGGAGTAGCTATCCAGGTGGAGCACCAGCTAACGTTGCCTGTGCTTTAGTAAAGCTGGGAACAACATCCGCATTTATCGGCGCAGTTGGTGAAGACAAAGCCGGAAATAACTTACAGGCACTTTTACAAGAAATTGGGGTAGATACAACCGGCGTACAACGTCATCCCCAAGCCCCTACTCGCCAAGTTTTAGTCACGCGCAAACTTAATGGCGATCGCGTTTTTGCCGGATTCAAGGATTACGACACCGGCGAATTTGCCGATACTCGCCTCAAAGCTGGGGAATTGCCGGAAAAATTATTTGCAGAAGCCGATCTTTTAGTCCTGGGAACTTTAGAATTAGCTTATCCCGAAAGTGGTGCAGCAGTTCACCGTGCTTTGGAATTAGCTTCTCAATACGATGTTAAGATTTTGCTCGATGTCAACTGGCGCGATGTATTTTGGACTAATCCCGCTGCTGCTCCCGATAAAATTCGCGAATTAATTAAAAAAGTAGATTTTCTCAAACTTACTAAAGAAGAGGCGGAATTATTATTTGATACTCACGATGCCGGAGCAATTACTTATCGTCTCAACTCTGTAGAAGGAGTATTGGTGACAGATGGAGATAAAGGTTGTGCTTATTGTCTCGGTGAAAATGAAGATAAGCTTCCAGCTTTTTCCGTACCTGTAGTTGATACAACTGGTGCGGGGGATAGTTTCGTTGCTGGTTTTGTTCATCAACTCTTGAATTATGGCGTACAAAATTAAAAGGATGCCGAAGTAGTTAAAAGAATCATTGCTTATGCCAGTGCTGCGGGAGCTTTGACTACATTAAAACCCGGTGCGATCGCTTCTCAACCCATGGCTCGGGAAGTAGAAAGTTTTCTTCAGGAACATTCAGTTTAGAAGCCCACTCTAACCCTCCCTGCAAACAGGGAGGGAAGAAGATTATTTTTTGATTTAGAGAGGTTGTAATGCAACGTTTTTATTTATTTATACTATTAATCTAAATAAAAAAACGCATCAATTAAAAAGCTTATCAACCAAAATTTATGTCAAAAAAAATTAAAGTTTCAATTTACTATTAAAACGAATTAGTCAGGATGTTTAAGATTACTGCTAACACCGTTTCTGTATAAAGATGCGCCGGAGTTCAGCCCAAATACGGTGGTGCTCTGTACCTGTAGCTCCAGCCGGCTGGGGGTGATTTAGCGCAGCCTCATACAGAATTGGTATAACTTACTTGCCTTTCGCGCCATTACCTACAACATCAATACCATCCTGCTTATCAGCAACTACTGAAAATCATCTGTAATCAGCTCCATTTGTGCTTATGACACAAACTACTATCAAGCAGGTATCAGTTCGTTGTGGGGCTATCTGATGAATGTGAGAGCTTCAAGGAAGCGGTATTCAAACTCCCCACTCCTGTATACTTTCCTTTGTGTGACGAGCACGAAAAAATCGCATTACTGAATTTGGGCATTAATAAGGCATTGCAATGCAATCCCTCTTCAAAGGTTTTGCTTATTCGACAAATAAATTTTAATACACAAAAATATAGAGACGTTATGCCCAAAAACGTCTCTTACAAATTAGTCTATTGTTCTAGAATCTAAGCTAAGACCACTTTATCATTGACAATTGTTCGCCGATAACAAAATGTAGCTCATTTTACTTGAATATTTTTGCTCTTTATGAAAATATAATCTTCGGTATCACTTGACACCTAAAACTAAAAATCCCACTAATACACTTTCTGAGGCTCGATAGACCCACCGAGCCTTTTTTCTTGTATTAATTATTTTAATATATTTATAAATATTAGAGTAGTATTAAGATACACAAATTTATAAATATAAATATATTTACTCAAATAAAGTTAATTCGTTTAATCTGCTTCACAATATCTCCGATCGAATTAAGTAAGTACGTGGGAAAAATTATCGTTATGACGGGCACCCAATATAATTTTGTCTCCCAAAAAAAATATATTGGGAACCTTTGACAAGGGAGTAGTGAGATTGAGTAAGCTAAGAGCCGGTTATTTACATTTTTTTACATAGTTTGATTTATTTATGCCTACCGACTTAACTAATTTGAAAATTAAAACCAACAAGAGTGTAAATAAGCAATATCGGGAGTCTGCTCAAATCTTTATTAACTGCTGGATGTAAAGTATTTTGAGTGTCAAGGGTTCCCATGAAAATTTTTTTAGGAGAAAGAAATTACATTGGGTGCCCGTTAATTTGGCAAGAGTTTTTATCGTAAATTTGCTTGTATTTCTTGAACAATAGTCTCTAGGGACTCCGAAATATCTACTGTAATGGCATTATCTGGCTCTTCAAGGTTTTCAAATTGACTTTTAAGAAGTTTTTCAGTCATAAAGTGATTTCGACGCTCTTTTAGACGTTTTTCTATTAATTCAAAAGAACCTTTGAGATAAACCAACTGAATAAACTCTTTATTTATTAAAAGCATCTGGCGATAACTTTCCTTCAAAGCAGAACAGGGTAAAACTAAATTTGTATTTTCTGACAAGCACTGTTTAATTAGATTTTGCATTTTTTGCAGCCACGGTAATCTATCCGCATCATCCAACGGAATGCCCTGCCGCATTTTTTCAATATTTTCCGGTGGATGAAAATCGTCAGCGTCGCGAAACTGCCAACCTAATGATTCCGCTAATTTTGTACCAATGGTAGTTTTACCGGAACCCGAAACACCCATTACGAGGATAATCATTTATCTGTTATCTATATAAATTTATTGTTAGCTTTTAATAATCCTAATTATTACTTGTTTGCAAAAAATATGGAAATATCAATGTTTCTATTTAAAGCTTGATTATAATGTATCCTTAATCCAAATTTTAAGGATCTTACTATACAATTACTTGTGTATTGGGACTGACACAAGAGTCATTAAAACGCCATTTATACTTGATTATTCTGACTTTTTTCTAAATTATATGAATAAGGATAATATTTTGTGTTAAAAAAATATTGCTGTGTTTCTGGACAAAAAATATGGTTTTTTCAGTCTAGCATTTGCAATTAACCCAATTTATTGTCATGGGTGCCCGTCAAGTTCCTACATATATTTTTAAGTAATTTTGACTAAAATATTGCTCTATTTATAAGATTCCAAGTAAAATATAGTGCATAAGTTAAGATTTTTGACTTCTATTAAATCGAAAATATAATTATGTAGCTAAAAGATAACTTAAAAATGAGTACAGAAATTAATCCAGGCACTTTAATAAATAATCGCTATCTTATTCAGAAAACCCTCGGAAGAGGTGGGTTTGGAAGAACTTACTTAGCTTTAGATACTCAACGTTTTAGCGAACCCTGCGTTTTAAAAGAGTTCTCACCAGATACTAATAATGCGAGTGTTATTACTAAATCTAAAGAACTATTTGAACGGGAAGCAAAAGTTTTATATCAAATTCAACATAATCAAATTCCTCAGTTTTTAGCTTTGTTAACTCACGAGGAAAAACTTTTTATTGTTCAACAGTATATTGATGGTAAAACTTATTTACAAATTTTAGACGATCGCCTTTCTACAACAGGTAAGCCATTTTCGGAAATGGAAGTCAGAAAATGGCTTTTAGATATGCTGCCAGTTTTAGAATATATTCACGGTTGGAATATAATTCACCGGGATATTTCCTTAGAAAATGTCATGCTTCCTTACAATAAATCAAAACCTGTATTGATTGATTTTGGAGTGGTGAAAGAGAAATTTACCCAAATATTTTTCACTAATTCTTTCTCACAAAACAGCTTTTCTAGACCTTCGGTAGTAGGAAAGATTGGCTATTCACCACCGGAGCAACTGCGTTTGGGAAAATGTTATCCCTCAAGTGATATCTATGCACTTGGTGTTTGTGCGTTAATTATTTTAACTGGGAAAATGCCAAATTTGTTAATAGATGAATCTTTAAACTGGCAATGGCAATCTCATGTTAAGGTTAGCGATTCTTTTGCTGGCATTATTAACAAAATGTTAGAATATTTACCAGCGGAACGTTACCAATCGGCGAAGGAATTAATTATAGAACTTGAGAATATTCGGAATCATAATACTAATACTAATAATTCCATTAACATTCAGGTAAAAAATGATGATTTAAAACCAAAAATGTCACTAATTGGTATTATTTCAAGTCTATTATTAAGAAAAATACAAAATAATCGGAAGCAAAATGCCCAGAAAGTGCATAATTTTGCACAACTCGACCAAACACCAGTTTCTCAAAACCCACAATTCATCAATTATTGTCAGCAACAACTTACTAGTTTTGTTGGACCTTTAGCTAGTATAGTAATGCAACAAACTTTAGAAGAAAATCCCGATATAGTATCAAAAGATTTTATCGAAGTTCTAGCTCAAAAAATTCCTGACGCACAACGAGCAGAAGACTTTAAAAATCATATCCAACTTCAGAAAGAATTTAAATCAGAAGAAACTCCTGCTTTAAATAAATCTCCTGAATCTCCGCAAAGTTTGACAAACTCTCCTGCAATTACTAACCCAGATTTTTTAGACCATTGTCGGCGAGAATTAACTAGTTTTGTTGGTCCCTTTGCAAGTGTAGTTATTAGAGATACTTTAGAGGAAAATCCAAATCTGACTCCTAAGCAACTGATAAAAACTTTAGTGGATGGAATTCCTAATGAAAAAAGAGCCAAAGAATTTGAACAACGTATTTTAAAGAGGCGAGAGTAGTTGACTATTATTTATTTATATTAATCTATTATTGTCATTTTATATAAGATGTGATAAATTGTGGTGCTGAAAAACATGATTTTACAAAAAAAGGTAACTTATCTCACTAATAATATAATCTAAATTACATTATTAAATTACCATACCTTTGTATTCATCGGATATATTCACATACATACCGTATAAGAATGAAAAATCAAGAGTCTAAAATTGTCATTGAGCATCTAATTAAAATTTATGGAGAGAAACCCCATACTGCTCTCAAATTATTTCGGGAAGGTGGAACAAGGGATTCTATTTTAAAGGAAACGGGTAATGTTTTAGGAATTGCCGATGTATCTTTTACCATTAATCAAGGTGAATTATTTGTCGTCATGGGATTATCTGGCTCCGGTAAATCGACTTTAGTTCGCTGTTTCAATCGTCTGATTAATCCTACTAGCGGCCATATTTATATAGATGGCGAAGACGTTGCTCATGTTGGTGAGAAACGGATGCGAGAAATTCGCCTGACGAAAGTGTCAATGGTGTTTCAGAAATTTGGTTTACTTCCCCACAAAACAGTAGGAGAAAATGTGGAATATGGTTTGAAAGTGAAGGGGATAGACAAAGCCAAACGCCGTCAAAAAGCTCTAGAAACTTTAGAAGCAGTCGGTTTAGCACAATGGGCAGATTATTTACCCTCCTCCCTTAGTGGTGGAATGCAACAAAGGGTAGGTTTAGCTCGTGCTCTAGCTACAGATGCGGATATTTTACTTATGGATGAAGCATTCAGCGCCCTCGATCCCTTGATTCGCCGGGAAATGCAAGATGAATTGCTACGATTGCAAAAAGAACTACACAAAACTATTGTATTTATTAGTCATGATATTCAAGAAGCATTAAAAATTGGCGATCGCATTGCGGTGATGAAAGATGGTGCAATAGTACAAATTGGCACTCCCGAAGAAATGATCACCCAACCTGCTGATGACTATATCAGTGCTTTTACCGAAGATGTTAACCGTGCTCAAGTACTCACCACCGGATCGATTGTTCGTCAAACTGAACATTTGATTTTGGGTGAAGATTCGCCAAGTGTAGCACTAGGGAAAATGTCAGACCAAGTTATCGAGTATATGTGCGTCGTTGATACTCACGGTAAACCTGTGGGTATGGTAAATAAACAAAATCTGGAATCAGCTATCGAACAAGAAAATGTTGATATCTCCCAAGTGATGCAAACTGACTTTCCCATAGTAAGAGCTCACACTAACTTAGAAGATACTTTTTCTCTTTACCAACAAGGAATACCTGTGGCTGTAGTTGATGAAGAAGGTAAGTTCCAGGGGTTGGTAGAAATGGCGAATGTTCTGGCTAGTATTGGTAACTCAAATAATTAGAGATTTCCTGTTTTTCTCAGAATCACCAAATCGTGATTGCAGCTTTTTAAGACACCTAAGTAGTGAGGCACGGAAAATTATAGTTGAAAAAGGCAAAAGGCAATAGGCAAAAGGTAATAGGTATCTCTAGTTTGAGGTTAATTTACTTTTATATAGATAGTTATGTTTTTTTGCGCCTACTTACTTAGTCTATTTTTCTAAATTTCCTCCAGAATATTTTGGGCACAGTACTCTTTGATTTTATTGTAATAATAATCATTGTCCTCTACTAGTAAACCAACCATCATTAAACTACTCGGTTTCAAAATCCGAATCAATTCTTCAAAAGTATTGAGCGGTACTTGCTTTCTAGTAAATACACCGCACGATATCCAAGCATCAAAAGAATTATCTGCAAAATCAAGTTTTTTCCCTAATTCTCCGAAAGATAAATCTTGATAAATATTTAACTTCTCTGGAACAACTAAAGATTGTTTGCTAAAATCCATCCCATACAAATTTCGGAAATCCTATGAACTTAATTCTTTAGCTAATAAACCTGTTCCGCAACCAACATCTAATATTTTATCGTCACTTTTCAAGTGCGAAGTGAGCCTGTAAGCAACATGATTAAGCAGAATTTCCCAACGGTTGTTATGGTGTTCTTCGTCATAAAATGATAACCATTGCTCGTATTTAGAGAGAACTCGATCTACCATGCCTTGGAAATCATTAGTAAATCCTTACTTGTAATCTATCTTATTCTCCGAAGCCACAATTTTGTAGACAACATCCTTAATGATAAAACCTATCAAGCTAATATCATCGTGGTTAAATGACAAAGATAATCTCAAGTCGCAAGCAAAAGAAATCACATCTTCTGTTTTTTTCAAAGATGGCAAATCTTCAAATGAGTATTCCAATTCTTAAAGTAACGGGCATTGTCCATCCGTCGAAAAATCTGCATTTTCACCCCCCTGAACGGTTACCTTTTGTCGCTATGTTCTTCAAATTATGAATTGAAATTATAACGGTATAATCTTCCTGTGTCCATGAGTTTAACGGCTCGTTCAATACCAAGTTGAGGAATTGAATCGGGTGTTTTCAAATCTTTTTGAAATCTCATGTTGCTGATTAATTTACTCTTTTATCAATAAAAAATATCAGAAATAGTGATTTATCTGGCGAAGATTTTATTTCATGCATAGCTTGGGTAAATTTGCTAATTTAATTGCTAATTATTAGATGATCTTTGTTTTTTTATTCAGATAATTTTGGAGTATTTCTGTTAATTAAAAATACAAAAAACAGAATATAAGCCATAAAAATATTATTTGTGCTAACTTATAAAACAATCAAAAAAGATAAATAAAAATTGACCGCTTTTCAAGTCAACAATGTTCACTTAAGACAAGAGACAGGCTTATTGTGTTATTTTTGCAAAATCTATCATCTGACTTCATAGCGACTAATCAAGGAGCTTTAAAGACAATTCTCAACCCATTTGAACTCTATACTTTACCTCTCGAAGATTGGATTACTTCGGGAGTTAACTTCATTGTTGATAACTATCGCCCCTTCTTCCAAGCCATTCGCTTTCCCATCAGCTTTACCCTAGAGAGCATCCAATGGTTTTTCCTTGGTATTCCACCGTTAATTTTCTTAATTTTACTTGGTTTACTGGCTTGGCAAATAGCGTCCGGTAAAATTGCCATTTATAGCGTTATTGCCCTAAGTTTGATAGGCTTTTTTGGAGCTTGGGAACAAGCAATAGTATCCCTATCTTTGGTGATCACTGCTGTGGTTTTCTGCATGGTAGTTGGTATTACAATTGGTATTTTCAGCGCTAGTAATGAGCGAGTAGAGAAATGGCTGCGCCCTTTGCTGGATGCCATGCAAACCTTACCGTCGTTTGTCTATCTAGTACCGGTGGTGATGTTGTTTGGTATTGGGGAAGTTTCCGGAGTAATTGCCACCTTCGTTTTCGCAGTACCGCCGTTAATTCGCCTCACCAACTTGGGAATTCGCCAAGTATCGGAAGAAGTCGTCGAAGCAGCCACCTCCTTTGGTTCCACGCCCAGACAAGTGCTGTGGGAGGTACAAATTCCTTTGGCTATGCCCACCATATTAGCAGGAGTTAATCAAGCCATCCTGTTAGCTTTATCCATGTCAGTGGTAACCTCCATGATTGGCGTGAAGGGATTGGGAGGTATGGTATTACAGGGTTTAGGCCAGCTAAATGTGGGACTAGCATCTGTAGGGGGATTGAGCATTGTCCTAATTGCAATTATGCTTGACCGCATGACCAATGTTTTTGGTACAAGCAACAGTCAAATCTCCTGGAAAGAACGGGGCCCCGTCGGTCTTTTTACTACTGGCTCAAAAGTACAAAAAATTACTTTCGGTGCCTTTGGGGCAAGTATTATATTAGTTTTACTGATTGCTTCGATTACCGGACAACAAACTCAAGAAGTTTCGACAACATCCACAGGTGAATCTTTGCCAGGTAGAGGTGTAAACGTACAATCTGTGCATAGCAGTTTACTTGAAGAACGCTTCCAAACCGAAATAGTTAATATAGGTTTAAGAAAACTTGGTTACAAAACTTCAGAACCCAAACAAATAGAACCTACCACATTCCATTTGGCTTTAGGGCAAGGTGACTTAGATTACACCGCTGCCCATTGGGAAACAGGTCATCAATCATTCTTTGAGAAAGGTGGTGGTGAAGAGAAATTAGAACGATTAGGAGTTCTTACTCCCAATCTCTTCCATGGTTATCAAATCGATAAAAAAACTGCCGATAAATATAATATTACCAACGTTGAACAACTCAAAGATCCAGAAATTGCCAAACTTTTTGACTCAGATGGAGATGGTAAAGCCAACTTAACTGGGTGCAACTCCGGTTGGGGTTGTCAAGTTGCCATCGATCATCACCTTAAGGCTTACGGATTACAAAATACAGTTGAGCAAGATCAAGGCAGTTACTCAGCCCTAATTGCAAACACTATAACTCGTTACAAGCAAGGAAAACCAGTACTTTATTACACCAGGACTCCTTATTGGATGAGTGTAGTATTAAAACCGGGTAAAGATGTTGTCTGGCTCGAAGTTCCTTTCACTTCTCTACCTAAAGAAATGGGAGCATTTACACAAAAAGATACTTCATTTGATGGGAAAAATTTTGGATTTGCGATCGATCGTATGCGAATTGTAGCTAATAAGGAATTTTTGGCTGATAATCCCGCTGCTAAACGTTTGTTTGAATTGGTTGAGATTCCAGTTGATGATATTAATGTCCAAAACGAACTGCTCAAAGAAGGTGAAAATAAACTAGCAGATATCCGTCGCCATGCCCTAGAGTGGATTAAGAATCATCAAGAAAAGTTTGATGGCTGGGTTGAACAAGCAAGAGCTGCTTCAGAAAATATTTCAGCTTTGTGAAGTACACCGGTTTAATATTTTTGATTGCATCAAGGCTTAAAGCAATATTTTTGGCGTTGCTGAAAAGAATTATGCTCCAAAAGCCTTGATGCGTCTGGGTTTTTGTCTAACTATCAAATACGTTTAGCAGTTTCGGAAGGTTTACAGGCTTTCTGATGAGATTTTCTTCCATAACTGCATAAGATAAAAAACTTATTCGGTATGACATATCAAAAGCGGCTAAAACACTGCGAAGGAAATTCATGCCGAACAAGGAAAAAAATGCTTACCTCAACTTTACTAGAAATGTGTGAAATGACCAACTTGCAACCTGGGAAACAAATTACCATTTTGGGTGCAGGAATTGCAGGATTGGTGGCAGCTTATGAATTAGAACGTTTAGGGCATGAAGTTAATATC
The DNA here is from genome assembly GCA_050042755.1 of Rivularia sp. (in: cyanobacteria). Classification (GTDB taxonomy): domain Bacteria; phylum Cyanobacteriota; class Cyanobacteriia; order Cyanobacteriales; family Nostocaceae; genus Rivularia. Next base: position 37,557 of record JBHJJJ010000262.1, read on the forward strand.
ATTGAAGGTTACCCTCGTATAGGTGGAAGAATTTGGACGCATCGCTTTTATAGGGAACAGAATGCACCTTATGCGGAGTTGGGAGCGATGTGTATTCCCAGCAGCCATCACCATACATTGCACTACGTTAATGAAATGGGATTGAGCGATAAACTCCGCAAGTTTATTACAGCATTTGAAGAACAAAACGCCTTTATTTATCTAGAAGGTAAAATCTTCAAAATGAAAGATGCTCCTCAGATTTTTCAACAAGGCGATCGAGGAATTTTTACAGACACCCGCTACAGCGAAAATACTCGTTTATTTGCAGCTTGGTTAAAAACTATTGTTGATACTATTTCCCCCGGTGACTTGGGTGAAAGTTTAGAGAATGACCTAAAATCACACTTGATGGATGAATTAGAAAGATTGGATTTGGCACCTTATTTTGGGGAAGAGAATGAATCTATTGATTTACAATCTTTCATTAAAGAAAATCCTGGTTTTCGGGCTCGATGCAGCAAAGCATTAGATATGCTATTTGAAGATATTGTTGTTGAAACTAGTCGCGATTTATTGCAAATTCAAGGCGGAATGGAGCAAATTATCCACCGTTTGGCCGAATCAATTAAGTCTCCTATTAAGTGCAATCAGAAAGTAGTAGCAATTAGAGTTGATTCGGAATTGACAGAAATAGATTATGTCGAGAATGGCGAAAAAAACACCCGCCGTTGTGATTATGTATTGTCTACAATTCCTTTCTCCGTATTGCGAAAAATTGAATTAGAAGGATTGGATGAAAGAAAACTTAATTGTATCCATAATACTTATTATTCTCCGGCGACAAGAGTTGATTTCCACACCAAAGAAGCTTTTTGGCACTTTCAAGGTATTCGCGGTGAAGGTGTTTGTCAAACATACTATAAGGATATGCTTGTAGAAGCAGCTTCTATTGCTTGGGGCGATCGCGAAGTTCGTGCTGGCGGTTGTAACATAGATTGGGATCGTCTTGCTGTTAATACTTCTAATTATTTGGAAGCAGCTAGAAGGCAACATAAATTATTCTTTGCTGGCGAACATTGTTCTAAGTATCCTGCTTGCCTACAGGGTTCAATTGAATCTGCATTGGAAGCTGTATACGATATTGTTTCCGATAAAAGAGTAAACAGCCTTACTACAATAAATTCTTTTATTCAAAGAGAAAATGCTTTCGCCTTACAAAAAACTTAATTTTGTAAAAGGAGTTCTGATAGTAAGTAGGTCAGCCTTGAAAATAGTAATTATAACAAGTGAATAGTGAATAGCGAGATCGATCGCGGCTTTAAAGCCAGTTTACATTCTGTAATATAGTTGGATTTATTTGTGCCAAATTACTTGTTACTGAAATTGAAAACCGATTAAAAAATTTGTAATTCAGTTTTCTTTCATGAGACTTTAACTCCGTCGCACAATTTACTGTAAATTATAATTTAATTGAATTTATTACATAAAGGGAACGACTGCAGTGCAAGCATTCGTTCCCTTTTCGATCTAACTAAAGCTGACTGTATATTTATATTAGGAATGGCAAAGCAGCAGCGAAAAATTTTTGAAGAGGTGCATTGGCGAGAGTTTCCCGCTTTGTATGAAGTGGCATTCCGTTGTCGCAAGTGGCGTGCTTTCCTCCATAAACAACTTTTCATATCTTTTCCGTTTACGTCGGAATGATAAAAAGTATGTGTGAAAAAAACTCTGTGTCCCTCTGCGTTTACCTTGGCGTAACTTTGCGTTAAAAAATATATAATTCCGATGCAGACGGATTTGATATCATTCTTAGATAGCGCAGCATCATACCGCAAAAGAAAAAATTGATAAATTCTACGATCAACTGCATAAGTTGAAAACCATTATCCTATTTAAAAGCATCAGAGGAAAACAAGTTAAAAACGCCCAATTTACTTGGGCACAAGATAAGACAAACTAAAGCCTACATTATTACAAGAGGAAAAAAAATGATCGTTGTTATCCAATCCGGAACCCCCGCAGTTGAGATCGATCGAATCATTGAAGAATTGAGTATCTATCAGGTATCTATCGAAAAAATTATTGGTAAAGAAAAAGTTGTAATTGGTTTGGTTGGCGATACTTCTAATATTAATCCCCAATCTATTCAACAAATGAGCTTCTTTATTGAACAAGTTATTTTAGTTGAACAGCCTTTTAAACGAGCTTCCTTAGAATATCGTTACGGTGAGCCTTCTTCCGTGGTTGTACAAACCCCCAACGGTGCCGTAACTTTTGGTCAAAATCATCCTTTAGTTGTTGTTGCTGGACCTTGTTCGGTAGAAAATGAAGAGATGGTAGTAGAAACCGCAAAAGTAGTTAAAGCCACTGGCGCACAGTTTCTTAGAGGTGGTGCTTACAAACCCCGTAGTTCGCCTTATTCCTTCCAAGGGCACGGAGAAAGCGCTTTGTATTTGTTAGCGAAAGCCCGTGAAGTTACTGGTTTAGGAATTATGACCGAAGTAATGGATACCGCCGATCTAGACAAAGTTGCTTCAGTTGCAGATGTAGTGCAAATCGGAGCGCGAAATATGCAAAACTTCTCGCTGTTGAAGAAAGCTGGTGCAACTGGTAAACCTATTCTCCTTAAGCGCGGCATGTCTGCAACTATTGAAGAATGGTTGATGGCGGCTGAATATATCTTGTCTACTGGCAATCCTAACGTGATTTTGTGCGAGCGCGGAATTCGCAGCTTTGACAAGAAATATACCAGAAATGTTCTGGATTTATCTACAGTTCCCGTATTGCGAACTTTGACTCATTTACCGATTATGATTGACCCTAGCCATGCTACTGGTTACTCCAAGTATGTTCCCACAATGGCTAAAGCTGCGATCGCTGTTGGTACTGACTCTTTAATGATTGAAGTTCATCCCAATCCCGCCAAAGCCCTTTGTGATGGGCCTCAATCTTTAACTCCTGGTGATTTTATCGAATTGATGCAAGAACTTAAATCTCTTTCACAATATTTTGGACGTGGGAATGATTCTGCTTTGAAAACTTCAAGTTATGTTACTGAAAATGGATTGAAAATTGGTGTTTGATGTATGAGAAAATGGAATGTGTTACGGTATTTAAGCTTGAGAATAAACAATACCGTAACGCACCACAATATTATGATTTGCAATAGTTTAAGATGTTGAGAAACCTGGTTTTTTGGAAAAATCGGGTTTCTTTGTTTTCATGAATCATTTAATCGTTGGTTAGCCACGGGCGAAGCGGAACCCTGAGAGTGTCAATTCTAACCAAAACGTCATATCTTTTCCGCTTACATCGGAATTATAAAAAATACGATCGAAAAAAGCTCTGCGCTCCGAGGCTGCAAAAAAATATAATTCCGATGCCAACGGATTTTATATCACGCATCAATTGACTGATGGTGCGTGACGGTAGTATCAATTTTATCGTTATGATTTGGTGATTTTTCGTGACCGTCACAGCACCCTACAATAATCACAATTCAAATCTATTAGTTCTTTTCAATTTCTCTACCCCCTCTCTAACTTCACTAATCAATTTTTATGGGACAGAGCACTATGATGAGTGGAGCCACTTATGAAAGAAGCGAGTTAATCTGGGCATGACTACATAAGCCAGTAACACGACTACTAATCCAGTCATAATTGCTTGACGTAATAGATAAGGTAAAAATCCTAAATAAGGACCTAAAATATAACCTAGGCTAGATGCACAGACAAATACTCCAATCCAGGTGACAAAAGCAGTTTTATACTTTGGTGGCACAGGAGTAGCGGTATTGGGAAGAGATACTAGAGCTTCTAATCCTGTTAGAATTTGAACATTTTCAGGCTTTTTAATTAAAGGTTTAGCGCGTTCGATCCATTCTTTTCTCTCTGGCGATCGCATCCATTGACAGAGATTTTTATACTCATCAAAGCGTAGAATAATTACATATTCTTCTTTACATCCTGGTTTTGGTCTAAGAATAGTTACCCCATTGTGCCCTTCAAATTGTCTTGCTACTTGAGAAATTCCTTGGAGCCATTCTTCATAACCAGACTCGCGCCCGGGACGAATATAGTGGGAAATTACGGCGGTAACTTGATGATTTGCTTGATTCTCTTGTAAATTCATATGTTCTCGCTCAAGTTAAAAAGAGCTTGACTTAGTGATTAATTTTTGGTGCAGATAAATCCATCTTTTTCGGGGATGAATTGCTTTAAGCTAAATCAAACAGCAGTACTTCTGTGCGATCGCTAGTAGCAACTATTTCAATATCGGTTTCTTGAGTAATCGCGGCACCATCACCCGTTCCCAAAGATTTATCATTAATATCAACTGAACCCCTAGCTACTTGCAGCCAAAATGACCTATCGTTCTTAGTACTATGGTTTATGCGATCGCCGTTGTTTAAAACAGCAACATAGAGATTTGCATCCTGATGAATTGTTACTGAATTATCTCTTCCATCTGGGGAGGCAACTAATCTTAACTTTCCTTGTTTTTCATCGTCACCAAAGTTTTTCTGCTCGTAGCTGGGTTGAATTCCTGTTGTGTCTGGCATAATCCAAATTTGTAGGAAATGAACTAGATCGGTAGCAGAACCATTAAACTCACTGTGAGCAATACCAGTCCCAGCCGACATCCGTTGCACATCCCCAGGACGAATCACCGAACCATTACCAATACTATCTTTGTGTTCTAGTTCTCCTTGTAAAACGTAGGAAATAATTTCCATGTCTTTGTGGCTGTGAGTACCAAAGCCTTTGCTTGGTAGAACTTTATCTTCATTAATTACCCGCAGACTTGCAAAACCCATGTGATTTGGATCGTAATAATTACCAAAGGAAAAAGTATGTTTGCTATCGAGCCAGCCAAAGTTAGCATTACCTCGTGCTTGAGCCTGACGAACTGTAATCATTTTATTACCTCGTTTTTTCTGAATTATTTTCCTTAGTTATATTATGTATTGAATCTTATAAAAAGACAATATGCTATTTTATTGACATATTGTCTCTATTTTATCTACAATCAAGATCGTTATATGGATAAATTTGAAAGTATACGTGCATTCACTCAAGTAGTTGAAGAAGGTAGCTTTGCAGCAGCAGCGAGAAAAATGCAACTATCTCGTTCTGCTGTAAATAAATTGGTAATTAATTTAGAAAATCAGTTAAGAGTACAATTGCTCTATCGCACAACTCGCCAAGTTACACCTACAGATACTGGCAGAGCCTTTTACGAACGCTGTATCGATATTCTAGGTAGCTTAGAAGAGGCAGAATTGGCAGTCTCACAGGAACACAGCGAACCCAAAGGAACCCTTAAAATTAATGCTCCGATGTCTTTTGGAGCTTCCTGTTTGGGTTCAAAAATAGCTGAGTTTATGAGTCGCTACACAGAAATCAAAATTATAGTAACCTTAGAAGACCGTTTTGTAGACCCCATCAGTGAAGGCTATGACCTAGTTATTCGGATTGGTACACCGCAGGAATCTCCTAGTTTAGTAGCCCATCATATTACAAAATTTCCTCGCGTTATTTGTGCAGCACCTAATTACTTGAAAGCAAGAGAAATTCCCAGTAAACCGTCAGAATTAAAAAACCATTCTTGTTTGCACTATGGCTATATGACAACAGGTTGTCAGTGGGAATTAATCAATAATAATATTGTTGAGCGAGTCTTTATTGATGGAATTTTTTATTCTAACAATGGAGAAGTTTTAAAAGATGCTGCTGTGGCCGGTTTGGGAATTGTTCTACTACCACTTTTTATTGTCGAAAATGAATTAGAAAGCGGAGTTTTACAAGTAATTTTGTCCGATTATCATCCTCCAGAACTAACTTTGTGTGTCATTTATCCTGTAAATCGGCACCTTTCTACTAAGGTTCAGCTATTTACTCAATTTCTTCAAGAATCTTTTGCTTGATTATTTTATGCTTAACTTGCACCTTAACTTTCTTAAGTTACCTTGTGTGATTCAACAATATATTACAGGCTATAATTATTCACTCAAAATGCTAATCAGTTTGGTTTAACAATCAAACTCTTAGGAGAGGGTAGCATCGGCATAAATTTTTATAATTTAGGCTGTTTTAATTTTGACATACAGAGGTATAAATAACAATGGTAAATATTAATGGTACACCAGGTAGAGATCAGCTAATTGGTAGTCCTGAGAGTGATTCTATCCAAGGTTTATCTGGTAACGATAATATATTTGCTGGTGATGGTAATGACACTATTAATGGCAATAAAGGTGACGATCTTGTATTTGCTGAAGGTGGTGACGACACAGTTAAAGGGGGAAGTGGAACTGATGCAATTTTAGGTGGCTCTGGAAATGATTCTCTTATTGGAGGAGCTGATAACGATGTTTTAGCTGGTGAAGACGGAGATGATACCCTTCTTGGTGGAAAAGGGAATGATAATCTTGTCGGTGACAGTTTTGATACTCTGGGATCGGGGAACGATCTGATTCGTGGAGGTGATGGAGAAGACAATATAGCTGGTGGCCCAGGTAATGACCAACTATTCGGTGGAAATGGCGAAGATTTGATGACGGGCGATACCGGCGATGATGAAGTAAGAGGAGGTGCTGGTAATGACCAAGTATTCGGTGGCGCATCAGGAAACGATTCTGTATATGGTGGGGCTGGTGATGATTTAGTTTACGGTGAATTCGAGAATGATGAGGTTTTTGGTGGAGATGGAAATGACACTTTGTTTGGAGCAACACCCAATTTTCTTGAAGGGCTTGGTACTGGTGAAGTAGATACTTTAACTGGTGGTAATGGTGACGATACATTTGTTTTAGCAGGACCAATTATAGATGGCACTAAAGCTGTTTTCTATCTTGGGGAAGGTAATTCTGACTATGCTCTCATTAAAGACTTAAAGAACAACGATGTTATTCAACTAATTGGTTCAGAGAGCGATTATTCCCTTGGTGCCTCTCCACAGGGTTTACCCTCAGGAACGGGTATATTTTTCAATGATGGTGCAACCCCAGAATTAATCGGCATTGTTGCAAATATATCAGTGGATGATTTGAGTTTAGATAACGCCAATCAGTTTAGTTTTGTTTAATTATCGGTAGCCTATTTACCTACCCCTTCATTACCGAAGATGAGGAATAAGCTGTTGTGCATTTTAAATGCACAACAGCAAGTCTGGGATTCAAAAGTCTTATTAGATAAGGATTTCAAGCTTTTGAAATAGGTGTTTTATTTCCGCCGTAATGTACTAGTGGTTCACCACAGCAACATTGCCCGGTTAAGACAGAGAGGGGGGGAGAGGGGGAAGAGGGGGTAGAAAATAATTTTTTCTTCTCGTTATTCCCCGCAAAGTTAACTTGGTGTACAATATATCTACTGGTAAGTAAGTAGGCGCAAAAAAACATAACTATGTATATAAAAGTAAATTAACCTCAAACTAGAGATACCTATTGCATGAAGGTCTATTGCCTTTTGCCTTTCCTCACCTATAATTTTCCGTGCCTCGCTACTTAAAGTGACATTGTTAGATTAGGAAATAAGCTGTTTTTTAAGTAAGAAATAGCGCTTAACTCACTTCGTTCGTAAATTGTAAATAGTCAACAGTTTTCCTCTCTATACTTCTGTTAACCCAATCACACCAGCAATATAGCGTTTTTCGGTTGAGTGAGGCACACTATCATTCCTCACCCCTCTCTTTGCACCCCTCTCCAAATTATCGGAGAGGGAAAGGGGGTGAGGTTCCGACTGTATTGCATCCAACACGAAGCCGCTATATTCATATTCTCATAGCCTCGTAAGTCTACTTGCACAGATGCTAGTAAATTAAGAATATTACCCACAGCATAACCCGATATGACTGCGGCTTGATGTCTTTGTTGCTCCAATAAATCTTGCAACAAAAGTAAAAGTTTTTGTTGACTGCCCAACTCTATTAATAATTTCTCCAATAAGGGTTGAACAATTAGCTGCTTTTGCGCCTCTCGGATGTAGTCTTTGGATGTTGCCTTAATTAAAGCATGAGTTTGAATGCTAGGAGCAAGAAATTGGTTCTCTAAGTCTATGCTCGATGTTCTATTCCTCATTCCCCATTGCTTCATTTTTTGAGAAATTCGTTCAACCAATGCCTGAGTTACATATTCCATCACCACTGGTTGTAGAAATAAATACTCGCCCTTTTTTTCAATCAATGAGCGTTGCAGTAGGGTATAAATTGTCTGTGGCAACTGACGTTTGGAGGAAAGTGTAACTACATCGTTGACTAAATCGGCAAGGGATATTGGCTCTCGATTAATTGCCAGCCAGTACATGAGTTCTTTTTCTCGCACTGATAAACGTTGAAACTGGCATTCTAATAAGTCGTGGATTTCCTCGAAAATTAATGCTCCTTGTTTCAAATAATCCAAAATCTCGGCTATTCTACCGTTGAAAAGCTCCCTCGCTCCTGCTGCTAGAATCTTCAGCGCCAAGGGATTACCACCGTAATGCTCGATGAGTACTTGCCATTCCTTTTCTGTACCCGTGAATTTTCCTTTGTACTTGATTAACTCCCGCCCTTCGGTAAGCTTTAATCCCCCCATCTGCAAGCATTTAACTTTTGTTCTCTCTCCTTCTAAAGGTAGAATTTCTCTTGGTTTTTCTCTAGAAGTCAGGAGAAGAGAACTCTTATGGTGTACTTCCCCAATACATCTGAGTAATTTACCGTATCCCTCATAACCGGGACAACATTGCCCTGTTTGGCCATTGCTACATAAAATTGTCTCTACATTGTCTAAAATCAATAGACAACGGTGATTTCTTAAACATTCCATCAACTTAGATAGTTTCCCATCAAAGTTTTGAGGTATTACTATATCTTTTCCTAGAGCACATAGAACAAATTGCAGTATGCTTGTTAAACTTTCCTCTACTGGTGGTGCGTTTTGCAAACTTCGCCATACTACTACCTCAAATTCGGCTTGAACTTGTAGTCCTAGCTTAACAGCTAAACTACTTTTGCCAATGCCGCCAATTCCTAGCAATGCCACCAAACGACAACCTTCTTCTAACACCCAATGCCGTAATTGATATAGTTCCATTGAGCGGCCTTAAAATACAGATGTATTTGGCGCTTCTCCCCAGTCATATTCTGGAGAAGCGCGTCGGGCTTCTAAATCGTCAATTTGAGGACAAGCTCTTGTATAGTCGCATTTACACAATTCCAAATTAAAGGCTGTAAAAGCAGTTTGCAATGAACTCTTATCTACGGATTCTGAACGCCCCATTATCCTGGAAACAGTACGTGAAGATAAACAAGTGCGATCGGTAAATTCTTCTAAAGTAAGGATGTGTTGTCGATTATCTTGCGAATCAGCTTTAATGGCAGATTGAAGCTTTTTCCAACCTTTGAAAGTGAGAATAAATCCCCGGTTTCGTCTGTTTGGTATTTTTTTCATGAAAGTAACCATTTCAAAATCTTATGCATTTATATACATGACTTATGCATAAGCTAAGTTTCTATTTCACCATGACTACAAATATGCTATTTGCGTTGTTTTAGTTGACTTAAAATTGAATTCCTGCAATCGATTGCTCAAAATTTTTCCAAATTTCGATCGGGATTCAAAATGTATTATTTCTGACAAAAAACGGTTTAAAATTGAAATCAAATCTGAATTTGAGCATTTTTTCTAAGCTAATTCTTCTATTTTATTTGTGGGTGTAAGCAAGTTATAATTATGCACTAATTACCATGTTTTTTGATAAACCAAAAGTGGGATTTTTTTGTATTGGTCGGAGAAAATA
>JBHJJJ010000263.1:0-3514 GCA_050042755.1 Rivularia sp. (in: cyanobacteria)
AGGTAAAATATCTTCATCAAAAGAATGTTTAACTAGACAGATAAAAGAATTACAGTTATCAATAAAAGGTTTAAAGAAATCAATTACAGATCAAATAAAGAAATTAAAAAAACTTTATCCATGCTGCGGAATCAATGGGTATAAGACAGAAAAAAAACAGTTAAAATGGAAAATTCATCAAAAACAACGTCGTTTATCTTTAAAAAATCATAAACTCTCTTCACTTAAAACAAAAAATAAACGTATAATTTTTGGTTCTCGTAAGCTATTTCAAGCACAATATAATTTAGAAGAAAATGGATATTCTAGCCATTGTGAATGGTTAGACGATTGGCAACAAAAACGTAACTCACAATTTATGCTGATTGGTTCATCTGATGAAACAGCAGGCTGTCAAAATTGTCAGTTATCAATTGATGGAAATATTAAAATCCGCGTGCCACAAGCTTTATTTAATCAATTTGATAAGTACGTTGCCGCGAAAGGAATTCAATTTAACTATGGGCATCAAGATATAAAATATGCTCTCTTAAAGGGTAGTGCCTTAACTTGGAGATTTGTGAAAAAAAATAAGGGTTTTTGGTATGTTTTTGTTACCGTAAAACGTCCGGAAGTACCGATTCAATCACGTTTTTTTAATGGAATGATAGGTATAGATTTGAATCCGTCGGTAATCGGTTGGGCATATTCCGATCAAGAGGGAAACCTCAAAGCACGGGGTCAAATAAAAATTAATTTGCGTGACCGTTCATATCATAAGGTAAGAGCAACCCTGGGGGAAAGTGTAGCTCATATCGTCAAATTAGCTAACCTTTATCAATGCCCGATTACAGTTGAGAAACTTGATTTTTCTGGCAAGCGCGCATCAATGAAAGAAAGTGGTGTACGATATTCAAGGATGCTTTCAAATTTTGCATATTCTCAATTTTTATCAATACTTCAATCTAGAGCATCTAGATGGGGTATTCAACTAATCAAAGTTAATCCTGCTTACTCATCATTAATTGGATTAACTAAGTTTTTAAAGCTGTGCGGGCTATCATCAGATACTGCTGCTGCATTGGTTTTAGCACGTAGAGCTTTATATAAAAGTGAGCGTCCCCCAGCCAGATACGCCCGATTTCTGCCAGAGGATAGACATCGGCACGCTTGGAGTTACTGGAGGATGTTACATAAGAAACTATCGAGTAGATTACGACATAGTTTCTATGGCGTGGCTAACAGCCGGGATGAGGTTAACCTGTAGCCAGGAGGATTTTTCCAGGTCATATGGGAAGCGTAAACGCGTTTCATCAGGGAGGCGAGACTCCTTCCCGCAAGTAGGTAGTACTGCTCGATCTGCGTCTTGAATAGGTGTAATCTTGTTAAACAAGGTTAATATTTGTTCAATTTTAAAGGAGCGGTTAAAGGAAATAGTAAGAGTTTTACGTCCACGGGCACCGTTAATCCTTGCTGTTACTCAGTCTAATTTAATAGGTAGGTTGATTCAGTGGCATTGGGGCAATCGTTGTTTTTCTCAAAAAGAACTTTCAGAACTAATGTATAAAGCAGGACTCATCGATATACAGTATTTCCCCCTTCCGCTGGGACTAACTCGCCTCATGAGCTTTGTTTGTATCGGATTTAGAAGATGAATGAACAGTACTTGTCTATCGAGGTTTGAGTCGCAAAAGCACTAGTAGCGTTTTATGGTGTCATTCGATTTTGGATTTTGGATTTTAGATTTTGGATTAACCCTATGTCTAAAGTCAAGGGCTTGAAATAATTTTCTCTACAGATGAATTTGGGGGCTTGTATCCAATTTAATTTTTGGTCAATAACATTTATCTTAATAAAGCTTGGTAGATATTTTTACCGAATTGTCAGAATACAATTCGGTATCAAATTCAATATACGCCTGCTCCTTTTCAAGCAAAACCTAATGTTGAAGCACCCCAATATTTTGTATTTACCGTAATCAGCACAAAGCTTTTTGATACAGAGTTGCAAATTTTCACGAGTAAGACGAACAAAACTGTCTGGTTCACTCTCCATTCTCAAGCCTTTTCTGCCATTCTGCGTCAATTTGCGCCGTACGTTCTACTTCTTGTTGGAGTAAATCAGTTTCGCTAGAGTAAACTAATTTGTCTTTATCAATAACTGTATTTGCTGCAAACTGATGAGCATAGTTAATTTTTTCTTGTAACTTTTCGTCTGCGCTTTCTATCAGCCTTGCTCTTGATTGACGCTGACTATTGCGATCGCCAATTTTTTCGTTACGCCACTGTATCCAAAAGTATCGTATTAGGGGGATCGCTAAAAAGCCTACGCCGTAAGCTAGCAACAACCAGTGGATGCCTTGTGCAAAAGCAACCAACCCTCCGATTTCTCTAGCCAAGCTACCATCTCGCAATAATCCTCCCAACATCAAAGCACCGATCAGGTTTACTCCTCCCAATCCAGCACTTAACATTACTTGTGAAGAAGTTGCTTTACTAAAATGCCACGAAAATTCTCTCAGGAAAGCTGGGATTGATTGAGAATTATTTTCTGAAGCCGTTACTTGTAATTCAGGAAAAGAATAGACAATTTCACCTTCAGGACTTACCGCCGGTTTACCATTAAATTTTGTCAGAACGGGCAGCATATAATCTTCGTATTGTTGTTGATAAGTCTCGCCAAGATTATCTAGATAAGGAGTAATTTGTTCGGCGACAACCGCACCACCATTATTACGAATTACAGTTGCAATATCTTTCCAGCGACGCTCTTCTAGATTCGCATTCGGATTTCCATCTCCAAATAAAAAAGAAAATACAGCTTCCAAAAAATTTAAATCGCTCTTTTCTCGTTGCCGTCGATGACTTCGATATCCAGTATTATAATTTGGACTAAAAAACCAAAATAAATCTGGTAAATAGAAAAAGCCTATACCACCACCAAAACCACCACCTCGACCATTATCGCGGTCAGAAGAAGAAGTAAGAATGAGAATAATTGAGATATAAATTAAGGCTATAGAAGCAATTAAGACAACTCCGAAAGAAATCCTAATTAAATAGAATAGAACATGCCAAACTTTTTGCCACCATTCCTGTAGCTGTAATTTTAAATATTTATTTCGTAAAACATCGCGAAAATTACGCGGAAAAAGGTAAACAATATCACCTGTGTCCGCAACCTGTAAATGTCCTCCAGCATCAGTTGCCAGAGCTAATAAACCTTGATTTGCCATTTCAATATTTAATCCAGCCTGGGTAGCCACATCACCAACGGTTACCCGATAATTCAACCTTTCCACAGCTTGCATAATGGCGGGATTGGGAGCCATTTCTCGACCCTCCTTTTTAAGAAATTGTTCTATTTTCAGTATAAAGTTTTCAGAGGAGGAGGTGGGGAGATGGGGGGATGGGGAGATGGGGAGTTATGAATTAAACGATCACCTTGACTGTTCGCTGCTCACCACTCACAACTCACTACATACCACTCGCCAGACCCCACTCACAAAACACAGAAAGAACGTAAGAGCGACGTG
>JBHJJJ010000264.1:0-7473 GCA_050042755.1 Rivularia sp. (in: cyanobacteria)
ACTAAATACTCCTTTCTCCTTCTTCAATACTCATTTCTCATAACTCATAACTCCTTACTTATTACTTCTTACTCCCAACTCCCAACTCATTACTCATTACTCATTACTTATTACTTATTACTCCCAACTCCTAACCCCCAACCCCCTCATATTACAAATGGTTCAATCTCAGGATAATTCCATTGTTGCTGAAAACGTTCGGCCACGAATGGTTTAACAACAAACTTAACAGGATTACCTGCTTTGACATCTATTCGCACGCCGGAATAGGGAGAACGTTTGAGAGATGCGTAACCTTGAAGACCGATAAATTTTAAAGAATCAGCAATTTTACGGCTAGGGCTGTTAGGAATATAATCAAAAGTTTCCATTAATTCTGACCCTATGTCTCGCTGACGGCGGGGATAATGACCACTTCCACCGCTGACGATGCAATTAATGTATGAATCTGCATATCCGGTATTGGTGGTGCAAAGATGCTCTAAACAATGAGCGTGTCCGTTTAAAATCAGGTCAACAACTGGACGTTTCTCTTTTAAATTACCAATGGTTTGAGCAACTTCATCAAATACCCAGCGCAGACGACGACGAATAGCTAAGGTTTGTGCTTGATGCCACTTACTAGCCTCCGTAACGTAGGGAGGATGATGAAAGTAAACGATTCTTGCACGTACTTCTGAACTATTCCAAGATTCAATTAACCTTTGTTTGAACCATTCGAGTTGTTCAAAATCAACTTTGGGATGATGGGATGCTAGGTGTTTTTCGATATCAACTTTTACTTCGTTAATTTGACTTAATCTTGCTTGGAGTACATCGCTTTTTTCACCATCTTCGGGATTATCCAAATTAAGGCGATCGTATTCTTTTAAAATCTGCTGTGCTTCAATATCGATCGCATCGCGACGTTTAATTAAAGCATTTCTGCGAGCATCTCCTTGTAGTGATTCCGGTATTGGCCCAGGTTCGTTAATAGTATTTGAATCAAGAGCAAAAAAGTCAATACCCCCGTAACGAAACGTATAATAACGATTTGGTAAACGGGTAAAATGTCCGGGTTCATAACGCAAACAGCGCCCAGAGTCAGTTTTCGCGGTGTAATGTTCGTCTAGGTGAGACTCCAAGTTTTGCTTGCGATTAAACCTTGCTAAATAATCCAGAAACGCTTTTGCATAAGCATCACCTTGTTCGGAGCCATGCCAGCCAATTTCAACATCTTTATAGCGTAAGAGACGGCGTAACTGTAACGTCGGACCTGTAATTACTCGATACAGCAAGGGTACATCATAATAATCATGATTTCCCAAAGTTGTCAAAATCGGAGTATCAAACACCATATTGTCATAAGCAATATTTTGGGGATTTTCACCACCCCGTAAAAACTCGCGATAGGGTTCGATAAAATTTGAAGGGTAATATTCCCGAGAACCTACAGTATAGATAACATCACCAGTGTGCAAAACAAAACGGCATTCATGGCGGTGCTGAAGCATTAATTTAGCAATTTCTCGCTGGGGGTGATATCCATCTTGACAAGTTGTACCAGTATCCCCAATCACCATAAAAGAGAATTCCTGACTGTCTTGCTTACCGTCGTCGAGAACCATGCTGGTTTGATCGATTCCCCGTTGCACAATACTTTGATGCTGCCATCGTACCCGTTGCTTCATTTTCTCGATTTTTAGGGGAATGGCTGGCTCCAATATCAAATCCATCGCTTATTACTCCGGGTAACGAACGCATACTGATTGTAACCAATTGTTACGCTATGGGGAAGATTAAATCTTGGAAATCCTATTCCTGCAAGGGAAAAGACTTAAATCAAAATAAATGCATTATTTCTGAATAATTATAAGATGTCAAAACTCACTATTATTACAAAAAAGCAAAGCTACCTAATCATTACTTTTATTCAAGTAATTATCTTATTTTTTATTGGTTTTGAAGATTATTCACCTATAGATAATTATAATGATTGTCTGAGTCCATATGCTTGGCGTTGTGGAGAAAATACATGGAAACCAAGATATGACGAGAGCAAATTAGCTCTTCACATATACGGCTTATATTTATGGAACTTATTATTATTTTTAGGATTATTTGCTGTAGTATTGCCTCATCGAAAAACTGTACGGGAATGGGCTTTATTCAGGTCTAATCAGATAAATAATGGTAACATTACGAAAAAATCTCTCATCGGAGAATTATTGTTAGGAGAAAAAAGTCCGGCAACCTTAGCAATAGCAATCAACTTATTAATAGCTTCCAGTACATTTTTCCTAATTGATTATGAGGCAAAAATAGATGGCTCGCTTCAAAAACAATATTTAGAATTGACTATACCAATATTTATCGGTTTGATAATGATTTATGCTTCCATAGCTCAAATAATGTTAATGCTGAAAAGCTCTAAACGATTTATATGGGCAATAATAGGAGTCATTACAACATTATTTTTTCCATTTTTAATTTTATATCTAAATTCTATTCCAGCGGTTCGACAAATAATATTAAGTTTACCTATTTTTGCTTCTATTCAAAATTTTATACTGTTTTTATTTAGTATGGTCGTTTTATTGAATTTGTATTTAATATAGCAAGTTAAATCCTCTGTAAAATCTACAATTAGATAACAGAGGAGCAAAAATTTTAGGTTCTTCAGGACATAGTATGCTAAAAAACTAGCAAAAAACTTTGAAACACTCTCTAGGAAAGGATTTTAGAACATCAAGGTAAATTATTTACTACCTGTTTGGTTTTGCATACATGCAAGCAAAAGAATATACTCCACAAATTGCCGAGCTACTCCAACATTCCAAACCGGTAAAACGGATTTTGGCAGCAATAATATTAGGAGATATGCTGCACCACAAGTTGTAGAGCTACTTAAATTAGAAGATGTTTTAAAGGTTAAAATTCTACCCTCAATTCCCCATTACCAATTACCAATTACCAATTACCTATACCCCTGTGCTTGCAAAGAAAATAATGTCGCATACCTTCCCTTGGCTTGCAATAACTGATCGTGAGTACCAGTTTCCAACACTTCACCCTGCTCAATAACGACAATTTTATCAGCCATTCGCACTGTAGAAAAACGGTGAGATATCAAAAGCACCATCTTATCTGTAGTTAAATTGCGAAAACGGTCAAAAATTTCGTATTCTGCTTGGGAATCTATTGCTGAGGTAGGCTCATCTAACACGAGTATATCGGCGCTATTGCGCATAAAAGCACGAGAAAGAGCGATTTTCTGCCATTGCCCCCCAGAAAGTTCTTGCCCTGACTTAAACCAACGTCCCAATTGAGTTGTAAAGCCATCTGGTAACCTTTCAATAAAGGGTTGTGCCATTCCTTTTTCAGCAGCGATTTCCCATGCTCTTTCATCTTGCAATTTTTCCACATCGCCAACACCGATATTTTCACCAACGGTAAACTGATAGCGAACGAAATTCTGAAAAATCACTCCAATTCTTCGCCGCAATACATCCAAATCCCACTCTTGTAAATTCAATCCATCTAATAAAATTCTTCCCGATTCAGGCGTATAAAGCCGAGTAAGCAGTTTAATTAAAGTAGTCTTTCCCGAACCATTTTCACCGACAATTGCTAACTTCTCTCCCGGTTTCAAATGCAGCGAAATATTTTTCAAAGCCGGTTTTCTACTTCCAGGATAAGTAAACCAAACATTTTCAAACCGAATTCCATCTTGCGGATTTGTACCTGCTCGAGCCATTCCGTAACTTTTGGGTACTTCTTCTTCTAAAAACTCGTAAAGATTGGAAAGATAGAGGTTATCTTCATACATTCCACCAATGCTTGTTAAGGCACTCGCGAAAGTAGTTTGTCCCTGTCGAAATACGGTAAGATACATCGTCATTTCTCCCAGAGAAATTCTACCGACAAAAGTCTCTACCACAATCCATGCATAAGCGATATAGAAAGTTGCAGTACTTAACAAACCTAATAAATAACTCCAAAATCCGCGTTTGATTGTTAAATCTCGGTCTTCACCGTAAAGTTGATCGAATAGATTGCGATAACGTCCCAATAAAATTTCACCGAGTTGATAAAGTTTCACCTCCTTGGCAAAATCTTCACGAGCTACTAGTGTCTCTAAATATCGCTGTTGACGGGTTTCCGGGGCACGGTAGCGATATAAACGAAAAGCAACTCCTGCAAAGCGAGTTTCGGCAACAAATGCCGGTATAGCGGCTAAAATCAATACCACTACAGCCCATACCGAAAAGTTTATGAGCAAAGCACCGTAAGTAAGTAGAGATAAACCACTTTGCACCAAACCAAAAGTACGATTAACTAAAGAAAGTGGACGAATAGAAGCTTCGCGTCGCGCATTGGTCATTTTGTCGTAAAATTCGGAATCTTCAAATTGACGCAATTCCAATGTCAACGCTTTGTCGATAATCAATACATTTACTCTTTGCCCAAGTAATACACGCAATAGTGATTGAGAAATACTAAGCCCGCGCTGACTAAGAGCGAGTAAAGCCACAGCAACAGCTTCCAATCCCAGATATAATAAAGGAAGAGAAGTGTTTACATTGTCTTGTCCTGAAGAGAAATTTCGGGCTTCAACAACAGCATCGACAATTAACTTACCAACATAAGCAACAGCAGCCGGTAACAGCCCCGCAACTAAAGTTAAAATTGCCAAAATAATCGTAAGAGTGCGGTTAGTAGTCCAAACTAAATTTACAGTTCGTCTGCTGTAGCGAAATACAGCGAATGATTGGCGTAGGTTGTTACGTATTTTGCTAATCCTCATTCTTCTCAATATAGCGTGGAATTAGTGGCGATTGCTAACGAAAGTGTATAAGGTATTAATATATTTATTCAGTGACGCGGCATGAAATGACTTTCGATTCTTGCCCATATGAAAATGATATATAGCAATGCAACACAAAAAAGATTGAAATAGCAAAAATATTTTGATATAGATCAAATCATACTTTAAGTATTTTTATTTATTTAGCATAAATCAAGCAAAACAAATCAAATAAACTTTAATTTTAAATATATGAATGTAACACAAGAAATGAAATCATTACCCATCGCAACTTATAGTAAAAAGCTTACGAGTGTAAAATACAATAGTGCGATCACCTGGACTCTGTTTGGAGATTTCAGTGTTGTATATGAATCAGATTGTCCTGAAAAAAATATTCATCGCAAACAAAAAATGTGTTTTGATGATTTACCATTACAAATAAAAGTTATGATAGCTCAAGAAGCAATAAAGAGTCCGCTATTAAAGACTTTAGACTCGGGAGAACAACTTAAATTAGTTCTTTTTGCTGTCAAAGAATCAGCTATAAATTCATGGTTATAAGTAGGTTGGCATTGAAAATAGTAATTGGGATAAGGCAATAGGCTGTCTTGGTGTCTTGCAATAGGAATAAGGGTTTGAGGGTAATTAACCCAAGCTGTAATACCGCTTGGTTTATTTGTGCCGACTTACTTAGTTATAAAAAAAATATGCTATAAACTGTAAAAATCGTTAATATAGCTATAAATTTGAATTTAAAATGACAATCAACACTCCGTCTGATTGCCTTAGAGCTTAATATATACTCTACAATTATTTACTCAAGATTTATCTTTAATCGTAAAAATACTGATATTGAAACATAAAGAAGTTTATCGACTATAAATGAAAAAATCTAAGTTGGTATTTATTTCCGCTTTACCGAGCATTTTTAATGTATGACGGCTTATGCAATCCTAAAAAGACTGGGGAAAAGTCACAATGTTGTCACATGGATATGACAATATATGAAGTAAGGGTTCCTCTAATCCCACAAACCTAGTTTAATTGCTAATTCAAATTTATGAAATTACCATTAGATATACAATCATTACCCATCGTCACTTCTACTAAAGACATGACTCATCTTAAGTATGGAGCTAGGATTAAATGGACGCTGTATGATGATTTAACAGTTAAATACGAATGGCATTGTCCGGAAAAAAATCATTATCGCAAACAAGAAATGGAGTTCGATAATTTGCCACTTGACATACGAGTTATGCTCGCGAAAAAGGTAATTAGAACTCCCTTGTTGAAAATATTAGAATCTGGCAAACAGTTAATGCTAGTTCGTCTTGCTGTAATAAGTGATAATTAATAAAATTATGATTTCAAAGCTACACTAAATTTCGAGAAAAGGGAATAGGGAATAGTGAGTAGTAACAACTCTTTAAGCTTAATTTACCCAAGCCGTAACATAGCCCTCGTTTATTTGCACCGACTTACTTACAATATCTAGTTGATGGATGAATTTATCAAACTGATAATTTATTTCAAAATTTATTAAAATATCAGACATTGGACAATAAAAAACTTACTAGTTGCGGTTATTGCTAAAATATTGAAAGTTTCTTCGCTAGGAATATAGAAGCTTAAACAAGTATTTACTTGAAATTTTTAAGGATATAACGAGATTGCGGCGAATTAAGCTTTTTCCCCGGATAAATTGAGCTTCGACGTGCTAAAAGTAGGGGAATACTTAATATACCGAGTAAAATTACAATACTACTTAATAACCAAATCAATGAACGATTTGGTTGATAATCCGCTCGTTCAATTTGCCGGAATACTCGATTGTAACGCCAAGCTGCTAAAGCAATAACTACGATACCAACAATTACCAAACTTAAGCCTAAATTTTCTGAGTTAAAAACAGGATTATTTTGGACTATTTGTTGAGTTATTGTATTTTGTGGCTGCCCTTGCCGTAAAAACAAACCAAATCTAGCGATTGCTAAACCAAAACCGATTAAAGCAATTGATGTCCGTAACCAAGCGAGAAAAGTACGTTCATTAGCGAGATGTTCTCGGAGACGACTGTCTCTATTCGGCTTCGTCATTTCAATTATCAATTATCAATTATCAATTATCAATTATCAATTATCAATTATCAGTTATCAAGTACCCACCTGCCCGAATCGAGAGATAATTGGTTTGTGGAAAATATTTTTTTATTTCCACGGTCTGTACCGTTCCATTGTATCCATTTTAATATGAAGGTCATTGCTAAATGTAAATTACTGAATATTTTTCAATTTTACATTGAAAAAAATGAACAACAAACTATAAAAAAGTAATTTATAACTAATTATAGATATACACCATTAATTAAGTAATAATTGATAATTGATAATTGATAATTGATTTATAATGTCTATTCGCAAAACTTTATCCTTACCCGAAATTCAAATATCTTACTTGGAATGGAACCAAGGAAAAGAACCTTTATTATTACTCCACGGTTTAGCCGATAACTCCCTTGTCTGGTCTAGCTTCGGGGATTATCTACAAGCAGATTACCATATAATTGCCCCAGACATGCGCGGTCATGGTGAAAGCAGTAAACCGGATTCTGACTATACATTTACAAGTGCGATCGCCGATTTAGAAGCTTTGATGGATATTTTGGTATGGGAAAGCGCTCA
>JBHJJJ010000265.1:0-4925 GCA_050042755.1 Rivularia sp. (in: cyanobacteria)
TGTAAGTTCAAAAGTATTAATGTTATAGAACTCAATAATGAAGGATGTAAAAGTAGGAAAAAGGTACAATATAAATGGAGAAAGAACAGAAGTTGGAGGAAGAGTAAAATGAAAAAGGGGGATAGGAGGGTTGGGTGAGGAGAGGGAAGGGGAGGAGGGAGGGAGAGAAAGGGGGGGGGTTGGGGAGTGGGGGAGATGGGGAGAATAAAATTATAAATTCTCAACTCCTAACTCATTACTCCTAACTCCTCACTACTCACCACTCACTACTCACCACTAACTACCAACCACTAACTACCAACCACTAACAACTAACTAATAACTGATTAATGAAACAACGATTAACCGAAGGCAATGTAGGCTCTACCTTAGTAAAATTAACGATACCGATGATATGGGGTGTGTTTGCAATTATTGCTTTTAATTTGGTAGATACATACTTCGTGGGACAATTGGGGACAGCACCTTTAGCAGCGATGAGGTTTACGTTTCCCGTGGTGATGACTTAGGGTAGCTTGTCGAGGGGTTTGGGTGTAGGTGCTTCGTCGGTGATTTCCCGTGCTATCGGAGAAGGCGATCGCCAAAGAGTGCAAAAATTTACTACCAATAGTTTAACTTTAGCAGTAACTGCGGTTCTAATTTTTGTAATTTTGGGTTTATTAACTATCGATCCTTTATTTACAGCTTTGGGTGCGAGTGCTGATGTACTGCCATTAGTAAGGGATTATATGCAAATTTGGTACGTTGGCATGTTATTTCTGGTGGTGCCAATGGTTGGCAATAATGCAATTCGCGCTTCTGGTAACACCCTTACACCCAGTGTAATTATGATAATTGCAGCGGGCATAAACATTGTTTTAGATCCGTTATTAATTTTGGGCATAGGCGGCTTTCCTCGTATGGAATTACAAGGTGCAGCTCTGGCTACGGTAATCTCACGTGGAGTTACTTTAATCGCGGCTTTGTATGTATTGCACTTCAAAGAACGAATGCTGTATTTAAAGCTGCCTTCGATTCAAGATACACTGTGGTGTTGGAAGGATATTTTATATGTCGGTTTACCTGCTGCCGGTAGCAGTATGATTAATCCGATTTCGATTGGTATAATTACAAGTCTTTTGGCAAGTTTTGGTGCTGAAGCTGTTGCGGCATTTGGTGTTGCATCGCGCCTTGAATCTTTTGCATTGATTGCTTTGACGGCATTATCGGCTTCTATCGCGCCTTTTATCGGTCAAAATTGGGGTGCGAAAAAATATGCAAGGGTTGGTAAAGCTTTGCAATTAAGTTTTTTATTTTGTTTATTTTGGGGTTTAATGGTGGCGGCGATTTTAGCAGTAAATGCACCAAGTTTAGTTGCTTTCTTTAATCAAAATCCCGATATCGTTCAAATTGCTTCTGAATATCTATGGATTGTACCAATTAGTTATGCCGGAGCGGGAATTATTTTAGTAGCAAGTTCCGCTTTTAATGCTTTGGGTAAACCAATTCCTTCTATGGTGATGACAGTAGCAAGGATGTTCGTGCTTTATATTCCCCTAGCGTATATTGGAGGAAGAATTTATGGAGTTAACGGAGTTTTTGGTGCAGCTTGTATTTCTAATTTAACTGTGGGAGTTGGCGCATATATCTGGAATCAGAATACCTGTAGTGTTAAAGCTGCCAAAAAAGCTGAGGTAGCCCGGAGTTGAGTTGAAGATTTTTTTAGGAATTAAATATAAGTGATTAATAAGAGGCTCAAGCCTCTTATTATTTTTATATTTAATATCCAACTAAAATAATATTAATTACGATTTTATGAGTCATAAATTAATGGAATTCCTCGGGTTAAAAATCTTTTTCACTTGGTCCTGGCATCCATTGCGGAGTATAAACAGGTGATTTTGCTTCGACTCTACCCATAATTGATGCTGCTGCACCACAAATAATTACTACTATTTGGGCGGCATCTTGGCCGTAGTTTACAGGTACATCTTTCTCTTGTACGATTGTATCGATATTATTTCCGACAATCGGAGCAATTGCTGCAGTTGAAGTGAAAACAACACCCCAAAAAGTTTTGCTTCCAAACAGACTTTTTCTTTCTTTCTTTTCATCTGTTTTGTTCTGTGCTATTTGATTTTCAACTCTTTGCTCTTGATGGTTTTGTTCTTGTGGATGGTGAAAAGAAGTCATGATTTGATTTTTACTCCTAAAACAGGTTGGATAATTAAAATTGTTTTGTAATTAAAGCTTCACCACCAAAATCTCTGTTTCGGAAAGATTTGCGAAAATAATCTCAATACTTAGGTAAATTTACGGTTTACCTTGGGGAGGAGAGAGGGAAGAGGGGGGAGAGGGGGGAGAAAAGAAATTGCAAATATTTTTTTTCAAAACCCCTTGCACCTCACGTTACGTGAGGTTTTACATTAAAAATGTCCTTATACCAATTCTGTATGAGGCTGCGCTAAATAACCCGCAGCCTAAAAGGCTGGGGCTATCAAAACAAAGCCCGTCTACACGGGCTATATTAGGCGCATCTTTACAAAGAAATGGTATTAACAAAATACTTCAACGGGGGGAAAATAGTTGTGCAAACGTCTTGGAAAGTCGGCGAGTTGGCTTCGCAGACTGGTTTAACTGTACGCACTCTTCATTATTATGATGAAATTGGTTTGTTAAAGCCTTCTGAATATACAAATTCGGGACACCGTTTGTATAGGGAAGAGGATATTATTCGGCTGCAACAAATCCTTTCTTTACGACAGTTAGATTTTTCGTTAGATGAGATACAAAATTTTTTGCAAAATCCCGATTATTCTCCCGTTAAGGTGATTCAATCCCATATAGATAAGTTAAGTCAACAAATTGAAGTTCAGCAGCAGCTTACAAGACTTTTGAAAGGGATTTCTATTCGTTTGCAAGCTGAGGAAAAAGTTTCAGTTGATGATTTGATGAAAACAATTGGAGTACAAACAATGTCTGAAGAATTATTCAATAAATATTACACTAAAGAGCAACGTCAATATTTAGATGAACGCGCTCAAACGCTTGGAGAAGAAAAGATTCAGCAAGCACAACAAGATTGGCAAGATTTGTTTGCGGCGATAGAAGTAGAAATGAATAAAGGAACCGAACCTACCGATGAAAAAGTACTTGCTTTAGCAAAAAGATGGTCGGAATTAGTCGAAAGCTTTACTGGTGGAGATTATGGAGTTAGGAATAGTTTAAATAATATGGTACAAGCCGAATATTCCACCATGCAGCAACAATTTGGTTTTCCCGATTCTCGATTATTTGAATATATCGGTAAAGCTTTGAATCAATGATCAATTATCAATTATCAAAACTTCCCTGACTCTACAAGGGTGAGGCTACAGCTACTTTGCCAGCTTTTGCCGACTTTTAGACTGTTGGAGAATAGTGAAAAATTAATTTGCGATCGCCGATAATTTTTCATTGTTCATTGTTCATTGTTCATTGTTCATTGATCATTGATAAAAGTTGTTCTTCGCTCAATTGAGTAATTCCCAATTTCTCTGCTTTGCTTAATTTAGAACCGGCGTTTTCTCCTACAACTAAATAATCGGTGCTTTTACTAATTGAATTAGATACTTTGCCAGCAAATTTTTGAATCAATTCTTTGGCTTCGTCGCGGGTTAAGGTAGGTAATGTTCCGGTGACTACGAAGGTTTTACCGGCTAATTTCTGATTCACTTCAGAAGATACTACTTTTTGCGTTTCTACAAATTGCAATCCCGTATTTTGCAAACGTTCAATTAATGTTTGATTGGCTTCTATACGAAACCATTTATGGATACTTTCGGCTATTTCTATACCTATTCCATAAATGGCTTCAATATCCGTAACTTTCGCTGCTGCTAATTTGTCTACACTATCAAACTTCTCCGTTACAGTTTTAGCGATCGTACTTCCTACATGACGGATTCCTAAACCATATAATACCCGTGCCCAAGGTTGATTTTTTGATTTTTCAACTGCATCTATCAGCTTCTCTGCTGATTTTTTACCCATTCTTTCTAAATTAACTAATTTCTCTTCTGTCAACTCGTATAAATCAGCTACGGAGTTAACTAATTTCTTATCTACCAATTGATGTACAACTTTCTCACCCATGCCGCGAATATCCAAAGCATTACGGCTTACCCAATGTTCAATGGATCCTTTGACAATTGCAGGACAATTGATATTAACGCACCTGGTTACTGCTTCACCCTTTTCTTTTACCACGGGTTGTCCGCAAACGGGACAATTACTTGGCATTTCAAAAGGTATAGTATTTTCAGGACGTAATTCTTTGAGTACTCGCACTACTTCCGGAATGATTTCCCCAGCTTTACGTACAATGACTGTATCGCCAACTCGGATATCTAACTGAGCAATGCGATCGCCATTATGTAGTGTAGCTCTCGATACTGTGGTACCCGCAAGCTGTACGGGTTCCATTTCTGCTAAGGGAGTCAGTGCCCCGGTTCTACCAACATTAACCGTAATATTCTCTACGCGGGTTGGTGCTTCTTCGGCTGCGTATTTAAGTGCGATCGCCCATCGAGGGAATTTATTAGTAAATCCTAATTCTTGTTGCAATGAGAAAGAATTTAGCTTAACTACAACACCATCAGTCATGTAAGGTAAATTTAACCGCTTTTTATCCCAATGCTGATAATATTGAGCAACTCGATCTAGAGAATGACAAAGTTGTTTATTGGGATTTACCTTAAAGCCTAATTTTCGCAATAACTCTAAAGCTTCCCATTGATTATTCGCAATACTTGCATCATCCATAACGGGAATTTGCAAAGTATAAGCAAAGAAATCCAAGCGTCTTTTATCAACTTTACGGGAATCTAACTGTCTGAGAGTACCGGCAG
The DNA here is from genome assembly GCA_050042755.1 of Rivularia sp. (in: cyanobacteria). GTDB lineage: Bacteria > Cyanobacteriota > Cyanobacteriia > Cyanobacteriales > Nostocaceae > Rivularia. Next base: position 4,869 of record JBHJJJ010000265.1, read on the forward strand.
TAGCATTCCGGGGGTTTGCAAATTGACTTTCGCCAGATAATAATCTTTCCTGGTTAA
>JBHJJJ010000266.1:0-6939 GCA_050042755.1 Rivularia sp. (in: cyanobacteria)
GTCCAAACGCAAGAACTACCATAGTTCCTCTGAGCAGTTGTCCACCCAAGTGCTAACCTCTAACCAGATAACCACAACAGCGGTGAAAAGTTAGATGGCTATGCCTGAATCCGCGTCAATTTATTGCGCGGAGTGGCTCAAGTGCTTTATTTATCGCGATAACCTTTGACGCTTACGCTTTAATGCTCCTACCGTACCTACTGCACCAACTACTAATGTACTGAAAACAGTTGAAGGTTCGGGGACAGTTTCATGCTTGATTGCACTCAGCGTTAAATCCGCTACTAAGCGATGACTTTTTGAACTTGGATGTACCGAATCAAAGAAAACAAATTCATTGGGGTTATTGCATACGCTAGTAATACTACCGATGTCCCCTACCACACAAGAAGTAGCTGGATTTTCCGTGAAACCAAACTCTCCTGGATTAGCTACAACTCGCTTAAATAGAGAATTGACATCAATGGGAATGATATTGACATCTGGAATTACACTAAATCCACCCAAAGCTTGCTCTAATGCTGCATTGTGATCTTCTGTTAGTTGAGTTAATTCAGCAGAAGTGTTTTCAGCTATGGGACGTGGAAGTTGACCTAAATCTGGTAAGTTAAATACTGCAATATTTTTTGCTCCTGCTTGAGTTAATAGTGCGATCGCATTGGATAGATTCTCAACTGTTTGGCTGGTGTCTGTAACGCCACCGAAGACGTAATCATTGGCACCTCCCCACACCGCATAAAGTGCATTTGGGTCTGCTTGTTGGTTATTAGCTTGTAAGATTTGGGTAAATGAGCCGACTTGTCCTAAAACTCCCGGTAAACCTGAATCGGGATTTAAAGCGTTACCTAAACCGGAAGAAGAACCACCAATAGCAAAATTAATACCATCTGTAGGAATAGTAGTATTTCCTGGTGGTGGTATTAGAGTTGGAGTTAAACCAATGTCGTCTCCAACAAAATTTACCCATATATCGCCATTAGAAAAACGTCCTTGGGAGTAAGGAGGGCTGGGAGGAATTGGATTTCCTGGATCTGAGAAGCTTGAAGCAGCAAAAATATTACCTGTATCTGAAAGGCTATCGCCAAATACGTAGAATTGACTAAAATCATCACGAGCCATTGCCTTTGGCGACAGTATAAACGAGAAGAGAACAAATCCTGCCGCTGTTAATACTTTTTTCATGGTATTTTGGTTCCTGGAAATATTTCGTTTGGAGATAGTTTCTCGTAAGCGATTTAATCTAAAGTCTACTTTTTATGTAATTTTTCGGCGGAAGCAGTTCAAGGGGATTGGGTTGATTACATAGACTAATTACACAAACTCCTTGCAGAAAAGGAGTTTTAGCAGCGGATTTTATTTCCGGTTCTACGTACTTACAACTCTTGTTATTAATATCATAAAATAACCGTAAAATTACTAATAAACTATATTCTTATAGGCTTTTTATAATCGATCAATGATTTATAAAGATATGATTAAATATTCATATTATCTGCATAAATCGCGAAATTTACGCAAAACCCTTTTTTGAATGAATTTTAATTACTTGCTATTGCTTCAACTTCAAAGCTTCTTTTGCCGATATTCCTTCGCTTTCTGTACCGAAATACCATAAAGCAGTAGCAGCCTCAGCGCGAGTTACAGCTTTTTTTGGTTGGAATAATGTCGTATAACCGAATACACGACGAAGGTTAGATTGTTCGCCGTTTTGGTAATCCGCTAATACTGCTCGTAAGGCTTTGGGTTCGATTTTTGCTGCATCTTGGAAACCCCAAGTTTGTTTGACTGCATCTAAAGAAGCATTAGGTAAACCTTGACGGGTATCGAGAGGAATTTTCCATAAAAGCATTTGCTCTCGGGTTAAGGGTGCATCTGGGCGGAACAAAACTTGTGTAGAATCACCAGATAAGGGGCTAGGAATTAATCCAGCTTCGGCTAATCCTTGAATTGCGGCAAAATCTGGATCTGTTTTAGAAACGTCACTAAAAGCACTTTTATTATTTGCTACTGCTAAGCGAATTTGCTTAGAGGGGGAGTTGGCGTGCATGGCGTTATTAGCGGCAACTAACCAAGCTGCATATTGCCGACGGGTAATATTTGTATTGGGTTGAAACTCGTTAGTAGCATTATTAGTTTTTGCAGTGTTGGTTGGAATTGATAAAACACCCAATGTTGCTAAATCTTGGATATATGGCTGTAATTCTTGGGGTGCTTTGTTTAAATCATCAAATGAAAGTGACTCGATGGTAGTTTGAGGGCTACTTTGCGATCGATTGGTTGTAATATCAGGTTGTAAGGGGCCAATAAAATCGGGATTATTTGTATTTGAAGGATTGGGAGTTGGGTTATTTTGTGAAATAGTGGTACTCGGAGAATACTCGATTACTAATTCAGTAGTTGTTTGTGATTGATTTGGTTGTGGATTTGTGACAGCTTTGGGTTGAATGGAAACTTTTACTTCTAAATTATTACGCTGTGCTTGAAATTCTCCTTGTTGCCCATCTTCGGGTTGTTTGATAACTTCCCATTTATTTGCCTTCAACTCTTTGCTGTAAAAACTAACTATAAAATTACTGGGATCGGAACTAAGCCAGCGAGCTTGAGACTTTGTAGTATTATTACTATTTGGGGAAACTGGCTGTAATTGAGCATTTGGATATATTGGGATATCTTGAGGAAAATTTGCGGGTAAACGGTTTTCTGGTTGCTTTTGACTATCATTTACCGGCTTATCACCAAAAATATTTGGGTTATCTTTCAGTCTAGAGTCAGCTTGCAAAGACTTCTCAAGATTTTCTGCAAATGGAGTGTTTGCACAGCCAGTTAAAGTTGAGATTAGGATCGCAAAACTTACAAATATACCTGGATATTTACAGTAGGGCACGACACATTATCAATAAGACTTCAACTATTACAGTAGCGCAGACTGAAAGTAATTTTCTGACGCTGCTCCTAACTATATATGAATTAACTTGTTATGAAATCGAAATCCCTATCAAGACGCAGTGTATTGCTATGCTTTCTATCTTAGGGACAAAAAAAATTTAGTTATGTCTTTTCAATCTTTCTCAAAAGCAGGTAGATCAATTTATTGTTGCTTAAAATATATTTGAACATAAACAGATTGTTCTTTGAAATTGACTTTTAAAGTTAGCAGGGATAAATTTATCTTTGATATTTGTCCAAACTTATTGAATAGTGTGATTTAATTCCATCTAGTCAGATAGGTACTGCTGACGATAAGAAAGAATCATGTACAAATTTGCTTAAATTTGAATGTATTATGACATTAAGATTGAATCGCGATAATGTTTTCGATTATTTAGTGGAACACGAGCTATGCAACTCTCCACAGCAAACATTAAATAAGATAGAGCCAATTACAGCTAAGAATTTCAATTTATTGGTGACTTTAGCAGATGGTAGCAAACTACTGGTAAAACAGGAAAGACATAACTCTAAAGGGGAAACTGTAGGTGAGTTTTTAGGTGAATATTTACTGATGCCCTAGCTGTATAAGGAACAAAATTAGTATTGGCCTATAGGACAATCTTGCCATTGATGCGCCATTCCCGAACGGGCTATATGCGTCCAATAGCGTACTGTAGCTGGAGAACAGCCTAAAGTTCGACAAATTTCTATTTGAGATTTCCCTTCATCCGCGAGCAACATAATTTGGATGCGCTGACGGTAAGATAATGGTAAGTCAGTGTATAAATTTTTCAGCAGAAGTTTCCTTTGAAACGCCGTCAAAAATATACCTTCGGTATCTTCTGAATATTCGAGATCGAAATTTGGTTTGTAATCAGACATATTGTCAAAAAAAATTAGCAAAGCTATTACATAAATAAGCTTTTCAGGGAGTTTGGTAGATTCCCAAAGCAGACAAGACAAATTAGTTTGTCAAATCTTGCTTAGTATATAAAATTACTTTATTTTTAAGTATTCCCAAAAGTTGACTTGTTTTAACATTTTGTGAAAAATTGAAGAAATTAGAGGACAATTTACCTACCAGAACCATATATGCTATATAACTTAAAAAAGCTGTAAACCTGCATAAACTGTTTAAGAGACAGTTGCCTTACCCGCTCCACCAGATATGTAAGCTTTTTCGATTAGAAAGCGGCAGCGGTTTGGATGAAGTAGGTAAAATTTTTTAATTGTTGTATGATTTTCAGTAATTTACATTAAAAATTAGCAATTATGCTTCGTTCATATACTTCGTGGTTGATTCCGGGAGTCTTGGCCTTAATTGGTTTTGGATCTAGTGTGGGAAGCGCAAAGGCACAGACTGTATACCCATTTGATGCCACTTATGACGGATCATCTACCCTACTTAATCCCATTACTGAAGATATAACATCACAAACTGTATCCGGAGTGAGTAATAATGCACCTTTTGGTTTAACTCAAGCTAGTGGTGTACTTTATGTTAAAAGTGATTTAAATAATAATTCTTACACCTTTAGTAGCAATCCAGAAACGTTCGGTTTACAAGGTTTGCCGCAAGGTGGAGTGACGTTATTTGGAGAAGGTGACAATAAACTATTTTATGCAGTTGAAAATGGTACGGGAGTTATTGATTTAGCCAATTTAACAACTACTGGCACTAATACTAACATCATCACTGGTGGTGAAGGTTTATTTCAAGGTGCTACTGGCACGCTTACTGGTTCTGAAGTTTATCAGATAGACAATCTTTTAGTAGATCCAACAAGTACTAGTAAGGGTACCGTAAGAATAAATGGCACGATTGAAGTACCTTTAACTCGAAAAGTTCCAGAATCAAACAGTGCTGCCGCATTAACTGGGATAGGTATAATTGGAGCTACTTTTTTATTGCGCCGACGAGTTAATAACTCCCGGTAGAACTTATCTTTTTCAAGCTACGGGTTCTTTATTTTAGTTAGGTTGATTGGCACGAACTTCGATATCTTCGAGTGTTTGCAGTAAAAGACGCTTGGCTTGCATTTCCCAACCTAATTTCTGAATTTTGATGGCACCAAAAGTACCACCAATAGCAGCTAACAAGCCGATGGGTTGATGAAGTGAAATTCCGAGTAACAAGCCCAAGCCACCAATTCCCCAAAACGGTAAGGCAACCGTCTGCCGTTGTTCTTCAATAATTCTGTTTATTTCACCCGACGGCATTTGGCCTAATAATTCTTCTTTCACCTTTCGCTGTTCCGTCATTGGTAGAGCTAAACAAATCTTTCGTCGCAATTTTTCAATTTTGCGGGCATCGGTGCTGTATTCAGTAAGTTCATCAAGTGCCATTGATAACAAACTTTTTAATTGTTCCATTATGTGCTAAAGCTTCCTTATATTTTTTTGCTAAAAAGCTATTCAATGTTATGTAGATATCTTACAGGTTTTTGACACCTCTTTTCACTAAAAGAAAATGAAATTGCACAACTTTAAACTCAGAACTATAGTTTTTATTAATATAATTCATTTCCCGATACAAAATTTACTAAAAATCCGATCTAAAACAGATTCTGTAACTTCTTCTCCGGTAATTTCTCCTAAAGCGTTAATTGCACCCCGTAAGTCAATTGTCCAGAAATCGAAGGGTAATTCTTGCTCAATTGTGATTTGCACTTGCTCCAAAGAAGTTTTCGCTTTAATTAATGCAGCAGCTTGACGTTGGTTAATCGCTAAATCCATATCTGTTGCTTCTATTTTTCCCATTTGCACCTGTTCTAAAATCGCAGTTTCTAATGCTTCAATTCCCTGATTTTTCGCGGCGGCTGTGAGAATTTGATATTTAATATGTTCTATTTGATTTAGAGGTAATTTATTTTGATTTTCTTCTACTAAATCAATTTTATTAATTACTAATATTAAAGGACGGTGCTTTACCTGTTCGTAAATTTCTTCATCTTCCTTTATCCATCCAGTAGTTGCATCGATGGTAAATAATACTAAATCTGCTGCTTGTGCGGCACTCCTGGAACGCTCGACACCAATCTTTTCTACTCGATCTTCTGTATCGCGTATACCTGCTGTATCTAGTACTTGTACGGGTATACCGCCGACAACTAACTGGGATTCAACTACATCGCGAGTGGTTCCTGGTAAATCGGTCACAATAGCCCGATCGCTACGACTCCAAGCATTTAATAAACTTGATTTTCCCACATTCGGACGACCAACGATCGCCACTTTTAAACCCGTACGTAAAAGCTCGCCTTTATCGGCAGTTGTTAATAATTTTGCAATCTCTGCGGAAACATTTTTAACATCTGAGACTATTGCTTTATCATCTAAAGGAGGTAAATCTTCCTCAAAATCTATTCTTGCTTCAATTTCTGCGACAATATCCAAACACTTCGCGCGTAACTGACGGATCGAATTAGCTAATTTTCCTTGTAAACCAGCCAGTGCTGTTTGAGCAGCTTGAGGAGATTTTGCGCCTACTAAATCAGAAATACTTTCCGCTTGGGATAAATCAATACGTCCGTTCAAAAAAGCTCGTAAGGTAAATTCCCCTGGTTGTGCGAGCCTTGCACCCCCTTCTAGGCACAATTTTAATACCTGCTGCACCGCCATAATTCCCCCATGACAGTGGAATTCTACAACATCTTCGCGGGTGTAGGATCGAGGTGCCTTCATAATTAACAAAAGCGCTTCATCCACTAATTGTTGCGTTTGGGGATGACGAATATTACCGTAAACAATACGGTGTGATTCTACTACTTGTTTACCTGGTGCGTGGAAAATAGATTCAGCAATTTGTAACGCTGCTTCTCCAGAAACCCGCACAATTCCCACACTACCCTGTTGGGGTACAACTGCAGTGGCGATCGCCGCGATGGTTCCGGTTGTGACAAAGGTTTGAGACATATAGATTAAATTGGGGATGGGGAGAGGGGGGAGAGGGGGGAGAGGGGGTAGATAAAGTCCTAGCTCTTGATATAATATTTTTTAATCTTATAT
>JBHJJJ010000267.1:0-43465 GCA_050042755.1 Rivularia sp. (in: cyanobacteria)
CAGTGTCCTTATCATGGGTGGGTTTACGATAATACCGGAAAAGTTGTGTCTGTACCCTCGGAAGGGGAGAATTTATCTCAAAGCCAAGTAAGAAAAGGCTTAGTTTATCAAACAAAAGAGCAAGATGGCTATGTTTACGTGAGCTTATCTTCCAACCCTTCTGAAGAATTTGCACCTTTTACAATGCCTTTTTACCAACAACCGGGATGGGAAACTGTAAGAGTAATCAATCGCTTCGAGAATAACGTTACCAACTGCGTCGAAAATTTTATCGAAATTCCTCATACTGCTTCTGTTCATCCTGGAGATTTTCGTAAACCAAGACAACAACAGATGGATATGACTGTAGAAAGACGCAACGGTTGCGTGAAGGCTGAATATCGTAACGAAACGACTAATCTGGGCTGGTTTACAAAATTTCTCAACAATAAGGGTTATAAAATTCGTCATATCGATAGCTTTCATATGCCGAATATTACCAGCGTCGAATACGATACAGCACCCAATAGAAAACTTTTTATTACCAGTCAATCTATTCGGGAAACAGAAGGTTCAACCCTAGTTTACACCGACGTGACTTATAACTATGGAATTTGGAATAAACTGGCAAAACCCTTTGTGCTCTTAACCGCACAATATATTATCCATCAAGATATTGAGGCTTTAAAGATTCAGTGGCAAGTAATCGAAAAGTATGGTGCCCACTTTGCAAATACTCCCGTTGATACCATTCATGTTTTTGTCGAGTCTATCCGCAATCAAATAGCAGCAAGGAAAGATCCACGAAAACTTCCCGATAAATTAGTCGAGGTAAAATTCTGGGTTTAAGTTGGTGTGCAGCTAAATTATATAAAGCTAAAAAATGAAAGTATTGTAGTGGGAGCATCTTGCTCCCTAGAATTATCCAAATTAAGTGCGTAGCAGCTTATAAACAAGGAGCATTAACAAAAAAAGAAGTGGCGCAGCCACTTCCAAAAAATTCCCAGGTAGAACCTGACAAAAAGTATAACTATTAAATCGCCTTGAAATAGTATAAATTGAAACTGATTTATCAATATGTTAGTTTTCTTTACCTTCGTAATTCTTCTAGCACTAACCGTTACAAATAGCAATAAACTCTCTTTGCTAGCTCGAAAAAGTCGTGAGGATTGGTTGTTAGACGGTATTGGGTTATTTTTTCAGGGAATTGCGATTCCATTTTTTCAAATCGCGATCGTTTTTCAACTTTACCGCTTGTTACTGCCCCATGCTCATGCTTGTGTAACCCTGTATCCTATTGCCGCTTTCCTGCTCAGTTTTGTATTTGTAGATTACCTCTACTATTGGAATCATCGGCTATTTCATACCCGGCAGCTATGGTTTATGCATCAAGTGCATCATACCGTAACTGAAATGGATGTGGTAGGGACTTCCCGTAATACTTTATGGACGAGTTTTTTCATAGTTTATCTATGGATTCACTCTTTATTCATATATTTACTGCAAGAACCCAATTGGTATATTCTAGGAATCAGTTTAAGTTCGGCTTTGGATTTGTGGCGACATAGTAGTTTTAGTCCAACACCGAATTCTTGGTTATATCACTGTTTATCGCCGTGGTTAATTTTACCCCAAGAACATGCTTGGCATCATTCGGAGAATTGTATTGCAAGTAACTACGGTGCAAATTTGAAGCTTTGGGATGTAATCCATGGAACTTATTACAAATCCGATAAAGCACCTGAATCCTTGGGTATTCATAGTTCCCTATCTTTTAGCAAAAAATTATTTTTACCATTTTAACGATAAGGCAATTTTTATAGCCGGAAGAACAATCATACAAGTACTTTTGTTCATATCTTGCACCTACACCCTATAAGAGTGACTCTATACAAACAAAGCCTGCCTAGCTAGGCTAACAATCATGATTTTCCTTTTTATTGATAAAAATATGAGTTTATGCGATCGCTTATATCATACTTTGCAAGCTCCAACCCTAAAGAAAAACTTAATTTTATTAATAGCATCTTAATTTCATCATATTATGGGTACTAAATTTAAAGAAATTGTAATCTAATATATCCACGTTCCGGATTTATACCTATATAACAGGGATTTGGGATTAGTACTTAATATGCTAAATCCGGGTAAATTATCAGCTTTTAAATCCTACTCCCAATATTGCGAGCATTAAAACTTGCATCGATAATTGAAGCAACTACCATATCTAAATTTATGACTATAACAAGTACTATACTTTCCTTGTTTCCCGCTACTGTAATGCTGATGGGATTTCTATCTTTCCTGTGGATTTGCTATTCTCCGGGAATTGTTAGCATTGCTAGTTTTTTATTTTCGTTATACCTATTCCCCTTATTAATATATAAAATACATAATTACTTTTACCCTATCAAAGAAGGAATTAGTTATTTACAAATTAAAAAATATTCTCCTTGGTGGGGAAGTCACCAAATACAGTCGATATATATTACCTTTACTGCATTAGAATCAGCATTACGTCTGATTCCCGGTGCATTTTCATTGTGGCTGCGATTATGGGGAGCAAAAATTGGGAAAAATGTTTATTGGACTCCTAAATTAGAAATAGCAGATCGTTCCTTAATTGAAATTGGCGATAATCTTGTTATTGGGCAAAGCTGTGGTATATTTTCCCATGTCATTAAACCGAAAAAAGAAGATTTGTTATTGTATGTCAAAAAAGTAAAAATTGGTAATAATGTTTTTATCGGTGCGGGTTCTTATCTTGCTCCTGGTGTCATTATCGAAGATGAATCTTTTGTCTCTGCTGAGAGCCGTTTGTATCCTAATAAAGTAGTAGAAACTGATTCGCAAATTATTTCATTGGAGTGTTAATTTCATAAATTTTATAGTTATTCCCTTTTATTTATAAGAGTACTTTCTCTGAGTTTTTCCATCGCCAAGCTTCTATCAACAAGAGATTAATCAAGACAATAATACCCGATCAAATAAAATCACTTATTAATACAGACAAGATTTCTGTACTCAAGAAAATATTTATATTTTTATCCTCATATGCGCTTAGCTATAAAACTTTTTGCAAAACTAATTGAATCCACTAATCGTCAGTTTCATAAAGCTTTAGAGAATCCTCGATTAGCACAAAAAAAAGTCCAAAAAAAAATATTAACTAATTTAATAAAAAGTGAGTATGGTAGATATTTACGCGTCAAAACCATTGATGATTGGCATCGTATCCCAATAATAGAATACCGTAATATTGAAAATTGGATTCACACACAGAACAAAGATAAAACTCATCTACTTACTTCAGAACCAGTTATTTTTTATGAAAAAACTTCTGGGAGTCGTGGTGCAGCTAAATTAATTCCCTATACCAAATCTTTCCGACATTCTTTCAATCAAATGTTTTGTGTCTGGGCTCATGATTTAATTATACATGGACCAAAGTTTAACACCGGAAAAATCTATTACTGTATTTCACCACAACTAGGAAATAGTCAACAAGAAAAAATACAAAAAAATAGCTTAACTAAAACTTCCCATTCCAAATTAATACAAGACGACTCCGAATATTTAGATGGCTGCTTGAAGTGGATAATGAGTCAATTTTTTATTTCTCCATCTGGATTAAATAAATTACACGATCCAGAAATATTTAAACATCAACTTGCTCAAGCTCTTTTAATTTCAGAAGATTTAGAAATAATCTCGATTTGGAGTCCAACTTTTCTCAAAGTTATTCTTGATTATATTCAAAATAATCGCAAGCAACTTGCTTTTGAACTTGTAGATAAAATGTCAGCAAAACGACGTTTAATTCTGTTACAACCTCATTTATTCACACAAGTTTCTACAAATAATAAATTAAACGAAATATTTCAGACAACTAATCGAGATAAAATACCTTGGAAATTATTATGGAGCGAACTTAAACTTATTTCTTGTTGGGATAGTGTAAATGCCGCCGACGGTGCTGATTTTTTACGTTCTTTATTCCCTAACGTTTTGGTACAAGGAAAGGGGCTTCTCGCTACAGAAGCACCAATGACTATTCCCTTAATTCCAGCCAAAGGATCCGTACCCCTATTGAATGAAGTATTCTTTGAGTTTCTAGATGAAAGCGGTTTTATTTATCAGCTTCATGAATTAAAACAGGGAAAAATCTATGAAATGATTATTTCTCAAAAGGGAGGATTATATCGCTATCGCATAGGCGATAGAGTACGTTTCACCCATTTATATCTAAATACGCCTTGTCTGGAATTTATGGGAAGACATAAGGAAGTTAGCGATTTAGTTGGTGAAAAATTACATTCAGAATTTGTTCGTGATGTTTTAGAAACTTTACCTCTAGAAGGAACCTGTTTTAAAACTTTGGTACCTGTAAAATATCCAAAAGAACATTATATTTTATTACTTGATACTGCAAAACAAGATCCTAAAGAAATTGCATTAAAGTTGGAAGAAGGTTTGCAAAAATCACATCACTATTCTCGAGCAAGACTATTAAAACAATTAGAAAATGTCCGCGTCATGGTGTCTTCCCAAATTCCTGAAATTCTCAGTTTACATCAAGCCAGTGCTGGTAAAAAATGGGGAGATTTAAAACACGATATTCTTTCTACTAAATCCATTGAAAAAGATTTATTAGTCCAGTTAGAACAAGTCTGTTTGATTCGCAATTATTAAGATTTTGCTGGATTGTCTTCAGAAATCCAATTTACATATTGGAGGTATTCTTAAACGTTATATAAAAAGTATTACAAATTACTTGCATCACGTTTTATTACGAAGACTAAGTATCATTTTTTTCAATCTCCAGCCCTTAATTTAAGTAAATACTGAGAAAATAAGTGAGGAATTGAGCTTTTTTTGTAAACAGAGGTTTGATTCTACGAGTTTACCGAAGTGTTTATAGGAAGCAACCTGCTCCGAAAGTTTAGCTATTAGCTTTTCGCACTTCTTCAACCTGAAAATTGTAAAGAGTAGACAAAAAAAGATCGTTGCTATAGACACTGCTAAAATCACTGAAATATTATGTAGTTAATCAAATAGAAATACTTCAGAGACAAGTAAATTTATTTAAAATCTCGGTGCAATTAAGGAAGAATTTTTAGTTATGTCCGATCAAAATAAAAAAGTTGTATCTGATATTGTTACTTTAACTGGTACATTCGTTAAGCCTGAAACGGCACAAGCTACTGGGATTCCTTCAAATTATTCAATCGAAACTACTCGAAAATTATCCGCAACACAACAACTATTGAATGCATCTAACAAAATCAAGGCTACAAAAAAAGTTTTTGATTTTGTCAAAGGAGATACTAAAAAAGCGATTAATAAAGCTAAAAATATCAGAAATGATGCTCTCAAAAAATTCAATCAAGCTGAAGAGATACTGAAAGGAGCAAAAGAAGATTGGGAAATAAAAGTTATTATCGCAGCTAAAAAATTCAAAGAAGTTGAAAGCAAACCTGAAAAAAAATATCTGAGAAAACAGACTGAGCAGGCAATACAAGATGTGGAAAAAGCAAAGAAAAACTTTGAAAATAAAAGATACGAAGCGAATAAAAAAAGAATCCAGCTTCAAGAATGCCAAGAAAAATTAGAAGCTATTATCCGAGTTCAAAAAAGCAGAATGAAAGCCGCAAAGATGGCTTGTAAACGAGCTCAGATGGAAATACCCTTTGATTGTGGTAATACCAAGCAAAAAGATATTATAAAAGACTCTTCAAGGATTAAGCAAATTGCCTCACAAGACACTAAAAGTCTTTGCGGTGTGGAGAGAGTTTAATTATGATTAAATTCAGTTAAGTAGGTAGGCATAAATAAATCAAACTATGTAAAAGAATGTTTTTGACCTATTTTACCTTATTCCCAGTCACTATTCACTACTCACTTGTCATAACAATAATTTTTCCCACGTACCTACTTAATTTTTAGCAAAATATAACGAAAAAGCAGATAAATCCCCCTCTAAACAGAGCTAGCCGGAACTTTTACATTCGATATCAGTGCATAACCAAAGTCTAGCTGTCTATATAAATGACTGCTAAGTCTAGCTCTTTTTTCATATTCAGAACCCTTTCAATTCATTAAGAAATTTTACAAATTACTAATATTTTTATTACAAAAATTAAATAAATGTAAACTGTTATTGCTCGTAGCGGCTCAATGCCCAATTTATTCAACTACTTCATTCACAGGGAATCGATCAATTAATTGAATCGCACGTTGAGCATTACGCTTAATGTCTTCTGGTAAATGGGGAACATGAGGAATTTGCGATAACAAATCTAAAGTACGGCGTAAAATTCTGACCACATCTCCCTCATCTAAAGTAGTGCTTTCACATAGTTCTACCCAGTTCATACCTAACGCCCATTGTTCTACCAAGGCAATTAATTCAAATTCTAACCACACGGGTAAAGCCACACTATACCTGTATTGCAATTGATTTACCTTACGGCGAATCGAGCGTAATGAAGCTAGAGCATCAGCAACTTCACCACTAAGCTCAAAGAATACTCTGCTATCAGGACGAGATGTTTCTGTTACTAAAGCTGCAATCGCTGTAGCAAAATGATGTGGATCTAATTTATTTAGTTTTCCGCTAGCTAGTACTAACCCCATCTATAGTTCGTTCTCTCCGCGAATTGCAGCTGCCATTTGTCCCAACTCAGTAGGCACTAAATTATCTAAACCTTCAAAATATTGAAGAATTTCGATTAATGTTATAAATTCTTCCCAGTGATGTTGAGATTGTTGTTCTACCTGGGATTGCAACTCTTCTATTTCAGCTTTTAATTCAACAGCCCGGGCTTGGCGTTTATATACGCTTGCAGCATTTCCCAATTTGTGTAGTGGGCTGCTTTCCATTTGTTCCTGTAAGCTTGTAACCCGGCGTAATTGCTCTACTACTTCCTCGGGCATCGATAAACTATCTATGGGTTCGGGAATTTGTGCTGCGATCGCATTTGTCAATTCATCACCATAACAGGATTCACCTGGCTTTAAGGATAATGTTGCTGGTGGTAGTAAATCAGGTGGTACGTCGATGCGGGGTAACTGAGCATATAAATCTATCACATCATGAATAGAAGCCACATACCAACGGTTATCACATCCCAAACATACCAAAAAAGGTGCTTCAGAACTAGGTGTTTTTCCGACTAAAACCGCCGTAACTGGTGCAGAAACCTCAACATTTTCACCTTTGAGGCTCAGGAGCGTTCCCGATACGGCGAAATTCAGCATCATGCCCAATTCTTCTTTCCTGACTTCTGCCGCTTGTTCTTGTAAAGTTGTCAGCAGTTTACGTTCTACTTTCAAAGTTTGGCGCAACTTTTCATATTGAGCCACATCTTCATCGCTAATACTAGCAATTTGTAAGTTAATTTCTCCTAATTGCTGCTTGACATCGGAAATTTGTTTATACTGCGGTTGTAAATGCAGGTTAGCCAGATATTGCCCAAAACTGCGTTCTACTAATTCCTTAGCTTCTTCCAAGGTATGAGTTTGTAGCAAGTTTAAAACCATACCGTAACTAGGTGTAAACTGGCTTACCAGTGGATCTGGGTTAGAGGTGGCTAAATACACGGCTTCTTTTGCACCTTCATAGGGGGTATGCAGGGTTACCACATGGCCCATATCATCCATACCCCGGCGGCCAGCCCTTCCCGCCATTTGCAAAAATTCAGAAGGGTTTAATAAGCGGTGTCCGCTATCGGTACGCTTGGAAAGGGTAGAAATAACTGTTGTTCTAGCTGGCATATTAATACCGGCTGCTAGAGTTTCTGTGGCAAATACAACTTTAATTAAACCTTGTTGAAATAACTCTTCAACTAAACCTTTCCAAGCGGGTAGAATTCCGGCATGATGGGCAGCAATTCCCCGGTAAAGTGGAGCAACATGTCCGGCACGTCCAGCTTCTGGATTGCGAGTCAGAAATTCATCAATTTGAGGTCGCAGTCTTTGGGCTTCATCTCCATCTACCAGCCATAAATCACCAACTTCAGCCACTGCGCGATCGCAACCTCGACGGCTAAAAATAAAGTAAATTGCCGGTAGCATATCCCTTTGACGCAAATGCTCTAAGGTATAATTTAAGGTGGGAGATTCTTGTCTGGCGATGTACTTACTCCTGTCACCTCTCTTTTTTTTTCTCTTTACTAAGCGGGGGTTTAATTGAGTTTTAGTTTGATTAAGTAGAGGAAATAATCCCTTAGTATTACCAAAATGAAATTGTAAAGGAATCGGACGATAATCCGAATAAATCAAATCCGTAGGGCCATGAACTTGATTTAACCAATCAGTAAGCCGATCGCTATTAGCAACCGTTGCCGAAAGAGCTACAAGTTGAATTGATTCGGGACAATAAATAATAGATTCTTCCCAAACCGTCCCTCGTTGACGGTCATTCATATAGTGGCACTCATCTAATACCACTGCTTCTACATCTATTAAAGAAGTACCAACTTGTCCAATAGGTGTACCGTAGAGCATATTACGGAAAATTTCCGTTGTCATCACCAAAATTGGAGCATCTCGGTTAATAGAGGCATCTCCAGTCAATAGTCCTACCGAATCAAAACCGAATTCGGAGCGAAAATCGCGTAATTTTTGATTAGAAAGGGCTTTGAGGGGAGTAGTATAAAATACTCGTTTACCTCGCGCTAAAGCGCGATAGATCGCATATTCTCCCACTAAGGTTTTACCGGAACCCGTAGGAGCACAGACTACAACAGAACGTCCAGCATTCAGAGAAGCTATCGCATCGTTTTGGAATTGATCCAGTTCAAAAGGAAAAACAGAACTTGGATCGACATCTGGAGTTAAGGCAGGATAATTCACTCAATTAAAATTGCATTCAAACTGATTTTCAATTCAATTATTTCAATCACATTTAGCAGGATTTAGACAAAATCACTCCTGCATAAATAAATCAAAACACTTTAAACGAGTTACTCGTATTATACTTAACAGCTTTGATTTTGATTCAATTTCTCGACATTTTGTAAAGAATGAGGTAATCGGCAGTGAGCAGTGAGCAACTTAATATACTCAATGCCCAATACTCAAGTCTTGTTATTTTTTCATCAACTTCCTAATTCCTGGGAACGTTTAGCGGCGGCTTTGACTGCTTCAATTAATGCAGAACGAAATCCGGCTCGTTCTAATTGAGTAATCCCGGCGATTGTGGTACCTCCGGGACTTGTAACTCTATCTTTTAATACTGCTGGGTGCATTTTGCTTTCTTGTAACAATTGTGCTGTTCCCAATACAGTTTGTAATGCTAATGCGTTGGCAATTGTTCTTGGTAAACCTGATGCAACTCCACCGTCAGCTAGTGCTTCTATAGTTAAGGCGATGTAAGCCGGACCACTACCTGAAAGCCCGGTAACTGCATCCATTAAATGTTCGGGTATTTCTACGACTTCTCCAATGGCCCCAAGCAGTTGTTTAGCGACTTCTTTATGTTTGGGTTTGGTGTAAGCACCATAACAAATTGCAGTCATTCCCGCACCTACTGTTGCTGGAGTGTTTGGCATTGCCCTAACTATTGGTAAACCAGGAAAAGCTGCTTCAAGTTGATTCAATTGCACCCCTGCCAATATAGAAATTACTAATGGCTTATTTCCATTGTTGATTACCCCTCCTAATTCTTGGGCAATTGCACTGAAAATCTGGGGTTTAATTGCTAAAAATACTACTTCTTCGGCGCTCGAAAACGCTATACTGCCATCAGCGATCGCCAAAATGTTATATTCTTGCTCTAAATAAGCTCGACGTTCTGCAAGTGGTTCGCTGACAATAACTTCTGATGGTTGATATATTCCACAACTCATAAGGCGGGATAATAATGCTTCACCCATTACCCCGCCACCTATTAAGCCAAATTTTTGATGTTTTGTCATTGCCCACAAAGGTCGTTGGTCAAAAGTCATTGGTCATCAGGCAGAAAACAAGCGAACTAATGACTAATGACTAATGACTAGTTTATCTTTATTGTGCCATGCGGTTCGATTCGTTTCCCCAAACTTGATTATTTGGATTGGGGCGGGGACGTGCTGGTGGTTGAGGAACTTCGTGAAGTACTCCGCCTGTGGTGCTAACTTGTACACAACTAGGCGTAAACAGAAAGATGCTTTCGCCAATGCGCTCTTGATGTCCATCAAGGGCGTAAGTACCTCCTGCAACAAAATCTACAGCACGCTGAGCTTGATCTGGGTCCATAATTGTCAAGTTCAATACCACTGACTTACGTTCCCGCAGAGCTTGAATTGCTTGAGGCATTTCTTCAAAGGTACGTGGTTCAAGCACCAACACTTCTGAAATACCGTTTAAAACCCCTGGCATACCAATAACATTATTCATCGCCTTTGCTGAGGAAGAGCTTGCTACATCGCTTTCCATTGTAGGCATCGGTTCGCGCCAACGTCGATTAACTACAGCACTTTCTGGTTGAGGAGGTGCTGTTTGATTTTGCTCTTGATACAAATTCTCATAACCCTCTGCATCCGATTCTTCTTCGTAATATTCGTATTCTACTGGTTCGTTTAACCCAACAAAGTCTCTCAATCGTGTAAATAGATTCATCGTTACGCTCCTGGTGCCAATCATCTTTATTGAGAAGGTAAAAATTGTTTTTGTCAACTTTTACCGCTACAAATAAATATCCACTGTTACATTTTTATCGTTGTTTGTATTATATATTACGGGTATTTATACTTTACTCACGTTATGACAACGTTTGTATCTTAACCACGCACAACGATGAGTAAAGATTATATCCTAGTAGTTTCACAATGAAAAGTTGTTTTAACTCCTTATTTTATTTTTGTTTGGTTTTGTAAATACTATATCTTTAGTCACTTTTAAAACTAGGATCTTAAAAAAATATTCTGTATCAAAGAGTAATGCTTGTCATCCAACTTACGGACGAATATTTACCTTTAGAATAGGCGTTCGCCAGTTTTTAACGTTCACCTGGCGAATCGCGGGTTCTCTATCAAAAGGTTGGTTTATTGTGTGCTAGGCAGAATTTTATTCTCTCAGCTTAAAAGCAAGTATATTCAAGGGTTGTTAGCTTTTTCTGCCACAAATTTATCGCTTATAGATCGCGTTTCCCAAACAGGATCGTTCCCAAACGTATCATGGTTGCACCAGATTGTATTGCTAGTTGATAATCTCCCGACATTCCCATTGATAGCTGCTTTATTTTGATATTTGACAATTTACGGTTATCAATTTTTTCAGCCAACTCTCTTGTCTTATTAAATACACTTAGAGTTTTTGAACTATCCAATCCTAGTGGTGGAATTGTCATCAAACCTTCAATTTGTAAACTTTTACATAGGTTAAGTTCCACTAAATCTTCTAGGAGTTGGGATATTGTCCAACCAGATTTATCTGGATCCGGGAGAATTTTGACTTGCAAGCAAACTTTGGGAGTTGTTCGCCCCTCTTGTGCTAAAAGGTTCAAGCGTTGTGCTAATTTCAGGCTATCTACGGAATGAAACCATTGAAAATATGAAAGAGCTTTTTTAGCTTTATTGCTTTGTAGATGTCCAATAAAGTGCCAGGTAATATCCGATAAGTCTTTCAAATCATCAATCTTGGCAACAGCTTCTTGAATCCGGCTTTCGCCAAAATCTCGGATACCAGCAGCATAAGCTTCGCGTATTGCAGCAACCGAAACTTTCTTGCTCACAGCAATCAACTTTACAGTAGATGGAAGTGAGTCTTGAACCTTTAAGATACGCTCGTGAATCGAACTATTCATTGGAATGTGCGTTGAAAAATACTAGTGAGTTGATCGTACTCAATAGATTGTCCGCTTCGACGCAAGGTACGCAAACGATTTTCCAACATCATTCTTGCCTCAGTACGCCCTACTGGTTGGAACTTAATGCCTTTTTCATCATTCGCCACAAGAAAGAATAAGCGTTGAGCATACAATGTAGTAAATAGTTCTTGGCTTTGATCTACCATACAGATTCTGTAAAGTAATCCCCAAGTTGGATGATTCAAGTAAGTTTCCGAGTTTTCTGAATTCATTTAGTAGTCAAGGTACGAGTACATATATCTTTTCGCGGCTAAAAACAAAAAGTCAGACTTTCTCTGTTAAGATATTGCCTTCATATTTGTTTAAATTACGAAACATAAGGGCGATTGCGGTATTTATTTGCACACAAATCAATCTATGTGCTGTATTGGTAAATAAATAGTTGCTACTTTCTTCTCATAAGAAAAATAGGCTTTTTTCTACCAGTGCTGCCATTATTCCTGGCACTTTCCGTAAAAACAAATTAACAATATATGGTATCGATAGCGGATATAATACCATTTTACTGTAAGATATCTAGCTAACTGCTTGATAGGCAGATGCAGAAATCAGAAGCTGTTTTAGATACCTTAATAAAATTGGCAGCTTTGAAACATAGCAATAAAATCAATTTTATTGGTTTAGTGTCCAAATATTAGGCATAAAGCATTAAGAATTGGAAATTTTGAAATGAATGAAATTTGCCAAAAGTTCTATAGGTAATTGAGCGTCCTCTAAAATTTTAAATGAATATCAAGTGGAATCATCACAGCACTATTCCCTTGAAACAAATCGTCTGAAGAAATGAAATCAATTTCTTCAGACTCGTTGGAGAGCCTTGAAAAGTGCTTGCGCTTTGTGCAGAGATTGAGAGCATTCCTTCTTGGGATTACTATCTGGGACTATTCCCGCCCCAATTTTCCCCCAAACAGAATTAAGAGTTGGGTAATGTAGATTTACTCTGGATGGTTGAGGATTAACCTCTTCTATGTA
This sequence comes from Rivularia sp. (in: cyanobacteria), assembly GCA_050042755.1. Classification (GTDB taxonomy): domain Bacteria; phylum Cyanobacteriota; class Cyanobacteriia; order Cyanobacteriales; family Nostocaceae; genus Rivularia. The sequence continues at coordinate 12,803 of JBHJJJ010000267.1, forward strand.
GCTAAATAAATCATATGGTGTAATGTCCAATGGAGCAAGAGGGTTGAGAGACTTCTTGGCAACTTGCGCCACTAATAAAGTGCGAATCAAGAGATTCAAATCCAAATTACCCCGCCAGTCTAAATAGCCCCGCAGCAATTAAGTAAGTACGTGGGAAAAATTATTGTTATGACAAGTGAGTAGTGAGTAGTGAATAGTGACTAGGAATAAGGTAAGATACGTCAAAAACATTCTTTTACATAGTTTGATTTATTTATGCCTACCTACTTATATCAATTGTAAGTAAGTCGGCACAAATTAACCCAAATGTGTTAAGGAATATAAACTAGCTTCTCAAAGAGATCGATCTCACTATTCCCTTGTCCTAATTACTATTTTCAACGCCAACCTACTTATACCATTTTTTTATAAAGATGGGCTTAGTAACTGTAGCTCCACTCTTCAAGAGTGAGAGCGATTAAGCGCAGCCTCATACAGAATTGGTATTAAGTAGGTTGGCATTGAAAATAGTAATTGGGATAAGGCAATAGGCAATAGGCAAAAGTCAATAGGAATAAGGGTTTGAGGGTAATTTACATTCTGTAATGTAGCTTGGTTTATTTGTGCCGACTTACTTAGTACATTTTAAATTTATCACGAAAGGTGAATCAATTAATCTTATTTCCTATCGTAAACCGCATTCCCCAAAATAAAATTAAAACTAAAATTGCCAGCCAATCAAAAGTTTTAAAATGTAAATCGTGCCATTTAACTAGGTGTTTATTAGGAGTAGTAAAACCCCGTACCATAATACCATTAGCTATTTGGTCTGCTCGCAAAAGTAAATTTTTTAATAATCGTTCTGCAATCATCATCCAAACTTTTATTGCTCCTTTCAAACCCAGTTTTTTCCAATTAATTGCTCTAGTCATGATTGAGCGAATTAAGTTTTGAATTTCTTCTAAAACAAGAGGAATAAAGCGCAAAGACAAAGTTAAAGTCAAGGCAATTTCAGTTACTGGTACTTTAAATCGCCTTAAGGGTTGCATTAAACTTTCTATTCCGGTGGTAATTTCTTCTGGTGCAGTTGTTAGTAAATATAAGTTAGTACTGTATAGAACAGTAAAGAAAATAGTACTTAAACGTACTGCTAAATCAAAAGAATGTCGCGTGACTCTTACAGGTCCTTGAGCAATCAATACATAATTATATTCTTGAGGATTAAATATTGATACAATTGAATTATCGGTATTATTTTGACTTGAGGTTCTATTGACAATTTGCTGATTTTCAGGTAATCGCGATTGATAACTAATTCCCATTCCGTCGGGACTTAGAGAGGCAATAATTAAAACAAGAAAACAAACTGACAGCAAATAACCCATTTGTTGCCGCCAAACTCTTTGAGGAATTCTAGAAATTAATGTGGTAAAAATTAGCAATACCACTAGTATTACACGCCACCAAGTACTTGCAAAAATGTAAGTTGTGAGAAAACTCATTAACCATATAAATTTAACTCGCGGGTCGAGTTTATGCAGCCAAGTTATCGGTTGTTCTAAGTAAAGTCCCAGGGGTAGAGAACGTAGTAAATCCATTTAAGAGTTAGGAGTTAGGAGTTAGGAGTTAGGAGTTAGGAGTTAGCTTTTACACTTTAGTCGCTCTATTGGCGTTGACATTATCCATGTCGCGAACTTTCTTACTTCGCCAAAGAAGACGAATAGGAGTCCCTCTAAAGCCTAATTGTTCTCGGAATTGACGCTCAATATAGCGACGATAATTGTCGTTGAAACGTTTAGCTTCATTAACGAACAAAGCAATAGTAGGCGGTTGGGTACTAACTTGAGTGCCGTAATAAATTCTTCCTTGTTTACCACTACGACTAGCGGGTGGTGAATGCCAGCGAATGGCTTCTTCTAAAACTTCATTAATTACTGAAGTACTTACTCTACGTCTGTGTTGTTCTATAGCTTGGTTGACTAAATCTAATATTTTGATTACACGTTGCCCTGTTAAAGCGCTAACAAAAATTGTTTCTGACCATTCGGAAAAATGCATTCTACCTGATAGGTATTTTTCGTATTCGTAAATTGTATAGGAATTTTTTTCGATAGCATCCCATTTATTTATAACCGTTATGCAAGCCCTACCTTCGTCAATGATTCTTCCGGCTAATTTTTGATCTTGTTCGGTGATGCCATCAAGGGCATCTACTACAAATAAAACTACATCGGAACGACGAATTGCTTTAAAAGCACGGTTAATACTAAAAAATTCTGTACCATAATTAATATTCTTCTTTTTTCTAATACCCGCTGTATCTATCAAACGATAAGCTTGACCATCTTTTTCAATAAAGGTATCTATTGCATCGCGAGTAGTACCGGAAATTGGACTCACAATTGCTCTTTCTGAGCCGACAAAAGAATTTAATAAACTAGATTTTCCGACATTTGGTCGTCCGATAATTGCAATTTTGATCTCCCTATTCTCTGTAATCTCAGATACTGCTGGAAGATGATTAACTAATTCATCTAATAATTCTCCCGTACCATTACCGTGAATTCCAGACATTGGATAAGGTTCCCCCAATCCTAATTGCCAAAAATCGGCGGCTTGAAGTAATCCTTGTTCTGGAGATTCACATTTATTCACAGCCAGTAATACGGGTATTGACTGTTGCCGCAGCCATTCTGCAATTTCTTCATCTGCAGGTGTCGCACCGGCTTGTCCATCTACTACAAAAATTGCTGCGCTTGCTTCACCCAAGGCTATCATTGCTTGTTGACGAATGAACGGCAAAAATTCCGTATCATCGTTGAATATCAAACCACCGGTATCCACTACCAAAAATTCGCGATCGCGCCAAAAAGCACTCAAGTAAGTCCGATCTCGCGTGACTCCGGGTTCGTCGTGAACAATAGCCGATTGTTGTTTTGCTAAACGATTAACTAGAGTTGATTTTCCCACGTTGGGACGACCAATAATAGCTACTATAGGAAGACTCATAACTCGATGCTCGCTCTTGCTCCAAACTCTTATTGTAACTATTATCAGTGAAACAATTCAAAATTCAAACTCTGTGTTAAGCTCAAACTCTGCTTTTGCGGCAGTTTTACTCACTAGGTAGAGATAGTTTAGAGTGGCAATTCTACTTTTTCAAAATCCGCGAGATCATCTGATTTGCCTGGGAAGCATATCCACCACCAAACAAATTAAAATGATTCAAAATGTGATATATATTATACAAATTCTTTCGTTGTTCGTACCCATCATCTAACGGAAATACTTCGTTATAACCTTGATAAAAAGCCTTGGGGAAACCACCAAAAACTTCCGTCATGGCAATATCAACTTCCCGATCGCCATAATAAGTTGCGGGATCAAAAATTACAGGTTCTCCTGATTCCAAAAAACCAGCATTACCTCCCCATAAATCTCCGTGTACCAAAGATGGCTCGACTTCATGAGCAGCTAATAATTCCGGAATCGCACTTAACAATTCATCAGCTTGAGGAAAACTTCCACCCCGACGCTTCGCTAATTGAAACTGGTATTCCAAACGATGCTGAGTAAAAAAATCAACCCAATCTTCAGTCCAAGTATTAATTTGTGGAGTCGCACCAATAGTATTATTAACATCCCAACCAAATTGCTTCACAAGAAACTTCTTATGCATTGCAGCTAAATTCCGTCCCATCTCTTCGGAGGATTTGCTATTACCTCTACCCATGGACAGCCATTCTAAAACTATATAGCAGGAATTCTCTACAGTACCAAAACAAATTGGTTTGGGAACGCGGATAGTAGCGGTATCGTACATTTGTTGTAAACCTAAGGCTTCCGCTTCAAACATTTGTACCTGAGAAGCTTGATTTAACTTAATAAAATAAGTCCGCACACCATCACTCAGAGAATAACCTTGATTGATACATCCGCCACTAACACTTCGCCGTTGCTGGGTTTTGAATTTTTCACCTGTAATCTGGCTAATTTGAGCGTCAATTTCATTCCACATCATTTTAATCAGTTAGGAGTTAGGAGTTATGGATTGTGAGTTAGGAAATTATATTTGGAAACTCAGTATGAATATAGTAAGCTTGAACCGAATGCCTTGAAGAGAGTTAATCCTAATTTTTTTGTGGTTTCATCACCACAACACCATAAGCATCGGTGGAAAGATACTGTTTTGCTGCTTGCATTAAGGTATCTGCATCTTGTGCTTGGATATGATAAGGAAAGTCAAAAGCTGGCTCTAAATCACCTACCAAGGTTTGATAGTAGCCATATAAATTAGCTCGATCGCTTGGCCTTTCATTTGCAAAAATAAATCTATTAGCCACACGTTTGCGAACTCGTTTTATTTCTGAAGAGTCTATTTCAATTTGGATTTTGCGAATATGTTGAACTATTGCTTCTTCCACAAGAGCTAAATTTTCTACCTTACAATGGGCTGCAATGTAAAAAGTTCCTTGTAGCTGGTTAGTCATATTGTTGACAGATATATAATTAACTAGTTCTCTTTCCTCTCGTAAATCGCGCCACAATCTAGATATGCGTCCATGTCCTAAAATAGCTGAAAGTACATCTAGTGAATAAGTTTGATTCAGATGTATTAACCCTGGTACACGCCAGAGCATTATTAATCTTGCTTGTTGGAGGCTGTCGTCAACACATTCGGTACGAACAATTTCTGTAAATGCTGGTTCTAATTTGTGAGAAGCTATATGTTGGGTTTCTATATTAGTTACATTTCGCGTTTCAAGATTAGTAAAACTCTCTGCGATAATTTCGATCAATTCTTCTTCTGGTAAATTACCTACAGCAACAGCAGTAATTGATTTTGGTTGATACTGTTGAGCGTGAAAAGAACGCATTTGCTGCACTTGGAGTTGAGAAATAACCGCTTCTGGTCCCAACACCGAACGACGATATGGTAAGTTTTCAAAAGCAGTTTCCATAACATGCCCAAAAGTACGACGTTGGGGATTGTCATCACTGCGTCTAATTTCTTCCAATACCACCAACCTTTCCCTTTCAAACGCATCATCGGGAATACAAGCATTCATGACTACATCAATTTGCAGAGGTGCAAGTTTCGCAAAATCTTGAGGAGCAGCAGTTACATAATAATGAGTGTAATCTTGGCTAGTAGCAGCGTTTGTAATGGCACCATGCTCTTCAATTATACGTTCAAACTCTCCGTTTGCTAATCGTTCTGTTCCTTTAAAAATCATATGCTCCAGAAAGTGAGCCATGCCGTTGATATCATCACTTTCCTTTGCTGAACCCACATTAACCCATAAATTCAGGTTAACGGCTTCCACTGGCATTTGCTCTGCTACTATCGTCAAACCATTGGGTAAATGTTGTAGCTTAGGGGCATTTAAACGAGGAAACTTTAGCAGAGTTGAGGACATTTGTAGTTATGAATGAGGGCATCTTACTTCTTTATCATAACTAGGACTTATTTAAATAACTGAAATTACTACTTTGGTGGAAGAATTTACGGATTTATTTTAGTCTAATCGAATTAATGATAGCAAGTATGCAGTGATTATCGGAATCCGGTTTGACTAATGTTCGCGCAGCGTGGCGAAGCCATAATTATTCTTGGAGGTAGAGAATAAGAAGTAATGAATAGGAAAAAACTTTATAGAGATTGAAAAAAAATAATTGGGAGCATGCCAAATGTGTAAATTTATTTTTTAGTAGTGCGTTAGCGAAGCGTATCCGTTTTGATTATAAATTACTAAATCAGGACTTAGGCAATTGTCACAAGGCTTGGATGGTGTGTGACATAAAAAGCTTTATTATTACCTTATAAATCAAAGTATCACAGGGTTCCCGTAACAGCACTATACAAAAAAAATGTGCCAGTTTTTTTTAAATTCGATAAATAATTTTCATCGGCTTAAATATATTTTGGAAAAAATTTATTTAAATACTTTGTAAAAAGCATTAAATCTTTATAAGATATATTTTATACTAAATTATAAGTTCTTAGAAAAAGATTTTAGATAACATCCAATCTCTGGAATTTTGTTTGTGTTAAGGGTAGCTATCACCATAACTTAATTAATAAGCAAAAATCTAATGAAATTTTTACCTATTATTGCGACTCTTATAACTTTATCGATAGCAACTCCAGCCAGCGCTCAATTAATACCATCCACTACTAAAATACAAACTTCCAATCTTCCCACCGTACGTCTGATTAAGAATGGAACTCAGTTAAGAATATATCGTGGAAAAATAATTCAAACTATTAAAGCTAGTCGTTTGAAAATCCGAGTATTGGATTCATTGAATTGTGATGGAATACAAGTTCAACGCCGAACTTTATCCGGTAAAAGATTTTTCTCTCAAGCAGTTAAGCTAGATAAAAAAACTGGTAACTTAGCTGTTGGAGTACTACTACAAAATTGCTTAAATAAAAATATCAGTGCAGTATTTATTCTTCAACCCAAACCCAATTGGACTAATTATGTTGTTCACCGAGTATCTATCCCTGGAAAAAGATTAATTAGTGATAGATTTTCTACTTATCCCCTCCGAAGAATTAAAACAATCGGATTTATTGACGGTAATCTACTTATCAAACACGCAGATGCGACTAATTCCGAATCTCTGCTAGTCTATACTTCATCAGATAAGCCTGTTGGCAAGTATGCTGGTTGTGTTGTGACGCAACAAAATTATAGCAATAGCATTTGTCCGTTTTTTGATTGAGTTTTACACTTTAAATCAAGTTAATGGTATTTTTATCAATGATCAATTATCAATGATCAATTATCCAGGACTTACGCAATTGTCACAAGATCCTGGTTGATGCCGTACTACAAGCTGTGATATTTTTCGTTTACAATCAATCGAAAGCTCACGTGTCCCTACAAGAAAAATGTGCCGGTTGCGTAAGTCCTAATTTATTTAGAAGCTGTAATTTGAATATCGTTCGTTAACTGGATTTGACAAGCCAGTCTTGCTTGGGGATTTTCTGGCGCTAATACTTCCAAAAGTTCTTTTTCATCTTCTAATGGAGGAGGAATATCACCTTCTACAACTACAAGACAAGTACCACAAATTCCGGTACGACAACCGAAAAGTACGGGTGAATTTTCGACTGTTAGAGATTCGGAAATATTTTGATTTTCTTCTAAATCAATCGGTTGATAATTTGTTCCTGGAAACTGGATTTTATAACAATTGTGAATCATAAATTTTGATTTATTTTATAATTAAGTAGGTTGGCGTTGAAAATAGTAATTAGGAAAAGGGAATAGGGAATGGGAGTAAGGGTTTGAAGGTAATTTACATTAAGTAACATAGCCTGGTTTATTTTTGGCGATTTAATTACTCAAATCTCTGCGTTATTCAGCGCTTTCCTTAGCATTCCTCTGGGTTAAAAATATTCTTTTAGCAAAAAAAAACTCGATATTAAAAATTATTTTTAGACCATATAGAAGGTTGAAGTTTATTTACATAATTCATATATTTAACTAAGGGTTCATCAATATTTAAAAGGATATTAGGATTGTAACGAATATTGTCATAAATCATACCATCCTCACCCCGTAAAAAATAGTAAGCTAATTTTGTCATTAACAATAAAAAATGACTGACAAACCAACCAATTATTCCTGGTCTTTTTTTAGTAATATAAATAGGCTGAATTCGAGTTCTTTTATTTTCTAAAGGCATATAGGCATAAATCATATGTAAACATGGAATAAATCGTACTTTTTTCATAATAGTTAATAATCCGATACAGCCATGAGCATATCTCATAGTGTATTCGTAATCATCACCAAGTATTCTTCTTGCCACTTGTTCTCTAAATGTAGTTCTAGGAAATTCACCACTGAGAGTAAAATCCATCGTATTACCAGATTTATTTTCCTGTAATGACAAATCCATTTTAATATTTAATTTATGCACGGTTTGTAGATGTTGGGCATCGATACCATTCATCATACAAATATGGTGATGACAATTGCGCTCAAAAGCTTTGTCGTATGTAGTAACAAGAGACTGATTCTTTAGTTCATCAAATTCTGCAACTTTTTCAGGTGCTCTCCTATCTGGATAAACCCAAATAATACCATATTTTTCATCAGTAGCATAAGCTTGTAACTTTGCTTTTTGAGGAATATTCGATTGACATGGAATATCTTGACATTTGCCGCCACCATCAAATGCCCAATGGTGAAAAAAACAGCGAATTAAATTCCCATCAGTTTTCCCAATTGCTAAATCAGTTCCTAAATGGGGACAATAAGCATCTAATACTCTTATTTTGCGATCTTCACCACGAAAAACAACGATTCTTTGTCCACATAAATTAAAAGATTTAGCTTTCCCTTTTGGTATTTCCTTGCTGGGACAAACTATATACCAACCCTTAGCAACAATCTCCCAATTATTGAAGATTTTCATATTAATTAAAGGTTGAGTATTTTGATTTTTTAACGAGTTCATATATTTGATTCTTTCTTGATTAATGATTAATTGTGAGCATCAAGGAGAAATAAAATAGAGCCGATAGTAAATAATATTCCCCCAAAGAGAGAGGAGATAGAATAAAATGATATTTCTTGTAATAAATCTGTAAAAGAATTGAGGGTGAATAGAAGAGAACCAACTACAAACAAAAAACTCCCTAAGACAGTGTAGTTCATAATTTATCGTTTGAATTATTCATGACCCATTTTGTAAAAGCTTTTCTTTGCCGCTCCAAATACCTGGAAACAGAATTATCAGCCATTAAAGACATCTCACGATTACTTTTCCACAGGTAATCCAAAGATTGTAAATAAACTTTATAAGATTCCATCGCTTCCTTGTGAGTTTGAAAGCTATTATGTAACCCTTCCGTTTCCTCGGTAAAACAACGATGCATCATATCTTTAGCTTCTACATCACTCATACCAAAAACTTGCGATCGCAATACTTGATAAATCACCGGATAGAGTGCACTATCGTACCAAAATATACCATTAACTGCCACAGAACAGTGATAATGATCTTTTTGACAACCGCGTATTCCTAAATTGGCAACTAGTTTCTCAAATTCTGTGGGAGGTTTAATACAATCGATCACATCATGGGAAATTATAGTTGAACTATTGAAATGAAAGCTTTCATCCATGAAGTGATAATAAGAAATTTTCGCCGGAATGGGTGCATTCTTCGGTAAGGGATGTTTTTGATAATAATTACTGAGTTTATGTTGAACTAACTTACCATTAAGAGTACGCACTCCCCGCACTGTAAAATATTGACAAGCAAGAAATGTGTTATCGGCAGATATCAATCCAAAGGCTTGTAATTGAACTTTTTTCCATTGGCTCTTGAAAAAATTAGTATCACCAAACACCATAGTCTCAGCGTAAGGGCCGCGCATCGGATAGGTAAATATGCGTTCTCCAAATAATCTGTATTCTACTTCTTGAGAAATTTTTTTAAAAGCGTGAATATGAGCGCGTTCTTGTGCAGACTCTAAATCTAGCATATCGCATATCGGTCTAAAATCCTCTTGAGCGTAGAGTCCTGCGGCGCTGGTTTGATTAAAAAATATGGTCGCAATTTCAGCGGAAATGATTTGAGAATAGTAAGCAACCCAATAAAGTTGATTGAGAATTATTCTCTGAGAAGGGCTTGCTTCTTTCCACAAAGGTGTACCAAAAAGTAAGGAAAATTGCTCTGGATTCCAGTATTCATTTTTGCAATCATCATACTTAAAATCAGCGGCTGCTTTATCTAATAATTCGGTACAATCTTGTTGTTTATTACGCTGATAATTAATTTGCAGTTTGCGACAGACTTGTTGATTTTCTAAAAGTGTATTTTCTTTAGTTTCAAGCATATAGGAAGGGAATGGGGAATGGTGAATAGGGAATGGGGAATGGGGAATAGTGAATAGGGAATGGTGAATGGTGAATCGGTATATTTAGTTTTTTTCAAAATCTATGTACTAAGCCTAAGTAGGTACACATAAATAAACTGAAATGTCTAAGAGAATATAAATTAAGATGGGAGCATCCCAATTGAGATTTCCACTCCCTACTCCCTATTTAAAACACATTGATTAGCCTTTAAAGCTTGAAAACTCCCCTTAACTTCAAGATTTTCAACTATAGCTATGGCGTTAGGTAAATGCATCAAACCGCGCAATAATTTCAAGCGACTTCCACTATGATTTACTGTATTTAATTCTTCAAAAATTTTAATTTTATGAGCTTTAGATAAATGTCCTTTAACTTGTTCAATAGCAGCAACAACACTTTGAGGTCCCAATTGTACCATTTGTAAAAACATCGCCAGTATTTCTACAATAATTTCTTGACTTGATTTACTTAGGCACATCTTTTCAAACAGGGTGACTCCCGTAGCATGGTGACGGCTTTCATCTTGCAAAAAACCATGAAAAACCGAACTTAAATCTGGATTTTGACAATCAGCAGCAATACTGCGGTAATGAGTTAAACCCCATCCTTCCAAAACCACCTGAAGCACAAACAATAAAACTGTTTTATTTTCACTTTTTACCACATCTTCTAGCAAATTCAAAAATGGATTATGATTTACTTTCGGAGTTGGTAAAAAACGGCTAATTTGTGCCAAATGAGTTGCTTCATCCGCAGCAAATAAACCATAAAGCATTCTTTCCTCAGTAGTTTCTGCTAGCAAAACCATTTTCGCCATATAACCCACCCCGGCTTTCTCGATAAAATAAGCTTCTTCCAAAAGTCCATAATTACAAAGCTGTAAAATCGAACTTTGTTCCACGGGTGTGGAATCTCGAAAAATATTTACCTTATCAAGATTGAAATGTGGAGCATCCCTGTAAGTAACTCGAGATGTAGGATTATTTCTTAAATTTCCCCCTGGTTTCTCTAATGCTGATGATAAAATTCGACATAACTTATCTTCTTCATTAATGTAAGGTAAATCCAATCCGGCAATCGTGTATTGTTGATCCATTATTTAATAATTATGATTTTTTTAATAGCTAATAACTATAACTTCACAAAAGCAGACTAAAATACCAATTAATAAATCTATTTGAGAATTCCTAACTATTCTCTTGAAACTCATATTCTAGTTTAGGACAGGGAGAAATATACATAGGATGAGATTCTTTTTCATAATTAAGACTTGGTGCTATCAGCATTGGATGAGAACTCTCTTCATCCTGAGGTTTTGCAGAATTATTCTTCGGTAGAAATATCTCCGAGTCTAATTTTGAACAAGTTTCAGCTTTTTTATGAGAATTTACACCACAAGCAGCAAAAATAACTACTAGAAAAGAATTGAAAAGCACCGAACTAACCGTAAGATTGTGTTTCATGATTAAAGCATTAACTAATATATTCTTTATCATTCTTGTGCTTGGAGCAATTTTTAACTCTTTTGTTTCAGTTTTAGAAACATTTAACTGAGTAGTTTGAAAATAGTAGTATCTTTTTTACTGCTTGGGAAAAAGGAGGTACTTTTTAGCTTTTACCTATTAATCATTAGATTCTCCTTTCGATTTCACCATCTCTGCTTGTTTTTGTCTTTGTCTTTCTTCTTCTTCCTCCACAGGTTCCCAATTACCCCAACGCAATGCTTTTTGTTTTTCTACATTATGAATAAATTGCAAAATAGAATTATCTGCTTTAGTTGGTGTCTTCAAATCGAAGTTAATTGTTTGAAAAATCTTGGTATCTCCCGAAGCAAAGTAATCACCTACTAACTTAGTCAGCCAAAGTACTACTCTGTTAAACAACCAACCAAAAATACCAGAACGTTTTTTAGTTATCAAAATTGTTTGTCCCTCCGTTTTCCCATCTTCAATTAAACGCAAGGCAAACATAATATGAAAATGTAGAAAATCTGGTCCCAATGTTACGGTACCAATACTTCCGTACCAATAACACATACTGTAAGTAACAGCTTTTTTGTAAAAAGGACGGATTAATTTAAGCAAAAACGAATCTTCACCACCCCGGGTAGTGTTGTTGAAAATAATGGCATTTTCATTAAGCTGCTGCTTGCGAAAAATAATCTCCAAAGGTAGATTATGAACTGTATTGAAATGATGAGCATCAATCGCATTAATCATCACTACGTTGGGATGACAATTTTTGACAAACTGGGAAGTTACAATACTATGACATTCAAAGTTCTCCAATTCTGGAACAAAAGGTAAAGGTTGTGCTTGGGCTTCACCAACCCAAACCCATACCATGCCGTACTTTTCGGCAACATGCCAGGTTTTCAATTGCAAAGGAAGCCCAGATCCCAAACAAGGAGCCTCAACACAATTACCTTGGCTATCGTATTTCCAATTATGAAATAAACAACGCAATCCCCCACCTTCAACTTTACCTTCCCCTAAATGAGCGCCCATATGGGGACAATAAGCATCAAAGCAAACTAATTCACCGTTAACATCTCTGTAAATAGCTAATTCTCTACCTAGCAAAGAAACTGGCTTTACTTTTCCTTTTCCTAGCTTTCTTGAGGGAATAGCCCAATACCATCCTTCAATGAAACGTCTTGGATGATTAAATATTTGCGTGTAACTATATGAACTAACAGTATTCGATCCGATTTTCATGTCATTTTCATAACCGGAATTTCCGAGTTTTCAAGAAGTTGTATTCAAAGACGTTGTATAAAAGATGAGCAGTTTTGAAATCACCATGGAAACTATCAAAGCGATAGGCAAGGTTTTTCAGCCTTCCCTTTTAACTAAGGGATGAAGATAGAGCAAATTTTAACTGTTCAATCAACGCCTCCTATTTCAACTCAATCGCATTTTTTATTTTTAAGCCGGAATTTTTAAGGTTGAATTTTGAATTGTACTCAAAGAATTTGTACCAGCAAACCACATTCTACGTCCGGCACGTGTAAGATTTTCTTCACAGATCTCCGTAAAACAAACTAATTCGTCACCATTAAGATGCCCTGGGTTAAGAGTCTGAAAAAACCGAATATGATTGTCTTGCAATCTCTCAACAGGTATACCCCGCAGTTCATTGCGCAGTACATGGGGATGGGGAAAACGAACAATACCAGTTTTGATATCGTAATTTTCTCCAAAATGTTGGATAGCCAAATTCTGCATCAAATCCAAAATATGCTCTGGGGTTGGCATGTCGTAGCGGGGATAAAACTCCTTCCAAAATAGCGGTAAAAAACGATAGGTGCGGTAACCGCCAGAAATTAGCAACCAGTAAAGTTTTCCTTGACAATATTTGCGTCGCAGTTGATTTATCGAAGATATCCAGCTAGTAGATAAAGCCGAGCTTCCCCAAGCACTTGGATCTACAATAGTGTCTCCTGAAAATACAATACTAATATTTTCACCTCCAAAGCAGGTGTCATGCATTAGTAGGGTAGAAAAACCTTTTAACTCATTTGTTTGTTCGTCTCTGAGAAGGATGATCCAATTTTTATTATCTAAATCGTGATTAAATACATCTCTCCTAACTCCTTCAAAATGCTTATTCAAAAGTACAAACATTTCATATATATCGAGAGATGATAATTTCTGCGTACAAATTAGTTGACTATTCATTTTTAACAAAATATCTGTGTATATTCTTATTATTAACTATAATTTTTAATTCTGCACGATCGCAATCTGTATGTGTCAGAAAGTAATCTGTCCAAGATAAGTATAAACTAAACAATTAGATATTAAAAAGCATGAAACCTATTATTTACAATCAACTTAGCCATTATTTAATATTTATTTAATTTTGTATAACGTAGAAAATCCAATCATCAAAAATTTAATCTGAATGGGACTTCACCCTACTTCATACCTATTCATATATCTTCAATTAATATCTCTATGCTTAGTTAATTTGCTAGGAAAATTGAAATGTATTTTAACTTTACTTTTTAGTTATTAGTTGTATCTCAGACAAATTAATCCGATCGTTTATAACAGGTAAATATCAGTTGATTTTTCTAGTAGCGCGGGCATCTCACCAACCAAGCTCCAGCCAATATTATCCATTTGCCCTCTATCCCATATAAGTCTTATCCGCTAATCTATATAACTAGGGAGCAAGATGCTTTTAGTAATAGGAGTAGTAGCTGACTATGCTCAGAAATACAAGTGAAGCGCTGTTAATTGGTAAAGTACAGAAACTTAGTGGAGTTCCGGTTCGCACAATTCGCTATTATGAAAGTCTCGGCCTTATTAAGTCAGCAGGAAGAACAGAAGGTGGCTTTAGACAATTTTACGAGGATATACTAACTCGTTTGTCATTCATTAAACGCGCTCAAAGCCTCGGCTTGAGTTTACAAGAAATCGGTAATATTCTTAAAGTCTACGATTCTGGAAAAGCACCCTGCAATGAAATCCAACAGAAATTAGAAGATAAAATATCGGAGATTGAAAAACAGATTGAAGATTTACGGAAATTGCAAAGTAACTTGATGGTAGTACTTTCGCAATGGAAGAGTTTATCTAATAAGCCAAACGATACTATTTGTCCGAATATTCAAAAGTAGCCCAAACTTTCACATAAGTGCATAAATGTATAAAAAAAACATCTGTTTAAATCTTGTTTACGTACTGTTAGTAAAAGGTTAATACCTAGCAGTCTTGTTAATCACATAAAAAATCCTTATTTATACTCAAAAAGTCAATTTAGTGTAAATTGCGCTACAATAGCTTCAGCATTGGCTGACGACAAAACCTAAGTGCATCTACTTTTAACATCAGGGTACATCTCTAACTTAAATTATTTGATATAATAGGGGATTTACTAAGCTGCTACGCATTTAAGTTCTATATTTACAAATATTACGTAAAAGCTAAAACTCTTATGCCTTTTGCCTTTTGCCTTTTGCCTTACTGTTGTGCATTTTTAATGCACGATAGCTTATTATTGTTGCTATTTCTCTACAAACTAAATCAAAATTTAGCAACTGCGTGACTATCTTCGACTTTTGACTTCCGTGAAACGTTTAACAGCTATTTAATCTAAAATATCAGCAATCATGTTGGTTGGGAGCATCCCAATGCAGGCAAAAATAAAATTTGTAGTGGGAGCGTCTTCACCCAGTTAGTGCCAGTGAGCGAGCAAGATGCATGTCCTATCGGACACACTGCGTTAACGCACTACCGAAAAAATAAATTTACACCCGCAGGGATGCTCCCTGTTGGTTATGATAGAAAACCTATTTAAATGGGCAAACTAGGTTTAACTCAAATCTTATACCAAAGTATTATTCCCTTCTCGGCTTTATGATTATTTAACTAATTAAGGGAGTCAGAGAGCGAGAGATTTGTATAGGAAATCTTAGAGGATATTTGAAAAGTATAGTTTTTTAGCCATATTTCGGATTATCCTCCCTTAAAAAATGGGGATAATGGGGGATCTTAAAATTTACGAGTTTTATTTATAACTTCTCAAACATCCTCTTAGAGCGTGATAGGAGTAATTAAGAGATAATTAGATATTTTTGCGCTTTTATTTAGGGTATAGTATCAGGCTCTGGGGCTTTTTATTACTAAATATTTACGGCAGCAGTATATCTATTATAACTAATACAAAAATTTAATTTAAAACCTAATTTTTCGATTAGTTTTATCTAAATAAAACCAAAACTGCTAAGTAGATCGGTGTTGAAAATAGTAATTAGGACAAGTGAATAGAGAGTAGAAATAAGGCTTTGAAACCGATTTACATTTTGTAATACAGTTGGGTTTATTTGTGCCGACTTACTTATATTTGAGTGATTTTAATTCGAGATGGAATCTAAATGATTATGTATGACTTAACTAAATTTACTCTTAGAGATATGTCAGAATGCGGTTTAGCGCTACGTCAGACGGCACAAAATGCTAATTCAATGGAAGATGCTAGCAATAGAATTATCAAACATTTTTACGAACATATAATAGATCAAGAAACCGGAGAAAAAAGCTGCATTCTTGTACGTTTATTTAAAACTCACTCCTACGGAAAACTCACTCCTGAATTGCAAGAATATGCACGAGATATATTAAATAAGAATAAGGTTGCAGATAATATAAAATGCTTAACTTTGCTAGCTACTATTGGAGATATTCCAGAATGGAACTCTCGTTATAAATCTATCGGACACAAAGCAATACCACTTTCAAGTGAAGATGCGATACATCGTATACCGATGATTTCTCAATTAATAAGACAACTGGGTTTAAATCCGGGAATAGTATTGCAACCCGATCCTAATTTATTAATTGATATCGAACAGCGAATGTATAACGTATTTCACGTCCCCAAGGCTTTAGGTAGTCCTTCTATTCCTTCTCAAATGTCATTTGTAATTCCCTTTGGAGGCAAATCTGTAATTGGATTTGGAGGATTATTACCTACTGGTGATATGTTTGCAATTATGATGTTTTTGAGAGTAGTAGTTCCACAACAAAATTTAGAATTAATACGTCCTTTAGCATTAAATGTTAAAACTGCAATTTTGCCATTTGATGATGGTATTATTTTCAACGAATCTAACATGATTCCTAAAAATGAAGACCATATTTTACAACGTCTTAATTCACAGATAGGCACATTAACCCAATTATTAGATGTTTCCGAACAATCTACCATAACTCAGTCAGATCGTTTAGAAACAGCAATAAAAAATCTTCAGCAAACTTTGAATCGGCTTAAGAAAACACAAAGTCAATTAATTCAGAATGAAAAAATGTCTAGTTTAGGTCAAATGGTTGCAGGTATTGCTCATGAAATTAATAATCCTGTTAACTTTGTTGATGCCAATTTGAACTACGTAGAAGAATACAGTCAAACTCTACTTAAACTAATAGAAATATATCAACAGCAACATCCAACTTATCCCGAACAAATTCAACAGGAAATAGATATTGAAGAATTAGATTTTATCAAGGAAGACTTTAGTAAAATTATTCAGTCTATGAAAGTAGGAACTCAACGCATTCAAGAAATTGTTAAATCCTTAAGAATCTTTTCTCGATTAGATGAAGCAGAAATTAAACAGGCTGATATTCATCAAGGTATTGATAGTACCTTGATGATTTTACAAAATCGGTTAAAAGCTGAATCAATTCATTCTAATATTGAAATAATTAAAGAATACGGCAATTTACCAGAAATAGATTGCTATCCCGGTCAATTAAATCAAGTATTCATGAATATTATAGCTAATGCAATTGATGCTTTAGAAGAACAAATAGGTCATAGTGGATGGACAATAGAAAGTCAGCAAGAAGATACTTTTAAACCTTTAAAAATTTGTATTCGTACTGAAGTTATAGAGGATCGATGGATCTCTATCACCATTTATGATAATGGCCCGGGAATAAAAGAAGAAGTACTAAACAAGCTATTCGATCCATTTTTTACAACTAAAGAAGTTGGCAAAGGTACTGGTTTAGGCTTATCTATCAGCCATCAAATTGTAGTAGAAAAACATGGCGGACAACTTAGCTGTAATTCTATACTCGGAACAGGTACAGAATTCGTAATTAAAATTCCTACTCGTTTAGTTTATAGAACATAATTTGGTATATGCCCCTGCCGTCGGGAGCTAATTAATAGTAATACCATTTCTTTATAAAGATGCGCCTAATTTAGTCCGTGTAGACGGGCTTTGTTTCGGTAGCTCGACTCTTCCAGAGTCAGAGCGATTTAGCGCAGCCTCATACAGAATTGGTATAAGGAAAATTTTTATTTTTGATTTTTTAATCTTGCATTTAATGTTGGAGCTTTATTTTCCCAAAGACGAACTGTTTTATCAAATCCACCACTAGCAAGCATTTTTCCATCAGGGCTAAAAGCAAGGGAACTTACCCAGTCAGAATGCCCGTATAATGACTTTAATAAATTACCTGTAGTTAAATCCCAGATTTTAATCCCATCCTTGCCAGCACTAGCAAGAGTTTTTCCATCTGGATTAACAGCGATCGCAATTACGGAGTTATTATGTCCAGTTAAAGTATGTAATACTTGCCCTGAGTTGAAATTCCACATTTTTACAGTACGATCGCTACTCGCGGTAATCAGGCTATCTCCATTGGGAGTAAACTCTATAGCCTTGACTTCGCCAGTATGAGCTTTATATCCGCGAATTAATCTCCCAGTTTTTAAATCCCACAGTTTAACAATCCCTTTACCATCGCCACTGATTAATTTTCTACCATCAGGGCTAATAGCTACGGCATGGATCACATCATTAAAACGGGTTAATATTCCTAAAGGACGTTGTTTGTGCAAATCCCATATGCGGATTCCATCTAAAGCACCGCTAACAAGAACTTGACTATCCGGAGTTACTGCTAGTGATAGTACATTACTAGTATGCCCTTGAAAAGAACGGGTAAACTTATAGTCTTCCAAACTCCAAATATTAACGGAATTGTCGGTACTACAGCTAACCAAATGCTTACCATCTGGCGAAATTACCAAGGATTGTATCGATTCTTGATGTGCTTTGCGAATCTCACCCAGGCGTTTCTTCTTCTTTAGATTCCACAGACGAATAATACCTTCATTATCAGAGCCACCACTAACAAGCATTCTACCATCAGGACTAAAAGTTAAAGATTTAACGGCTCCTTTATGCCCTTTAAAAGTATGCTTTAATTGAGGATTAGCAAAATTTTTAACTGCAATTGGACTAACAGTAACTTGCGCATCTGCTGGTTTACCCGATATTAAATGGGTAATACCCACAATACTTACCGCGCCGATTAATACTAGACTAAGTTTTTTCGCCAAAAATATTTTAGATTTAGAAGCTAATATTTGGGACAAAATAGAAGGAATAAATTTAGACTTTATCAAGTTATGATGAAAATTTTTCATAAATTACACATTACTGTAAGCAAATATCCTTAAAAACTGCAAAGGAGGGTTTCCCCTCCTTAGAATCTATTTTGCCTTTACATTCGGTCTATTGCCAATAGATAAATATTTCCAATAATTGATATTTTATTCCTAAAAATGCTTGAGACGTTGCGATGCAACGTCTCTACATTATTTTCACAGATTCTATTTATACTTCCTCACTACATAATCGAAAAATTAAAGCACTAAAGAGTGACTCTAGATTATTTGACTTTTTGTCTTTAACCTTTTATTGGGGAGGTTTCTTCTTAGAGATACTCAGCATTGGTAAAGACGAGTTGGAGGAATGGGAAGGCAGGTATAATTTTCTTACGGATTCTTCATTTTGATTTTGTACAGAAGGGCGTTGCTGAATTCGCCACAACCGAATTGTTAAAGCTACTCCGGCAGTTCCCAAGCCAAAAATAAACAATGTCCAACTGTCATCAAATCCACCTATTAATGCATCCACTATTCCCATGGTAATTAATATGGTGATTAGCGGTTCTTTGCGGTAGGCAGATTTTACAATACGAGGAAATACAGCATTCATCACAGCGTGTTTTTAGTTCCTCTTTACTATAAGTTTACTCATAGAGCTCATACTTAATAAGCTTCTTTATGTCAAGGTGTTAATGCTATTATAAATTTATTCAACACGCAAGTAAGGAATTCCCTTAGGTTTACTAAAAATTTAGATTTTATAAGTTTAACTATTATTCCTCGTATTTATATTTAATTGCAAGTTTAGAATAATACTCATAGGAAAAACAGTTAACTACTAATAAAACTGTTTTATACATTAATACTGCCTTCGAGAATATTTTTACACTATTTGTGAGTAAAAAATTAAAATTTGTATAAAAATACCTTACTTACTTATAACAATTTTCCAAAGTCGGTAGACTAAGGGTTATTACACCCCACTTTCAGGATTTAACAGCTTAGCTCCGACTCTTGGTAAACCCGTAATACCTGGTATCCTATAACATTCTCAACAAGACTTAAAAAAACTGAGTTTCTAAAAGAATTAACTCAGTTTTCCTAAAGGGACCATTATCAGGAAACCAAACTTTAAACAGCAATGGAAGATATAAACTTTTTACTGCATATTATCTTAGTCCTAACCAGGATAAAACTCCTTGATTAGTTATACATTCAATTGCCACCATTATCATAAAACCAATCATCGCGGCTCTACCATTTAAACGTTCAGCATATTCGTTAAAGCCTAGCTTCGGTTCTTCTAGCTTGGGTGTAACGGTTGGTTGCGGTTGTTGTACTGTCATGGGAAATACCTCCTGGAACGAAAGTGAGCTTGTTTACCTAGATTCTCATTTGAGTAATTGAACTGATGAATTTAAAAATCTAGGCGATCTTGCGATATCTTTACAAAATTTTACTATTTTTTATATAACGTCACAAGGTAATTATGGCCGTCAAAAAAGTTGATACCGGGGTTATTTGAAGAATTTAGGACCTTTAAAATTAAATTAGTAATATTTGATTCAGCATGACTGCCATTTAATTGACACACTACAGTTAAAATAACAAATCAAATTAGGGGCAGTACATGGAAATCGGTGTTCCCAAGGAAACAAAAGATAGAGAGTTTCGAGTGGGCTTAAGTCCTTCGAGTGTCAGGGTTTTAAAAGAAGCTGGTCATCATATATTTGTAGAAACCCAAGCAGGCATGGGTGCTGGATTTACGGATGATGATTACATCAGTGCAGGGGGACAAATTGTTACTACACCTCTATCTGCTTGGAATCGCGAATTAATTGTTAAAGTTAAAGAACCTCTAGAAGAAGAGTATAAATACTTACAAAAAGAACAGATATTATTTACTTATTTACATTTAGCAGCAAATAGAAAATTAACGGAACAATTAATTGATAGTGGCATTACGGCGATCGCTTACGAAACTGTAGAGCAAACAGGTGCCAATAGACTACCTTTACTTACTCCCATGAGTATAATTGCCGGTCGTCTTTCGGTGCAGTTTGGGGCCAGATACCTAGAAAGTCAACAAGGCGGTAGAGGAGTACTTTTGGGTGGAGTTCCGGGAGTCAAACCGGGTAAAGTAGTAATTCTAGGTGGTGGTGTTGTAGGTACCGAAGCCGCAAAAATAGCAGTTGGCATGGGTGCTACAGTGCAAATTTTAGATGTTAACGTCGAACGCTTATCTTATTTAGAAACTTTATTCGGTTCTAGAGTTGAACTACTCTATAGTAATTCTGCTCATATTGAAGAAGTTGTTCCTCAAGCCGACTTACTGATTGGCGCAGTATTAATTTTAGGAAAACGAGCTCCGACTCTAGTATCTCGGGAATTAGTTGAAAAAATGAATTCCGGTACGGTAATTGTAGATGTTGCAGTTGACCAAGGCGGCTGCATTGAAACTTTACGCACCACATCTCATACGAACCCAGTATACACTGAACTTGGAGTATTACATTACGGCGTACCTAATATGCCCGGTGCGGTACCTTGGACTGCGACTCAAGCATTAAATAACAGTACCTTACCTTATGTGCGACAGTTAGCCTCGGAGGGAGTGAAAGCGTTTGTAAATAACTCAGCACTGGCTAAAGGGTTAAATGTGGATCGTCATCGTATCGTGCATCCTGCGGTACAATCGGTATTTCCAGATTTAATCTAGTAGTCTGTTGCATTAATTTTTACGGTTTTGTTTTTCTGCCTACGCAATGTAGAGACATTATATATAACGTCTCCACACATTTTCGGGGAAAACAAACCAAAAAGAACCCAATTATTAAAGAAACCCGACTTATTTGATAAATAGCCGGGTTTCTTGAATATATGAATCCCCTTCAGAAGAATTTATTCTTCAGGATTCCGATATCGCTTGTAGACTTCCATTGCAGCTAGATAGAATTCCTGAGATTTTTCCAAGTTTTCACTCTTATCCCCACGAATCCGCTGTTTATAAGCATTACCCAAATTATATTGAGTCATTGCCCATTGCTGGGGGACCAGATCCATCTGATAGACTTCTAAGGCTGCATTGTAAGAGAGTATGGCAATTTCTATATTCTCTGCCTTCTCACCAAAAATGCTACCTCAATACACATTACCCATGTTGTACTGAATTGTCGCCCATTGATACGGAAATACCGAACGTTGATATACGTCAAGTGCGGCAAAATAATGTTGAATTGCGACTTCCAGATTTTCTGCTTTATCCCCATTTTGGCGACTTTTATAAGCCGTACCCAAATTATTTTGAGTCATCGCCCAATCTTCAGGGAAAGTATCGTGCTGGTAGATTTCTAATGCAAGCTCGTAACACTTAATACTTTCATCTAAGTTCTCTGCACCATCCCCAGTGATGCGATCGACCAAGGCATTACCAAGATTGTTCTGGGTTCCGGCCCACTCTTCGGGATAATCTTCACGATTAAAATAAGCTAATGCTACCTGATAACCTTTAATCGCAATTTCTAAGTTCTCGGCTTTATTACCTAAGGAAAACTGCTGAATTAATACACTAAAATTAACAATATCGACTAAGACACTATGGGCTATTGCAGGTTGAGCTTTCTGCACAGTTTCCTTCACCCAGTCTTCCATAACTTGGGCAAAATGCGTATTTAGTTTATCTAAATTCGCAGCAAATAAGGGATACACAACTTTTGCATTACCACCAGTATTGGAAATAGTCCGCAATACTTCACCCAAAAAATCTAGATAATTTTGGGAAGGTAAGCTGGGCGGTAAGGAATTTTTCAGTCCCTTAGCCAAAGGTGTAGCAATACTTTGCAGAAATTCAGAAGCTTTCTGTTCGCCAATTTCTGCCATTATTCCTGCCACTTGTGATAAAGTCAAAACGAATTGCGTATCAATTAGATCTTGATTTTTACGCAATATTTCAGCTTCGGTTCCACTAGGGCAACTCATTAGCTTTTCAATCAGTTCTAAATAAACAGAAGGACTTTCATCATCTTCAGAATTGAAGGTTTTTGTAGCTTGTGCTAACATACCACTTAGTTCTTGAACTAAATTCCGTAAGAATTCAGCCGTACCAGTTGCACCCTCTTGTTCTGCTTTGATGGCTATCTGTTCCATCACCATAATTAGATCTTCATCAACCAATTTTGTATTGGCTTTTAAGATTACAAACTCCTCCCCACTAGGACAATTTAAAAGTTCCTTAATCAGAGAAATATATTCTCGCAGACGGCGTTCATCCATTAGTGTGAATTCCCGTAGTTTATAAGCTAATTTTTACACTTATTCACTAGTAACGTAATCGATATAAATACCTTACTTAAGTGCCTTAATACATTTATTGCTACTTTAAGTCGATGACAAGATAAGGATAATCATGGGAAAATCAGCCAAGGATTTAAACTCCCCGAGCCACTAACTCCTGTGCCGCTTACCCGTCTGAGTGAGAGGGGGAAGAAGGCGAAGAAATTTTTAACTCCTAACTCCAAACTCCTAACTCCTAACTCCTAACTCCTAACTCCTAACTCCAAACTGTCGCTACACTTCTACAATAAAGATAGAATTTGTTGAGTTTTGTATATTTAAGAGTTAATGTCCAATGGCTGCTGCCGTTTTAGTCGAAAATTTAAAGAAGTCTTACGGCACTACCCAAGCCGTTAAGAATATTTCCTTTGAAATAGAAACTGGGGAAATTTTTGGTTTACTCGGCCCCAACGGCGCGGGGAAAACTACTACCCTGCGTGCTTTGTGTACTTTGACTACGCCAGATGCCGGTAAGATTGAAGTATCTGGAATCTCGGTAATAGATAATCCCAAAGAAGCAAGAAAACGTCTTGGCTATGTGGCGCAAGAAGTTGCTTTAGATAAGGTGCTTACAGGGAGAGAACTGTTGCAACTCCAAGCAGCACTTTATCATATACCTTCAAAATTGATAAAACAGCGTATTAATACTGTTTTAGATTTACTCGGTTTACAAGAATACGCCAACAATAAAACAGGAACTTATTCTGGTGGCTTACGTAAACGGTTAGATTTAGCAGCCGGATTACTTCATGCACCAAGTGTATTAGTTTTAGATGAACCAACCGTTGGACTTGACATAGAAAGCCGTTTCGTGGTATGGGAATTTCTAAGGAAGTTGCGAGAAGCAGGAACAACAGTATTAATTACCAGCCATTACTTAGAAGAAATTGACGCTTTGGCCGACAGAGTAGCAATAATCGATCGTGGTGAGGTAATTGCTACAGGAACCCCATCACAATTAAAAGATAAAGTAGGGGGAGATAGAATTACTCTCCGCATTCGCGAGTTTACCTCAGATGAAGAAGCAGAAACAGCAAAGAATTTACTTACCCCCTTATCTTTTGTAAAAGAAGTAATCGTCTACGGCGCTCAAGGAAACTCCTTAAACTTGGTAGTTAGCCAAGAGAACGATGCTTTGATTACTATACAACAAGCTTTAAATAATGCCGGTTTACCTACTTTCGGTATTTCCCAGTCTCGTCCTAGTTTAGATGATGTTTACCTCGCAGCAACAGGACGTACTTTAATGGATGCCGAATTAGCTGCCGTAGGAACTCGCGATATAAAAGCTGAAAAGAAACAAAGTATGAAATAAGGAGTAGGTAATTGGTAATTGGTAATTGGTAATTGGGGAATTTTGAATTAATAACTCCTAACTCCCCACTCCTAACTCCCAACTCCGCGAGCTTTTACTCCAAAATCTAACATCCAAAATCGAAAATTATCATGAGTGGTACTGTTTTACCTCCAAAATCAGATATTAACTTGCAAAAAGTTGTATCGCCACAACTGTATAGCGATGCAAATCAAAGTGCTTTAAGCGAGTTAGTTCAAGAAACTTTGGCATTGACTCGTCGTCTATTTATTCAATTACAGCGCCGCCCTTCTAGTTTGGTGGCTAGTATTATTCAACCTATAATGTGGTTGATATTATTTGGCGCACTTTTCCAAAATGCACCAAAAGGAATTTTCGGAGATACAACAAATTACGGTCAATTTTTAACTGCTGGAATAATAGTATTTACAGCCTTCGCTGGAGCGTTGAATGCTGGTTTACCCGTAATGTTCGATCGAGAATTCGGCTTTTTAAATCGATTATTAGTTGCTCCCCTTGCATCCCGTTTTTCTATTGTCTTTGCTTCAGCAATCTTTATTGTCAGCCAAACTTTGTTGCAAGCAGCAGTAATCGTAGGTGCTGCGGCATTTATCGGTGCGGGTATTCCTACAGCAGCAGGTTTGAGCGCGATCGCCTTAATAGTTTTTCTGCTAGCCTTGGGTGTAACGGCTCTTTCATTAGGTTTAGCCTTTGCTTTACCGGGACATATTGAATTAATAGCCGTAATTTTTGTCACAAATTTACCGCTATTATTCGCCAGTACAGCTTTAGCTCCCTTATCATTTATGCCTCAATGGTTGCAGGTTGTAGCAGCACTTAATCCCCTGAGCTACGCAATCGAACCAATTCGCTATTTATACATTCACGAGACTTGGGGATTAAATAGTATAGTAATGCACGCTTTCTGGGGCGATGTAACTTTCGGCGGTGCAATACTAGTATTGTTAGGCTTTGCGGTTGTCGCATTATTAAGCATTCAACCCCGCCTACGTCGTACTCTTGCGTAAGTTAGAACCATTAATTTCGAGTTATAAAAGGGGGAAAATTCGATGAAAATCTCAATTTTACAGCTTAACAAACTAGTTGCTGCAACTGTTACCGGGTTGGGTATTGCTTGTATAATTGCACCCGACTCAAGTTTTGCTCAAACCAGTCAAGACGTTTACGTAGCACCAGAATACCAAAATGATTATTTTGACAAACAAGGTGATGGAGGATCTCTAAACGGAATTGAAAGTGGTAGTTTCGATCCAATGAGTTTGATTCATCGTGCCAATTTTGGTACCTTAAACTGGCAAGAATTTTCTTCTCAAAATGCTGAGAACATTAATTCTGAAGCAGGCTCATTCCGTGAAAAGCAACGACGTTTGCTTCAACAACGTACAAATCAATCCACAAACGGACAACAACAGCCAAGTAATTATAACTTTTCATTACCGGTTTATACGCCAGCACAAACTGCACCCGGTAATTAGAATTAGTCAAATTTAACTGATTTCCATGATTGTAGAGACGCGATATATCGCGTCTCTACATTTTTGGGAATTTAGAAATTATAAACCCAAGGATTTTAAGACATCTTCAGCATGAGTAGTGGTGTTAACGCTAGAGTCAACGTTAACAATTTTGCCACCACCATCAATTACATAGGTAACGCGCTTAGCATAACCGCCACCATCAACATCGTAAGCTTTGATTAATTCTTGATTGGTGTCAGCAAGCAGAGGAAAATTCAAGTTATATTTTTGAGTGAAAGCTTGGTGAGAAGCTTCATCATCTGCACTTACACCCAAAACCACGATATCTTTACTTTGATATTGTGGACGAGCATCCCGGAAGCTACAAGCTTGTTTGGTACAACCGGGAGTATCATCTTTGGGGTAGAAGTACAAAACTACTGTCTTACCTTTAAAATCTGACAAAGAAACGGTGTTGCCGTCAGTATCTTTGGTGGTGAAACTAGGTGCTTCGGTTCCAACTGGTAGAGGCATAGCTTTAGTGGAATTTATTCCTATGTATTGCAATGAGTATTTTATCCTAAATGCTCGCCAATCAATAAACTATAGGATTTATGTACTATATAGATAGTACAATTCAGTATACTATTTCTGTATAAAAAGACGCTCAATTAAAATAAGGATGCGTTGTTGTAAAACGTGATGGCTTTGGAATTACGAGTAGAGATTTAGGAATGGCCGCAACGGGCAAATTTTATTTTAGGCTGTGTGACACTTTGAGCGATATCGGAACCTAATAATAAGGCTTGTGAACTCACGCACTACTCCTCTCCTGCTCTAAAATTACCGAAAAATTGTAGGCTGGGTTGAGGGACGAAACCCAGGGCAAAGTTGGGTTTAACCGAGTTAAACCCAACCAACACCATAGTTAACCTTTTACCGGCAAGGGAGTAAATGTTTATTGTTATTGTTGTAAGTATTGAGATTAAAAGAAGTAAGAGGGAAGAAGGTTTTTTTTAAGATTAAGCTATCAACTGTGAAAAAATAATTCACTAAAATAGGTAAATTTAATAGGAGTATTGTTACAGATGAAAGCTCCTAAATATGCCAAAAGAATTAATTAATCTGTATTTTCTTATAAATATCTATTAATTAGATTATTGCTATATTAATAACTGCAATAATTTGAAGTATTAACAAACCTGGATTTTCAAAAAACCGGGTTTCTTAATTATTATGACTTAATTGAATATATCTACTGCTTCATTAACCAATTTAAAATTTAGCGAAAATTGTTGATTCTACGATCGAGTTATACCTATATTCTCTAGAATAGTGAATTTCAACTTCAAGAAAATGCGTTCTCTAATTGCCTTAAATCTGATAACTTGAGAAATTAGGTTCAAATTAGAACAATATTACTATTAAGATAGTAAGTAAAAACAATATCAATATATCCAAAATGCCTGCTGTTGATTCGCAAACCCAAAAAAGTTTTACCTATCCCGCTTCCACCCTAAAAAGAGCTTCCCGAGCGCTGAGATGTTCTCCTTTCAATTTAAGTTTATTTGAACAGATGCTCTCACAACGTGTCTCAATGAGTGAAATTACCGATAGAAATGGAATTGAAAATAACTTTACAAAACGTTCCATCTCTGAATTGGCTGCAGATAATGCTTTGATATGGTTAATAGAAGTGGGCTTATTGCGGCGAGAAGTTGATGGACAAGGAATTACAGATAGTTTTCGCTTGACTCCTTTAGGTCGTCAACTGGTAGAAAACTCATTATACGAGGCTGGGGCTAATCCAACATTTGGCGATCGCTTTTACAATGGAGCTTCGCGTATACTTAGATTACCTTTTTAAATTAATTAAGTGAAAAAAAGTTAGGAGCGAGGTTAAGGGGGGAATAATAAATCTGGAAGCTTCTACTGCCTTGATGAAGTCTTTATAAACGGGAAAATAAAATCTACCTTAATTACTTAGGGATTCGATTTCAAGAGCAAGTACTATAAATAGCTCGATCGGAAATCAGATTTTCCCGGGCTTCATCCCATAAGTTAATAAGTCCGATAAAAAAAAGCTGATAGTCAATTATGAAAGCAATTATGGTAGTGGGGACAACATCCCACGCAGGGAAATCACTCTTATCCGCCGCAATTTGTCGTATTTTATCACGGCGCGGTTGGCGAGTGGCTCCCTTTAAAGGTCAAAATATGGCTAATAATGCTTATGTAACAGCCAATGGCGGAGAAATAGGTTATGCACAAGCGGTACAAGCTTGGGCTGCGGGAGTTGTTCCTTGGATAGAAATGAATCCAGTCTTATTAAAACCCCAAGGGGATATGACTTCCCAGGTGATTATTAAGGGTAAGCCTGTAGGGAAAGTAGGTGCCGCCGATTACTACGAACAATATTTTGACATGGGATGGCGAGCAATTGAAGAATCACTCCATAACTTGGGAATGGAATTTGATTTAATAGTTTGCGAAGGTGCTGGTAGCCCTGCAGAAGTCAATATCAAACACCGCGATTTAACTAATATGCGTGTTGCAAAGCATTTAAATGCTGCGACTATACTAGTTGTTGATATTGAGCGTGGTGGTGCTTTTGCTCATGTTGTTGGTACTTTGGAGTTGTTGGAACCAGACGAACGCGCTCTAATAAAGGGTATCGTCATCAATAAATTCCGGGGACAGCGTTCGCTTTTGGAACCTGGCATTAAATGGTTAGAAGAACGTACTGGTATACCAGTCATAGGAGTTATCCCTTACCTAGAACAGGTATTTCCTGCTGAAGACTCCCTTGATTTACTCGAAAGAAAACCCCGCAAATTTCATGGCGAGCTGAATCTTACTGTTGTAAAGTTACCAAGAATTGCCAACTTTACAGATTTCGATCCTCTGGAGTCAGAACCTAGTGTTGGAGTCAAATACTTGAGTCCAAAGCATGAGTTAGGGCATCCAGATGCGGTAATTATTCCAGGTACAAAAACTACAATACCTGACTTGTTGCTGCTGCAAAGAACTGGAATGGCTGAGCAAATTCAAAATTATGCCGCAGCAGGTGGTACGGTAGTAGGTATCTGTGGTGGTTTCCAGATTTTAGGTCAGATGATAGCCGATCCAGAAGGTATAGAAGGACAAGCAGGTAGATTTGGAGGTTTAGGATTATTACCAATTAAAAGTGTAATTACGGGACAAAAAATTGCCCGACAGCGTCAAGTTACCTCTAATTTCCCTCAAGCAGGCTTACCAGTTCATGGCTTTGAAATCCATCAAGGACGTTCCCGTATTGAAACACAAGGTCCAAATTCTCAAGGTTTCGAGGCTTTATTTGACGATACTAATTTAGGTTTAGTTGATAAGTGTCAGTCAGTCTGGGGTACTTATCTTCACGGTATGTTTGATAATGGCCCTTGGCGGCGGGCTTGGTTAAATCGCCTCCGTCAGCAGCGAGGTTTAAAATCTCTACCTACTGGTGTTCCCAATTACCGCGAACAAAGAGAAAAACTTTTGGACTCTCTGGCGGTAAATGTAGAACGCTATTTAGATTTAAGTGTTTTATTATCGTAGTTTGATGATAGTAATTAGTAATTAGTAGTTAGTTGTTAGCGGTTAGTTGTTAAATTAACAAGTATATACTCGTAGTATACAACTATCCTGCTTTCATCCGTCGAGTGCTGCCGATAGATTAACTACTAACTGCTATCAACTAAGTCGTAACTAATAAATATAAATAATCAAATACAACTAATAAAAATATGAGTGTTAAAGTTCATTTTTTACCAGATGATGTGAATGTTGATGCTGAAGTCGGAGAACCTCTGCTGGATGTCGCCGATAGAGCAGGTGTATTAATTCCTACGGGTTGTTTAATGGGTTCTTGTCACGCTTGCACGGTAGAGGTACAAGGTGGAGATGTCATCCGCGCTTGTATCAGTTCGGTTCCAGCAGGACGAGAACAATTAACAATTAACGTATTTAGCGATCCTACTTGGTAATCGTCTTTACCTTCAAAATTATTATTAACCAACGATGTTATTCTTGGGAATTAACCGATGCCCGAGCATATTCCTTAAATCTTTCCAAATTCTCTTGCAGGGTTGATTCTACGACTCTTCCTAAAAATAAGTTATCCATTATTTTGCCAATCACACCGGGTATTGCATAACCAACGGTAAGTTTGACAATACTAGTATTTTTACGATCGTAAAACCTGACGGCTCCCTTATTCGGTAAGCCATCAACTGATTCCCATTGAATTATCTGGTGAGGAACCAATTTCAGAATGCGCGATCGCCAACTAAAATTAAATCCACCAGCCTCTAGTTTCCAAAGAGATAATTCTGGATTGTCTTCGAGAACTTTGACCGAATCAATCCATTTCATCCAGCGAGGCATCTGTTCTAAATCCGACCACATACCCCATACTATATCTATAGGAACATCTACCTCCACTTGTACGGTATGCTCCAACCAGTTAGCCATTCTATTATCCTAATGAGTGTGCTTCCCAGATACTTCAAGCCCGGATATCTAGGATTTATCCGGACATAGCGTACTGAATACCAAAGCATCCAATCCGGCAATATCTCGCAAGGCCTTGAGAAATATTCCCAAAGCGCCATTCCAATCTCTAGGAAGTTTATACCCACATAATGGACATTTAAATTTCTTAGAACTGCCTAAGTTAACATGAACGTGCCCGCATTTGGTGCAAGTTTTGGAGGTATATTCCTCGGTTACATCTAAT
>JBHJJJ010000268.1:0-8035 GCA_050042755.1 Rivularia sp. (in: cyanobacteria)
GAGTAAGAAGTAATGAGTAAGAAGTAATGAGTAAGAAGTAATGAGTAAGAAGTAAGAAGTAATGAATAATGGGAGTATTTCAGACTTTATTGACAATATAGCCGAATTAATGACAGTTCGGCGTTTGCCCTGGAGTATCACCCGGCACAATTTTATATAAAAATGCAAGTTGTTAGTCAATAACTCATCATAGTTTTTTGACATACTTGTAATACGTTTGTAATTAGAAGTACTAATCTCAAAACAATTTTTACTTAAAAATCGGATTGTTTGTAACTAGCAACTTGGATTATCTGTAAATAATGGGTATTTTTATTTTATCAAGTAAATGATGGAATAAAAGAGCAACAATTATTAGAAAATAGATTTGTATGTAAATAGTTCTCACCTACTTACTCGAATAAAAAAAATACGATTAATTCTTATATTGCCTTGGCGCTGCAAGTTACCACTCACGGAGTTAACCGCGTAACTAGCCGTAAAGAAGCCATTAAACGCTTGGGGAAATTGCCGCGAATACTGCTTTTAATGGAACCGAGTGTCGTTTAATATTATTGCCAGAATACTTCCTTACTGGCTTCCCCTTGGGAGAATCAATTGATGCATGAGGCTAAAAAGCCGACTTTATAAGCATCATATCAAATCCGTCTGCATCGGAATTATATATTTTTTAACGCAAAGTTACGCCAAGGTAAACGCAGAGGGACACAGAGTTTTTTTTCACACATACTTTTTATCCCGCACCGACGTAAACGGAAAAGATATCACATATTTATTTCCGGAAACGCTTCATCAGTAAACAGTGAACAGTGAACAATAAAAAACTAACAACTATCAACTAACCACTAACCACTATCAACTATCAACTATCAACTAGAAGATTATCCCTATTATCAAACATCTGATGATTAAGTTGACAAATCACCTTGTTTCATATCTAAATAATTCATGTAAAACTGCAATCCTGCAATTAAATTATAAAAAAATGATCCAAAAATCAGAAAATACTTTAAAAGTTGCACATCAGGCATTTGAATATTTAATGCATGGTTTAGGAACAGGTGAATGGAATAATTTTTTGGATATGCTGACAGAAGACTTTAGCTTCTGGTTTCCTCAAGGAAAATACCAGGGTTTAAACATCGGGAAACAACGAGCAAAAGAATTTTTTGAATATATTTCACAAGAATTAAATGGAGTAATTAAACTTACTTCCACCGAGAGAATCACTAGCAACGAAACAACAGTAGTATTTGAATTTCGTGACGAAGGAGAGTTTATGGGGATACCCTATAAAAACCGAATTGCAATATCATTGGATGTACGCGAAGACAAAATTTGTGGATACCGCGAATACTTTGGAAGTGATGGAAAATCTAATTAGTTGTTAATTATTATCAATATTCGGTTGATTAAGTTCTTGACATTTCGCAGTTGCGGCTTCATATGCGGATAAATATTCTTTACCGCCTAACATTACATCCCCATAATATTCATAAGGCGCATCACCATAAATTGGCAATGGGTCATCTTCAGGATAATCTTCTTTTGACTCTTCGATTATCTTTTTCAGTTTTTTTACGGTAAATATTTGTGCTGTAAAGTACCACATTTCCTGAGATTCCTTAGCTAAATGTGGTAAATGTGGATCGATTATTCGCGAATCTATTTCTATCCAAGCATGTTCGAGAAGTCGATAAGGCTTACTTTTAATCACCAAAAAGCCTTGAGCATAAATTGCACCCTCGGTAGCTAATACCGCTTGATAAGCATTGTCAAAAGGCTTCTTAGCTTTACTTTTGATTTGAGCAGCAATTTCTCGGGAACCAGCTTCATCGAGTAACTTATCCATAGTTTACAGTTAAGATTTTTGATTTTAACTCTTAAGTACTAACTTTACCTCATTCCCAAGGAAACCCAATAGCGTGCGCCATTAGTAGGGTAAATACTCCCAAGGCGATAAGTGCGGCGAATAATACTTTTTGATAAATACGGTTGAGTTTGTCTTCACTGAGTTTTCTTTGGTTTCTCTCTTTTTTAAGTTCTGCAATTAAATCATTGAGTCGTGGTTTTTGCTGTTTTTGAATAAATGAGGCTAAGTAATCATGTACGAGTTGATATCTATCGGCGGGATTCTCAGGTATTAAAACTACTATACCGGCTTCAACAAAGATTCGTATTACTAAGTCTAATTGATTAGTTTCTTTGCTTAATTCTTCTAAAGATAAGGCTCGCAAGTCTCTTTCTAACTCTGAACGAGTTTTTAATGGACGAGTACCTTTTTCATCTGTAAGTAAATATAACAATAATTCCGCAACTTGACGATGCAAAGTACCGCAGTCTTCTACTACTTCTTTCATATAGCGTTTGACCAATTCTTCTTTTGGTCCGCAATTTTCATACTGTACTAATGTAGTAATATTCTCTGTTTGCAATTGTGCCCCTACTACTTGTAATTCAATTGGACGAACTTCTCCATATTTAGCCGATAAATCTTGTACTAATTGCTCAATTAAACATGGCTCTAAATGAAAATTAGAATGTTGTGTCAACCTTTTAATTAAAGATTTAGCATCTGATGATGCAAAGTTATCTAATTTATAAAGAATATTTTTACTGAGAATATCATTATTGATAATATTCATACTTGATAGACGGTTACATTCTAGTAGATAATGCAAATAATCTTCCCGTAAAGATAAAATCACTTTCACACTTAATATATTCAGACAACTTCCAATAAATTCAAAAAACTGCCTCCTTTGAGTAGCTGAATCATAAACAAAAAAGAATTCTTCAAATTGATCGAAAATTAATACTATTCGTAAATTACGCCATTCACTTTGTCGTAATATTTCTAAAATATCTTCTGGTGATTCTGGATTTGAGAATAGAAATTTATAACCTTTATCTCTTGGTTCTTCATCTATTCCAAATTGAATTCCTTTGGACTTTAATGCTTGAATTAATAATTTTCCTAATTCATATACCCAGTTAGTGTAAATACTCACTTTAATTGGCACTATCTCTTGTAAACCAATAGAATTATGTTTTAAAGCTGGGACTAATCCTGCTTGTACTAAAGAACTTTTCCCTACACCAGAATATCCATGAATAATTATCATTTTACAGTCGGGACGAGCAATTTTTTCTAACAATTTTTCAACATCCCTTCCTCTACCAGATGCTGTCATTTCTGGTGCTACTGTTTCTAATACAGATGCTGCTTGTATGGAAGTTGTATGTAAAGTTTCTACTATTAATTTCGCTTGTCTTTGCGGTTGAATTATTCCCGCACCAATAAACGCCCGAAAGCCATATTGTTGTTCAATAGAACGCTGTTCGAGTTTAACGCGAAATGCTTCTAAATAACGATATTGTTCCCAATACACTTCCTGCAAAGACTGTAAAATACGAATATATTGATGTGGGTTATCTTGAGAACCAATATCCCGCGCCATTTGTAAATGTTTCACAGCTCGCGGTTTTTGTTCGAGGTATCTTTCTGCTATTGCTAATAACAGTAAATATAAAGCACGATGTTGTAATTGTGCTGAGGGTGCTTTGGAGATATTATGTAAAGCTTGATAGGCATATTGTTTTGCTTGATTCCATTGACTTTGACTTGATGAAACTTCTGCTAAAAAACCGTAAGCTTGGGCTATCCGCAGGGGATTACCATATAATTGCTGTAAATCTAAAGACTTTTGAGCAATCTTTTTTAATTCACTCCAATTCTCTAAACGTTGTAAAACTTCACCCAAAGGATTGATAAATTTTGCAACTAAATTCGGACGATTGGCTAAAGTAAAAATATCAATACTTTGTTGAAAATATTTCTTCCCTTCTTGTAAAAAATCAACGGATTTCAAACGATATCTTTGAGCCTGTTGGAAATAGCATAAGCCGATATAAAACATAATTACCCCCAATTTAGATTTTTGTTGGGAGGGAGAGGGGGGATGAGGAGAATAAATTTTTGGTTCTTTTATGGATAATTGATGAGTGTCAAGGGAACTTTGCCAAAAAGTCAAACTTTGATAATAATATTTCAAAGCTTGTTCAATCTGATTTGTCAAATAAGCTTCTTGTCCTAAAACAAACTCTACACTAGCTTTAAGAGCAGGTTCTAATTCATGTCCCCTACCTTGTAAATCTTGGAATGCTGTAATTACTTCTCGGCGACGCAGATATCCCATTTGCCAACCCAGACAATAAGTGTCGGCTGCTAAAGATGTAGCAAATAAGGCATTGGTGTCTTTTCTCAAAGTTGTTGTTAATTCATCAATAGCGATCGCAAATTCAGTTGTAGTAGCCCAACTCTCAAAATCGTTTGCCGAGCGGACTAATTGAGGCAATACATCATCTGTCACCCACAAGACAACAGGGAAGTGAAACCGCTTGCGAAACTCCTCGCGCACTTGATTGGTAGCACGAAACATTTGTTTTAAATTATGCACAGACTCTAAGTAAAAAACCATTAAAGCATCGGTTGGATTATCCTTAACCTCCTCAACAATAGTTCCATATAGAGTTTTATCAGTTCTCTCCAAATTAAGAATCCGCACATCAATATCAGTTAGTTGTCGCAGTCTTTTTACTAAACGCGATCGCAACCGCAAATAATTACATCGCGCTAAAATTAGCTTAAACTCACCCACCGAAGCTTCTAAAGTCCAAGCAAGCTCTTCTAAGCCTT
Source organism: Rivularia sp. (in: cyanobacteria) (assembly GCA_050042755.1). GTDB lineage: Bacteria > Cyanobacteriota > Cyanobacteriia > Cyanobacteriales > Nostocaceae > Rivularia. Next base: position 4,700 of record JBHJJJ010000268.1, read on the forward strand.
CTTCATTTGAAGAATCAGAGAGTGAGAGAGTGGAGGAGGGCATAGAAAGATCCCAGGGAGATAGGGGAGAAGAAGAGAAAAAAGTCTCCCCTTGTTCCTTTGTCTGATTATTCTGCAATTCTTTACTATCTTCAAATTCTTCATTCATAACTCCGCGAGCTCCTAACTTATAACTCTTCTCAATCTTCCAACTCAGTCGCTTCTGCCAAAATAGGATTGACATCGAACCAAGATTCGCCACCAGCATCGCGGTATTCAAATACTAAACGACTGTGAACTAAAGCTTGATACTCCAAATCCCCTCTCACCTTTTTCCGCTTCTTCACCTGGCGCAACAATTCCCACTCATCATCAGAAATTTGCATTGTCATTTCATTGCGACGGTAACGAATCAAAGCTTCTAATGTTTGATGTGACAAAGGAAGTTTTCTCTCTCTCTGAATCCAGTTATTTAACAATCGTAGTAAATCTCGTACATGTCCGCCACTTACCTGACATAATCGATCTAGACTTTTTGCATTGTCAAAAACCTCATTAATTCTATTCAGACGCTCCTGTGGATTTAAATCGGGAAAAGCCCGTGCCAACACCATTTGTCGTAACAACACCATTGCCGGTTCAAAAATACTCCCATCTGGTAATTCCACCGATACCATTGGTAACACTTTTGGGTCTTCTGGAAATCGCTGAGTCAAGTTTCCATAATGATTAGAAAACTTTAATGCCAAAGGCATTGTGTAAACAACATGACACCCTAACTTCGTTAAATATTCACTTTGGTCGATAAATAGATACTCTTGTTGCGGTCTTCCCCAAGGCTTAGCGCGAGAATCTACCCTGTCGAGATTATCCACTATCACCACCAACCCAGTATAACCCTGTTCCTTCAACTTCTTTATAGCAGGTTCGAGTAATTCCGAATTAATCGCTTCTAACAACTTAGTCTTCTGAGGACCCAAATATTGATTTAAACGCCCCCGTAAAGTTGCATCATCCTTAGTCTTCGCCGTAATTTCCCCAATACCAAAAGCCAAAGAAAACTTATCCTCATCAGAATTAACACCAACTTCACCAATACCCGGAAGCTTAGCTTTCATCCCCACAACTTCAGCATTCAGAACCCGCCAAGCCCCTTGTAATAACTCCTTCAATCGACTGGGTTCATCCAAATTCATATCACCCAGACTCTGACTAACCCGACGCGCCACACTCAACAGGAAATCCCCGATATCAACATCAGCCATTTCCATATCTTCACTAGACTCGAAATAAACCACATAGAAGCCTTCCGCTTCCAGTTCCGTTTTCAGCCTCAATAATTCAGTAGACTTACCACATCCAATATGTCCCGTAAACAATACACAAGTAGGCTCTTCCGGCGAGAAAAACGTAATATTATCACGCAACTCCTCAATAATTTTGCCACCTCTTACTGAAGAAAAATCAATATAATACTTTTGGTCTTCAGCATTTTCAATCTCCAGAGTTTTACTAGGATTCGTAGCTTGGAAAAATTTCCTTAAATCTATAGACATACCATCAAACCCATATTTTTTATAACGTCTTAACCCAGATAGATTTACTAGCAGCCTCCATATAATTAGAAATAATACATAAGCTGTAAGTACTACAAGGTGAAACTTATACAATGGTATAGTCCAGATTAACAAAGTGTTAAGTGATTAAAAATACTTTTAAAAATTAACTTACTAGCAGATAACAATTCAGTGAGCAGTGAGCAGTGAACAACTAATAATTGATCATTGATCATTGATCATTGTCTCCCCCCTCTCTCCCCACCCGGCAATTTTAGCTTGTTCGAGTACTAGTATTTCACCACATTAATTTTGCGGGGTTTAGGTAGTGCGAGCATCTTGCTCGCTAGCTATGACGAGCGAGCAAGATGTAAGGGCTTCGCCCACGCTTCGCGTTCAGCTTTGCTGCGGCTAACGCAGTACGATTATTCTACCCCTCATAACTTATGTGGTCGAATACTAGTAAGGATTGTCGATTTCAAAAGAAATGAGTTCGCTATTTACCTGCTTGGTCTGCTAACCCGGTAAAATCATATTGCTAGAGTGAAATATTAAAAGGTATTTATAAGTGAATCCTACAACCCAAAACAAAAAGAGTGCCCGCCGCGTGGTATTTCCTTTTACCGCCATTGTAGGTCAGGAAGAAATGAAACTGGCTCTAATTTTGAACGTCATAGATCCCAAAGTCGGCGGCGTAATGATTATGGGAGATCGTGGAACCGGTAAATCAACAACGATTCGAGCGCTAGCGGATTTACTTCCGGAAGTTCCCGTGGTTGCGGAAGATCCCTTCAATTCTCATCCAAGCGATCCAGATATGATGGGTGATGAAGCCCGTCAAAAGCTAGAACTTGGCGAAAATATTCCTATAGACCATATGAAGGTGCCAATGGTAGATTTACCTTTGGGAGCAACAGAAGATCGGGTTTGCGGCACCATCGATATTGAAAAGGCGTTATCGGAAGGTGTCAAAGCCTTTGAACCGGGACTTTTAGCTAAGGCTAACAGGGGTATTCTCTACGTTGATGAAGTCAACTTATTAGACGATCATTTAGTAGACGTACTGTTAGACTCAGCCGCTAGTGGTTGGAATACCGTCGAACGCGAAGGAATTTCCATTCGTCACCCGGCGCGTTTCGTTCTTGTTGGTTCAGGAAACCCCGAAGAAGGCGAATTACGACCCCAATTACTTGATAGATTCGGAATGCACGCCGAAATTCACACCGTCAGAGAACCAGGATTAAGAGTGCAAATCGTGGAACATAAGTCAGAATTTGACCAAAATCCTCCCGAATTCCTTGAAAAATACCAACAACAGCAACAAGAACTGCAACAGCGCATCGTTGAAGCCCAAGAACTTTTACCCTCCGTTAATATGGAATATGACTACCGGGTAAAAATTTCTGAAGTATGTTCCGAATTAGACGTAGATGGTTTACGTGGTGACATCGTAACCAATCGTGCCGCCAAAGCCTTAACTGCCTTTGAAGGAAGAAATGAAGTCACCATAGACGACATTCGCCGCGTTATCGCCCTGTGTCTGCGTCACCGACTGCGGAAAGATCCTTTAGAATCTATAGATACCGGCTATAAAGTAGAGAAAACCTTCTCCCGCGTCTTTGGTGTAGAACTTCCAGAAGATGCAGCCAACGCCAACGGAACCGGACAGAAAGTAGGAGCAGCAAGAAGGTAAAATCAAGGAGTTAGGAATTAAGAGTTAGGAGTTAGGAATTTAGAATTTAAAATTTAGAATTTAGAATTTTTAGTATTTATAATATTGTGTCCCTTACTTATGACTTAT
>JBHJJJ010000269.1:0-29263 GCA_050042755.1 Rivularia sp. (in: cyanobacteria)
ATTCTGGAGAAACTGTTGAACTGAGAATACGTAGAGGTTTTCCTATTGGCAGTAGTTGGGCATTATCTACGGCATTGGCACGAAAAGCTAGTAAATAGCCATCTTTAGGAATGGGAACGGCACCAACTCCAACTTTCCCTCCTGCATATTGTTTCGTGACTCGGTTGTTTCTCACTTCTGTAATAGTTTCGTTATCAGTGAGTGGGGTATAAGTTTGCCCCCATAAATGCGTATATCTAGCTATTCCTTGCTGTACGTATCCACTATTGAGGTGAGAAATTGGCAACTTTTGATTGTTTGAAATAACTAAATTTTCTTCCAAGGAAAGGCGGTTCATGTAGAATTGTCCGGCATCGTTCCAAGCAATTGCACCCCGGTTAAGAATTGGGCCTGATAGCCACTGATTATCCCGGCGAATTGCGCCCAGGGGTAAACGGTTTTTGCGATTGAAGAAACCACCATTAATTGCGGCTGCTGCAAAATATTTTCGTGCAGTTTTGATTAGGGGTGCGGTACCTTTCTGTTGTTCTTGGTTGGTAGCGACAGGTCTAATTTTGGCTTTGGATGTGCGAGGATTAATTTCTAACCACACTACTGGAAAACGTTCGTTAGCCAAAGATAGGAACTTCTGCTGCCAGCGCAATCCAGGTGCCCAGTCAATTGAACGTCCTAATAAAGCATCGGGACGAATATCGACAACTAAACTATAGGGTTTGGGTAAAGTACTAATTCGAGGAGTTAAGCCGAAGGGAACTACGAGTTTGATAATTGTTTGATTGTTAACTACTTCTACTTGTTTAATAAGTGGCTCGGGGGTTGCCAAGGGAGAAATTGGCTGGGGTTTTGTGTTGAAAATGTTTTCTAGTTGTATCGGTTGTGGTATTGGCGGTGGTGGAGTAAAACGCTGCACCAATTTACGGTTTGCTACTCCATCAATGGTAATTATCCACTCTCTTGCAGGGGGTTCTGGTTTGGGAGTTGGAATATTAGTTTTAATGACTACACTTTGAGAATCTGTAGGAATTTGAGGTAATGGCTTTGGTTTTTTAATTAAAGAACCCGCTGTCAGTTTCCAAGGTGTTGGACGATCCAAATCTATAATTATTTGCTGTTGTGGCTCGGAGTCTTTATCTCGAACAATTTTTTTGACTTTAGCTCTTGGTGTAGAAATTACTAAAGTATCACCATCAACTTTTAATTCCCATTTTGCTTTTTTAGCAAATCTTTTAATATCTAATTAACGATATCCGCGAGCTTGTAATCCTGTTAAAACTTGTCGCTTCGACTCAGATGAAAACCACTGTACTGGTTGTAGTTCTGGACTGTTAGTATTTAATAAATCTACTCCGATTAACTGGCGCAGTGCCCCGTCACTCAAATAAGTCGCGATCTTAACAGTTTTAGCTTTTTGTTGTAGCCAAGTTCCCGGTAAGGTGCGACCATTAAGAGATATTTGATTACCGTAATTAAATAATCCTCTTGAAGTTGATATAACTGAAGGTCGATTTGAGTGTGGCATCCCCTGTTCGCCCTTTGATCGCGGGCTAACATTTATATTGGAAGCTTGAGCCCTAGCAATGGAAGTCGCAGTCAAATTTAGCATTATCGTCAAGATTGTTAATGCCGTAGTCTTGACAAAAATGCGATCGTTTTTATGACTCATAACACTGCGGAATTTTTCTTGACCTAAAGAAAGCTTTTTGACCATAATGTTAGTTAAGTAGTGACTCAAAAAACTGATATTTCTTACATTGAAATAGTCATCACAGTAAAGTAACTCTAAAGTGGTAGATACAAATGGACTTTTGTCTCTTAGAAAACAATGACGGGCACCCTTGACATTGGTAATTGACGCATAAAAATTGTAAATAATGCGTCAATAAAGACATCTTGATTGCCAAAAAGTTATAAAAGTTTTTTCTGGTACAAGATAAATTATTGAAGTGCTTTACCGTTTTTCTTCCACCCTATTTGTACGGGTATAGTTTGCATTAATCAGATTTTGAAGGGGCGTATCGCAATAAAATTTATACAATTAGATAGACGATCGCCAATTGCAAATAGACAATTAGTGTAATACGCTGATTTTGGCACCCAATTAGCGCAATTTCAGTATTTAAAGTAATGAAGCTAATGATATAAATTTTGTTTCAGGTCGGCGAGAAATAGCTACATCAGTAAAAAAAAGCTTGCATTTTAGACAAGCTAATTGAGAAAATATATAGCCTCAAGATATAAATAGAAAACTGGCGATACGCACATTAACTCGCCCAACTCAGCATAAACACATAAAAAAGAACGGGATAAGTTTAACATGGGTGTACAAAAAAGCAAGCCTAGAGTTAAATTTTTTTTCCAACATTTTGGTAACTCAGTTTTCTCTATTTCTGCGATCGAAATTTTTTTCAAGAATTGGTGCTAAGAATGGCAATTTTTGATGTCGGGGGACATTCTATGAATAACAACCAAATGAATCAAGACAAACACATCGCATTACCAGATACTTTTTTAGGCCAAAGGTGGTTGGGTGATGAAAGAGATGCTTGTGGGGTGGGTTTCATTGCCCATCGTCAGCAGCAAGAAAGTCATGAAGTCATCGCAAAAGGTTTGGTGGCTTTAACTTGTTTGGAACACCGGGGTGGTTGTAGTGCCGACCGCGATTCTGGTGATGGTGCCGGAATATTAAGTGCGATTCCTTGGGAGTTGTTACAGCAAGATTGGAATGCTAGGGGCATTAAAGCAGCGAAGGATAAAAATATCGCTGTGGGCATGCTATTTTTACCCCGCGACGAACAAGCAGCCCATACTGCCCGGGGAATTGTAGAGCAGGTGGCAGTTTCCGAAAATTTATCGGTACTGGGATGGCGAGTAGTTCCAGTAGATGGATCGGTTTTAGGGGCACAAGCCAAGGAACATCAACCGCAAATTGAACAGGTGTTTCTGAAAGCCGAAGATGTTAGTGGCGATGAGTTAGAAAGAAGGCTTTACATCACGCGCTGTCGTATTGCCAAAGCTATTCGTAGTTTAGATAGCAAGTCGATAGAGGAATTTTATGTTTGTTCCCTCTCCTCTCGAACGATTGTATACAAGGGTATGGTGCGTTCGGCGGTTTTGGGTGATTTCTATCACGATTTAAATAATCCCGCTTATAAGAGTAGCTTCGTTGTCTACCATCGCCGTTTTAGTACAAATACGATGCCCAAGTGGCCCTTGGCGCAACCAATGCGGCTTTTGGGCCACAATGGAGAAATTAATACCCTTTTGGGTAATATCAACTGGATGAGAGCCAGACAAGCAAGTTTAACTCATCCCCTTTGGAAAGGGCGCAGTCAGGAATTACAGCCGTTTGTACGGATCGAAAACAGCGATTCAGCTACTTTAGATAACGTATTTGAATTACAGGTACGTTCCGGGCGCAGCCCTTTGGAAGCATTGATGATTATGGTTCCGGAGGCTTATAGAAATCAACCGGCTTTAAGTAATTATCCGGAGATAGTAGATTTTTATGAATACTATAGCGGCTTGCAAGAAGCTTGGGATGGTCCGGCGCTATTAGTATTTAGTGATGGGTGCAAAGTTGGTGCAACTTTAGACCGTAACGGTTTAAGGCCGGCGCGTTACTGCATCACCTACGATGACTACATTGTGGTTGCTTCAGAAGCTGGTGTGGTTGATTTCCCTGAAGAAAAGATTATTGAGAAAGGTAGACTAGGTCCCGGACAAATGATTGCTGTGGATTTAGAAAACCACGAAATTCTCAAGAATTGGGATATCAAACAACGGGTTGCCAAAAGTCATCCCTATGGGGAATGGTTGCGAGAGTATCGACAAGAGTTTTCAAATACTGGGGCATCAAATAATTCATTGGCTGTTAATGGTCATGGAACGAAGGTTAACGGTACTAACGGTCATGGTGGTAATGGACATTCTGCAACCAACAACCAACAACCAACAATCGACGCTGAGGATAGACAAGCTTTATTACGGCATCAAATAGCTTTTGGCTATACCACCGAAGATGTGGAGATGGTGATTCAGCCAATGGCGATTGATGCTAAAGAACCTACTTTTTGTATGGGTGATGATATCCCTCTAGCGGTACTATCGGAAAAACCACATTTACTGTATGACTATTTCAAGCAGCGATTCGCTCAGGTAACAAATCCACCAATCGATCCTTTACGGGAAAAATTGGTGATGTCGTTGAAGGTAGAATTAGGCTCGCGCGGCAATTTACTCGATCCCAAACCTGAATATGCTCGCCGGTTCAAGTTGGAATCGCCGGTGTTAACTGAAGCTCAATTAATTGAGATAGAAAAGTCGGATTTTAATACAGTTGAATTATCCACCGTATTTTCCATTGGCAGCGGGCGGGAAGGCTTGAAAGCCGCTGTGGAATCTTTGCAGAAACAAGCTGTAGAAGCAGTGCGTAATGGTGCCAAGATTTTGGTTTTGAGCGATAAAATTTGTGAAAATTCTCAGGAATGGCAAAAGTATGGAGCCATAAATGCAGAGAATACCTACATTCCTCCTTTATTGGCTGTGGGAGCAGTACACCACCATTTAATCGGTGCGGGATTGCGCATGAATACTTCTTTAGTGGTTCACACCGCTCAATGTTGGAGTACTCATCATTTCGCTTGTTTGATTGGTTTTGGTGCAGCTGCTGTTTGTCCCTACATGGCTTTGGATACTTTGCGTAGTTGGTGGTGCGATCCCAAAACTCAACAGTTCATGCAGCGCGGCAAAATCGCAGCTATGAGCTTGGAGCAAAGTACAGGTAATTATATAAAAGCTGTAGAAAACGGGTTGCTGAAAATCCTTTCTAAAATGGGAATTTCGCTGCTGACAAGTTACCAAGGAGCGCAAATTTTTGAAGCTATTGGTATTGGTAGAGATTTATTAGATTTGGGATTTTACGGTACCACTTCCCGCATTGGTGGAATTAGCGTTAGCGAATTGGCTCAAGAAGTATTATCCATCCATTGCAAAGCTTTCCCCCAATTAACCGCGAAAAAACTAGAAAATCTAGGTTTCGTGCAGTATCGTCGCGGCGGCGAATACCATATGAACAGTCCGGAAATGGCGAAAGCCCTACACCGGGCTGTGGATGGTAAAAATTACGACCACTATGCAGTTTATCAGAAACATTTGCAAGGTAGACCCATAACCGCTTTACGGGATCTAATCGACTTTAAAAGCGATAGAGAGCCGATTAATCTTGAAGAAGTAGAGTCGGTGAGCGAAATCGTCAAGCGTTTCTGTACTGGGGGAATGTCCTTAGGGGCACTGTCGCGAGAAGCACACGAAACTTTAGCGATCGCCATGAATAGGTTTGGTGGAAAGTCCAATTCTGGTGAAGGTGGTGAAGATCAGGTGCGTATGCGGAAATTAAATGATGTTGATGAAAAGGGTAATTCGGCAACCTTACCTCATTTAAACGGTTTGCGTAACGGGGATACAGCTTCAAGTGCCATCAAACAAGTTGCATCGGGACGCTTTGGGGTAACTCCACAGTACCTGATGAGCGGCAAACAAATTGAAATTAAGATGGCTCAAGGAGCAAAACCCGGTGAGGGAGGACAATTACCCGGTAGAAAAGTTAGCGAATATATTGCCAGTTTAAGACGCTCTAAGCCTGGAGTGACCTTAATTTCGCCACCACCGCACCATGATATTTATTCCATCGAAGATTTGGCCCAGTTAATATTTGACTTGCATCAAATTAATCCCAAAGCCAAAGTTTCCGTGAAACTGGTAGCAGAAATCGGCATCGGTACAATTGCAGCCGGTGTAGCCAAAGCTAACGCCGATATTATCCAAATTTCCGGACATGACGGCGGTACCGGAGCATCTCCACTCAGTTCGATTAAACACGCTGGTTCTCCGTGGGAGCTTGGATTGAGCGAAGTGCATCGAGTGTTGATGGAAAATAGCCTGCGCGATCGCGTTATTTTGCGCGTAGATGGCGGCTTGAAGAGCGGTTGGGACGTATTGATGGCAGCGATGATGGGGGGAGAAGAATATGGTTTCGGCTCTATCGCCATGATTGCCGAAGGTTGTATTATGGCGCGGATTTGTCATACCAATAACTGTCCCGTGGGCGTGGCTTCTCAGAAGGAAGAATTGCGGAAGCGATTCCCGGGCACCCCAGAAAAAGTTGTTAATTTCTTCTACTTTATTGCTGAAGAAGTACGCAGCCTGTTAGCGAAATTTGGTTATCGAAGCCTAAGAGAAGTAATTGGGCGTGCTGACTTGATGAAAATGCGCCCGGGTGTGGATCTCGCTAAGACAAAAGCGCTGAACCTTGACTGCTTGTTGAAACTACCCGATGGCAAAAATAATCGCAGTTGGTTGCAACACGAAGAAGTTCACAGCAACGGCGCGGTATTGGATGATGATTTATTGGCAGATAGTGAAATCAAAAATGCCATTGACGGACATTCTGCGGTAAATAAGACAGTAACTGTAGTTAACACCAATAGAACCATAGGGGCACGCATTGCTGGGGTAATTGCATCCAAGTATGGCGACAGGGGTTTCAAGGGGCAAATCAACCTTACTTTTAATGGCAGTGTCGGACAAAGTTTCGGTGCTTTTCTGCTTAATGGAATGACTTTGAAATTATTGGGAGAAGCTAACGATTATGTAGGTAAGGGAATGAATGGTGGTGAAATCATTATTAGGCCACCAGCAGAGGCTACCTATAACCCTACACAAAACGTGATAATTGGCAATACTTGTCTTTATGGTGCAACTGGTGGAACGTTATTTGCTAGAGGGAAAGCTGGCGAACGTTTCGCGGTACGTAATTCCTAAGGTACGGCGGTAATTGAAGGTGCCGGGGATCATTGTTGCGAGTATATGACTGGCGGTGTGATTGTAGTCTTGGGTAAAGTTGGACGCAATGTTGCAGCCGGTATGACGGGAGGATTGGGTTACTTCTTAGATGAAGATGGTAACTTCCCCGAATTAGTTAATCCGGAGATTGTTAGGATCCAGCGAGTAGTTACCGAAGCTGGGGAAAAGCAACTCAAAGATTTGATTGCCGCTCATTTCGAGCGTACCTCCTCAGCTAAAGCGAAAATGATTTTAGATAATTGGCAGGAATTTCTGTCTAAATTCTGGCAGTTAGTGCCGCCTTCTGAAGCTGATTCGGAGCAAGTTGGTTCTCAAAAAAAACAGTTGAGTAAGGTTTAGTTGTTGGTTGATAGTAGTTAGTTGTTGGTGGTTAGTTGTTGGTTGATGGTTGATGGTTGATGGTTTGTTAAAGCAATCGTACTAACTATCATTCGTTGCTCCCGGTGTGGTTAGTCGCCGTAGGCAGTGGCTGCATATCAATCAATAAGGGTACAGCAAAATGCGCTGTACCCTTTTATTTATTAGCCATTAACACTAAATAAATTTTAGACGTGAAAATCAATTAATAGAGATCCTACTATACCAACTATCAGCAATAGATAAATAGCTATCAACTATCAACTATCAACTAACAACTAATAACTATTTTTTATTTTGTGCTGTCAGCGTCTTTTGATGCTTTTCCTGGTGTTCCAACAATTCTGGAATCGTCACAAAACGATAACCTTGCTTTCTCAACTTGCTTATCATCGATGGTAAAGCAGCAACAGTATTTTTGCGGGGGCCACCACCATCATGCAGCAGTACAATACCACCAGGAGTAGCTTGTCTGACTACTCTATTTACTAAAGTAGGAGGCGAAGGAAGGGCGTAATCAATAGAATCAGCAGACCACATCACCACGGTATATTTTTTACTTCTAGCATAAGCAGCCAAACCATTATGCAACATTCCACCGGGTGGTCGAAACAATGTAGTTTTGGTGCCCGTGGTTTTATAAATTAGGTCTGAGGTACGGTCAATTTCTAATGCTGCAGCTTGCTTGTTAAAGTAATGATACCAATGATTCCAAGTATGATTACCGATAGTATGACCTTCAGTTACTATTCGCTTTCCTAAGTCGGGATAGTTCTTCAGTACTTGTCCAACAACAAAAAATGTCGCCTTAATATTATTTTTCTTCAGTATTTTCAGTATCTGATCGGTATATTTAGGCCAAGGTCCGTCATCAAAAGTAAGGGCAATTAATTTATCATTTGGAGCAAGTTTTGCTTCCTTTATTGTTGTACCATGAAAGCGCTTTGGCACCGTATGGAAGAGACCTTTTGATATCGCCTCCTGCTGCCAAGTGGCAAGCATCGCGCTTTTAAATTCTTTTATACGAGAAAGTGAACCAGATGCGGCTTTTATATTTTCAGCTTTTATTTGTTGGTTACTGTTTGCATTAATATTATCCCGATTGATAGGCAACATAAAACCCAGGGCAAAACTGCCACACAAGGCGGTGAGGGCAATTAATATTCCTTGGGGTAAAACTAACGACTTCTTATTTTCCACCAGACACGGCTCCTTCACGCATGAACCGCCATTCACGGATATGACGGTAAGTTATAACACAGTTTCTCTATTTATTTGTTACCTGATTAATTTCTAGTAATCCTGAAAAATTAAACACAGGTTAACAGAATTTTGCCTTTGGAAGGCCGATGGATTTTAGGTTTGTTGACGGGTACCCATGAGAATTTTTTTAGGAGAAGAAAATTTTCATGGAAGCCCTTGACTCAAAATCTTAGATTCCAAATACGGAATTTTTTTTACTGCTAGGAATAGGCAGATGCACTAGACCTGAGTGGTATAAGTTTGACTATATATCGAGTTTATTTTACCTTTTATGAATAATTTGTCCATTTAAAAAAGGTTAAAATATTCACATTGATGCTTGTAATGCTTATGTTATAAGCTCAATATCCCAACTAGACGCTGCGCCGAACTATTTGGTTTCACCTGGTTAAAAGATGGTCTTACATCCAATCTAGATGCTCTCGAAGCAATTTATATACAGAAATTTGTTTTTTTACCTATGTTAAAAAGATACATAAGTACTAACATTTTTTATACTTTAAACTAGTTTATGTTGTATTTACAGTTTAAATGAGTAAACTATTTTTTATACAGCAATTATTAATGTAAAGGAGTTAAAGTTACAACACATTAATGATGACAAATACATGTTTGAATGCAGACAGTATAAACACTGAATTTATTAATATTTGAAGATATATTTTTCGGTTCCTACCTTTACATAAACTTATTTAAGCATTGTCCAACCAATAATCTTGTAATACAAAATACATATAATTTTTTCTTTTTTAGAATAATTTAAGCTTTCAAAAGGTACAATTTACTGCTAAATATATAATTTCTAATCAGGCAATTACATTGAAGTAATTAACTTAATGTATGGATTTATTCACCGTATTCGCACTCATCATATTGGAGAAAGGTAAAACAATGGTCAAAAAGTGGAAGATTAACCCTTATTTAAACTAAATAAGAGTGGTATCGACTTTTACTTTGAATTTGAAATAAGTCTGAGTATGGTTACTTTGATCGCCAATTTGACGGGTACCCATGACCTAAATTTCTAGGGAAGAAAGAAAATTGTAATATAGATACACAGTGTAGAGTATATAACAAAACATGGGTTTTGATAAGCTATTTAAATCTTGATTTTCTAACATTCTTTTTAAGCTACCCAGCGATCGCAAGCAAATTGTACAGCTAAACTTGCTAATAAAATAGCGGAAAATCCGGCGATGGCATATCCCCAACCACGATAGCGTTTCAACAATAACCCTAAAGCGAAAGACAAAGAAACAATACCATAAGCGTAGCGTTCGACGGAAAGGGTAAGTCCGGTATTGAGTATTAAAGCATAGGAAAAAAAGCCGTAAACAGTAGCACAATCAGGAATAAGAGTTCGAGAATACCATAATAAATAAAGTCCGCCGAAGACAATAGCAATCTTAATTAAAGGAATTGTGACAAATGGATTAGAATCAGCTAACCACAAAGGTTCACCTATAGCCAACCATAATAATAACCATAGGAAATAGAATAGACTACGCAATTTGATATTGGCTAATTGTTGACGAAAGCGCCATAGTAAAAAACCACTAATCGCAATTAATCCAAATAATAGGGGAGAGCCGAAAATAATTTGCATTAACATTTTCCACCAACCTTCCGCTGCGAATCCCGTGGAGTCTCGCCAACCTTTTTGTACGTGCACAAATGCTAAAGCATCACCAAATTTAATTAGACAATATAAACTATAAAGAAAAGCACCAATACCAACTGTAAAGCTAGCTAGATAAGCTTTTACACTTCTACGTTGCTTCCAAGAAACGAATAAAAAAGCTGGAATCAACATGACTCCAGTGATTCGGGTTGCTGTTGATAATATTCCCCAAATTGCCGCTGGTATATGCTGTTTTTTATCGAAAGCACGTAAAGCTGAGGTACTAAATAATAAGAATAATCCTTCGGTATAAATTACGCTTCCGTAGAGAGAATAAGGGCACCAGGCTAAAACAGCAGTACTCCAACGCGCTGCATTTGTACCACAACTTTCTTTTACCCAAGAATATAGGACAATTAAAGCACCTAAAAATGCAAAATTATTTAATAAGGTGCCTGCCACTTTAAAAGGCAAGCCAAAGTGCATAATTAAACGAGTTAGTAAGGGTAAAAGTGGGAAAAATGCCACGGAATATTGTTTGCCATCATTGATAAATTCGTAGCCAACAATAACAATTCTGTGATACCACACGCTATCCCATGCATAGAAAACATCCCAGCCAAAAGTAGGAGATTGAGCATTTTCTGGAATGGGAAGTGAAGGTGCAATTAACAACATTGCAACAATTATTACTATCCTGCTTAAAAGCCACATTACCGTAGCGAAAAATAAACCATTATCTAAAATATTTTTAGATTGAGTCATCTAAATAACCCTAATTTGTACTTGATAAATAAGTAAAAATAATTATGTTCGCTCATCTTACTTAACTTCTTAATTATTCCTGAGTTTATTTAGAGTCGGGATAAATTTTGATAGATAATCGATTAATCAGAAGGGAGTAATGAAAAAACTTTTACTTTTGCCAAACTACTAATATGACTCCACAAACAATTAAAGTTAAACCGAGAAGACGCGTTGGCGGAATAGATTCTTTAAAAATAAAGTAGCCTAGTAATACCGAAAAGACGTAAACTAAAGATGCAGATGGCCCCGCAACACTCAAATTAACTCTAGTAAGCAGAAGAATATAAATAACAGCACCAATGCCATAACAACCTAAACCTATTAATAGTTCTGGTGTTGTCATAATTCCTGTAATTTGACTAATCGCATTTGCTGCATTCACCTTGCCTAATTTTACTGCACCTATTTTTAAAAATAATTGTCCCGTGACGCTTGCAGAAACTGATAAAAGTAGCAAACAAAATTCTTGCCAACTCATAAAATTTTAAATATTATTTTTTGATATTTAACTACTTTTTTATTACAGATAATTGATCAATAAAATAACTATTAACTATTAAATTTTAACCTCCGTTTTTTTCGTAACTCCTCTCATTTCTTTTACGGTATAAATAGGTCGTCCTTTAACTTCTTCGTAAATACGACCAATATATTCGCCTAAAATACCAATACAAAATAACTGCACAGAACCCAAGAAAAACAGTGCGATCGTAATTAAGCTGTAGCCAATTAAAGGAGAAGCAGAATCAAATAAACGCCAATATAACACTAAACATATCATTAATAAAGCAACTCCTGCTGAAAGCATTCCTAAATAAGTAGCAAGTTTTAAAGGAACTCTTGAAAAAGAAATAATTCCATTAATAGCTAATGCCCAAGATTTCGCAAAGGAATATTTAACTTTTCCAGCAAAGCGTGGCTCTCTTTCAAATGGTATGGCTGTTTGCCGAAAACCTACCCAAGCACGCAAACCACGTATGTAACGATTGCGTTCGGGCATAGCATTAAGGATATCAACAACTTCCCTATCCATCAAGCAGAAATCGCCAGTATCTGGAGGTATATTTACATCAGCTAAACTTCTCAAAATACGATAAAAAGCATAGGCTGTAAACCGTTTTATGATACTTTCTTTTTGACGAGATATACGTTGTGCGTAAACAACTTGATAGCCTTGTTGCCATTTTTCAATCATTGGTAAAATTAGTTCTGGCGGATCTTGTAAATCCGCATCCATCACAATTACAATTTGAGCGCAAACAAAATTTAAACCAGCCGTTACAGCTATTTGATGACCAAAATTACGAGCTAAGCTTATGTAATTAAAGCGATAATCGCGCTCGTAAATTTTACGGATTAAATTTAACGAATTATCCCGACTACCATCGTCAATGAAAATCAATTCTGCCTCACCATCTAATTGTTCGATGACAGTTTGTAGACGATTATATAGTTCAGGAATATTTTCTTCTTCGTTATAAATTGGGATAATGATAGAAACTATGGGTTTAGTCATATTGAGTCAATTATCAATTATCAATTATCAATGATCGATTATCAGTTTGGTTTTCTTGCTAAGAGTAAAACAGATACGCCAAAAGGTAAAGTAAATCGATTGATAAAGTAACTTTCCCTAGCGAATATCCATTTAAAAAATTGATTGACTGGTTTTGATGGTAATACTAAATCGCTGCTAAATTGATTTTTATTTTGTTTTGGGAATAGTTTTTCCAAACTACGTAATATTGCAACTACGGGAAATAAAAAAGTATTAAAATAACTTCCGTAAGTTATTTCATAACCTGCTTTTTTTACCACCTGTCTTAAGGCTTTTAATCGGTAGCGACGTTTATGATGATTGATTTCATCGTGTTCGCTCCATAAAAATTTATATGCTGGAACAGTAACTAATAAACATCCTCCAGGCTTTAGTTTATAATACAAAGCTTTGAGTGCAGATAAATCATTATCAAGATGCTCTATGACATCTAGGATTAAAATTAAATCATATTGCAAATTGAAAGGAATATTATCGGGTAAGCTACCGGATTTTACCTGAGTGACTTGGCGTTGATTGGCAAGTTGGCAAGCAATTTCATCTAACTCCATAGCTGAAACTTGTCCGTGGCGAGATAACATTTGCAAGTTACCACCTGTACCACAACCTGCTTCTAAAATTTGAGCATTTTTTGGTAATTTTAATCTTACAATTACTTGTTCTATAATTTGGCGACGTGCTAAAAACCACCAATGTTTATCTTCAACTGATGCATACTGTAGGTAAAAATCTTTTTCCATAAGTTTATTAAATAAAGTTACCTCGATAACTGTAATTAATTTTGGATTTATAGTATGATATACATTTTTTCAAAATTTTCATACAGCAATTCTAAATCCTGAAGTGAAAAATCACGATTATTAATACGTAAAATTGTAGTGCAAGCATCTTGCCTACTTTTAATAGCAAGCAATATGCTTACACTGCTTATAATTTTCATGAATTATTTAGGATTGCTAGATCTTCGGTTAATTGATGAAAATCTTACTGTAACTAACTTTATTGTGTTAAAATTCGCGATACGCAGAGTTAAATTAGCTAACAGTAATAACTCGTGCAGGAGGGCTACCTAAAGCCTAACCTTTTAAAAGAACGAATTATGACAAAATTGATTATTCAAATTCCCTGTTATAACGAGGAAGCAACATTAGGAGCTACTCTCGCAGAATTACCACGGCGAATACATGGAATTGATTCCATCGAATGTTTGATAATTGATGATGGTAGCAAAGATAGAACTATTGAAGTTGCTAAAGCCAACGGTGTAGACCATATCCTCAGATTACCGCACAATCAAGGACTTGCAAAAGCCTTTATGGCTGGTTTAGAAGCTTCATTGAAAGCGGGTGCCGATATCATCGTAAACACCGATGCTGATAATCAATATTGTGCCGATGATATCCCTAAACTAATAGAACCAATTATTTACAAACAAGCAGATATTGTAGTCGGAGCTAGGCCAATTTGGAAGACAAAACATTTTTCTTTGATAAAAAAGCTACTCCAAAAATTAGGTAGTTGGGTAGTTCGTCGTGCTAGTAATACTAATATTCACGATGCTCCAAGCGGCTATCGTGACTTTAATCGCGAAGCTGCATTAAGATTTAATGTATTTAATAGTTATACATATACTTTAGAAACAATTATTCAAGCTGGACAAAAAGGCATGAAAATTGTTTCCGTACCTATTAGAACTAACTTTGTTTCCCGCCCCAGTCGTTTAGTAAAAAGTAATGCTTCCTATGTAATGCGATCGCTATTTACAATTCTTCGCATTTTCATGCTTTACAGACCGTTACGTTTCTTTTCACTTTTAGGCAGTGTACCTTTTAGTTTAGGGGTAGTGTTAGGAATACGCTGGCTAATATTTTTATTCATGGGAACAGAGCGTACTCGTATACCTAGTTTGATTTTAACAGCAATTTTAATATTAATTGGTTTTCAATTATGGATGTTTGGTTTAGTGGCAGATTTAATGGCAGCAAATCGTAAATTACTTGAAGAAACTCAATTACGAATGCGTCGTCAAGAAATGGATAATGAAGTTAGGTTAAAGGTTAAAGGTTAAAAGTTAAAAGTTAGGAGTTAGGAGTTAGGAGTTAGGAGTTAAATAATTACTTGAGTGCCCGATGCCCGATGCCCAATGCTCAATAATTTAAATGATAAATAAAGACTTATTCGCACGCGTTGCTTTGGCTCAAATTCCGAAAATTCTGACTTTATTAGATCGTAATCCTCATAGTCCAACTTATGGCTGCTTCGATCGTAATTTTTGGCATTATAAAATTATTGATTTTCCCAGCGGAATGGCGCAGGAATTTGTATTTCCTTTGGCCTTAATTTACGATACTGATGTGCCGGATAATCCATATTATCATCAGCAGGTAATAAAAGATTGGGTGGAAGCAGGAATTTTGTATGCGGCTCGTAGCGCTCATCAAGATGGTTCTTGCGATGATTATTTTCCTTTTGAAAGAGCTTCGGGGGCTGCGGCTTTTTCTCTATTGGCTTGTATTGAAAGTTATATAATTTTAAATTTAAAAGATAAATTTAAAAATCAAAATACAAAAATTCAAGAGATTTTAAACTTTTTTAAAAAACGTGCTGATTGGTTAGCACACCATCATGAAAGCGGACAGTTAACCAATCACCAAGCATTAATTGTTTTGTGTTTGGAAAGATTATCACAACTTTTACAAACTAACCGTTGGGATAAGGCCAAAGTACAGCGTTTGGAGCGTGTTTTCTCCTGGCAAAATGAAGAAGGTTGGTTTATAGAATATGAAGGATGCGATCCTGGATATCATACTTTAACAATTTCTTGTTTGGCACGAATTTATCAGTTGAATCCAGATATACGCATCAAAGAAGCATTAATCAAAGCTGTTAAACTAGCTGCTGAATTTGTTCATCCAGATGGTTCCTATGGTGGTGAATATACCAGCCGTAATACTTATAACTTTTTCCCTCACGGTTTTGAATTAGTTGGACATTGGATACCGGAAGCATTGCAAATTAATAATTGCTTTTTACAAGGTTTAGAAAATGGCTTATCTCCCTGTTATGCTGACGATCATATTATTGGACATCATACCTGGAACTATTTATTAGCTTGGCGTGATTTTGTAGAAGAAAGATCGTTAGTAAAGACATCTCCTTTGAATCGTGTTTGGTTAAAGAATGCCAAAATATTGATAGATCGTCGTTCAAATACACAGTTATATTTAGCCTTAAATAAAGGTGGAGTTTTCAAGTTATTTCGCAATAATAAATTAGTTGTTTCGGATACACAAATTTCTTTGCAGGTGCGAGAGAAAGGGAAGAAAAAAAATGCAGTAGGACATTTAATAGCACCCTATAAAATAGATATTAGTGATGATGAAATTACAATTAGCGGAAATCTTGGATGGGCTAAACAAAAGCAAATGACACCGCTCAATTTACTTATTCTGCGAGTTGTCATGTTAACTGTAGGGAGATTTTTTCCTAACTTGATTCGTAAAATATTACAACGTATTTTAATTACTGGTAAAAACGACGCACCTTTTCGCTTTATTCGCCGATTTTACTGGCAAAATGAAACATGGAACATTATCGATGAACTTCACGCACAGACTTGGGATAACGTGATTTCTGTAGGTATTGGCTGCGATCAAACTTCTATTTATGTTGTCATGAGTCGGACATTTCAAAGAAGTCAATTACAACCTTGGTTGGATTTAACTGAGGAAGTTAAAAAACTCGCTCCTTCTCAAGTATTAGAAATTAAGCGCCAGTTATGAAAAAAAGACTATGAAAAAACTAATTTCTATCGCCGTCAGTCTGATAATTTTGGTTATCATTTACTGGAAAATCGATTTTCCAAAATTAATAGAAGTATTTCAAAATAGCGATAGATTGTGGATGGTAATTAGTTTGGGTATGGTTGTACCCTTAACAATGCTAACAGCTTGGCGCTTGCAACAACTTACTCCCAGTCGTACCCGTTTGGGATTTGGTGAAGCAAATCGTTTGATATTAACAGCAAGCGTATTAAATATGGTTCTACCCTCAAAAATGGGGGATATAGTTAAAGCTTATTTTATTAAAGAAAGGGGACATTTAGAAGGTTCCCTATCTTTATCTTTAGTCGTATTTGAAAAAGCCTGCGATATGCTATCGCTGTTACTCTGGTGTGCTTTTGGACTAACTCTTTATCCTCAAAAAGACTGGCTGTTTTGGATCATGACAGCTAGCGTTGTCTTTGGCTTAATCGTTGGATCCTTATTAATTGCTTCTCGTCAATTTGCCAATTTTTTATTTCAATTTACGGGTAGATTTGTACCCAAGAAGATGCGTTTAAAAATAGCAAAATTGCGCGATTCTTGGAGCGAAATGCATAAATACTTCTGGAGAGACAAACGTCATCTTTTAAAAATTACACTGACTTCAATTATTATTTGGTTCGGACATCTTTTACAAATATGGTTTTTCACCCTTGCTCTCAAAGCTTGGGGTCCCCCTTTAGCCCACTTAGCATTAGCTCCCCTGGCGATATTAGCAGGTTTATTACCTTTAACTTTTGCTGGAGTTGGTACGCGAGATGCCGCTCTAATTGCCTTTTATCAACCGTATATGAATGCTCCTACTGCTGCTGCATTAGGTTTACTTTGTACTTCCCGATATATATTACCAGCACTGGGAGGAATTCCTTTTTTAGGACAATATTTATCAACTATTCAGAATATGCGTCAAACACAAAAAAAATCTTAACTATACCTCTCTTTCATTCCTCTGCGCTTCCCTCTGCGTTACGAGGCTCTAAAAAACTCCCTCAATATTATTCTTTATCTATTTAAATATGCAACCAAAAATCTTAAATCATTTAGATATAAGTAATAATCCAAAACAAACTAGAAAAATATTTTCACCCGAAACAATATCATTAGTCATTATCTGTTTCGGTATCTTAGTTAGACTAATTCAATATTTATCCAATCGCTCATTATGGGCAGATGAAGCCGTATTAGCTTTAAATATAGTCAATCGTTCCTATTTAGAACTATTACAACCTCTAGATTACGATCAAGGAGCACCCATTGGTTTTCTATGGATAGAAAAATTAGCAATTCAAATTTTTGGTAATAACGAATATGCCCTTAGACTATTTCCATTAGTATCCGGCATCGTTTCTATATTAATTTTTTATACATTAGCAAAACGATTTTTAAGGTTACAAGCAGTACCCATTGCATTAGCTTTTTTTGTCAGCTTGCATTATTTAGTTTACTATGCAACCGAATTAAAACAATACTCAACCGATGTTTTTGTGGCATTATTATCTTGCTTAATAGTAATCCAAATTGCCACTCAAAAACTTAATACGATTAAAATTATTGTTTATTCATTGCTCGGAGGCTTAGGCATTTGGTTTTCCCATCCAGCGGTTTTTACTTTAGCAGGTGTGGGAGCAAGTGTTTTAGCGATCGATATAGTTAAAAAGGAAAGAAAATCAAAAATATTTCCAAGTTTAGTCATCTACTTAACTTGGTCTATTAGTTTTATTATATTTTACTTCGTTTCCGTTCAGAGCTTAAATGATAACAATAATTTAATGACATCTTGGAGAGATGCCTTTCCATCATCTTTTTATGATATAAATTGGATGTTTAATGCATTAGGTAAATTTTTCTATAGACCATTAGGTTTTGTTGGAATCACCGACGGGTTAGCTATTTTTGCCTTTTTAGTTGGCTGTATATCATTATTTCGCCGTCAAAAAGAAAAATTATTGCTACTACTTTCTCCATTAATAGCAACATTGTTCGCATCTTTTTTACAGAAGTATCCTTTCCGCAGTCGTTTAGTTTTATTTTTAACTCCTTTTTTCATTTTATTGATTGCAGAGGGAATCGATTATTTAATTAAAAGAAGGGGTTTTAAAAAAACTTTTATTCCGGGTATAATCCTCTTAACAGCATTACTTTTTCAACCTGTAACCTCTGCAAGTAATTTATTAATAAAGCCACACCAAGAAGAAGAAATAACACATGTTCTTGACTATGTAAAAGAGAATCAGCAACCTGAAGATACTATTTATATATATCAGCGAGGACATTATCAATTTCTGTATTATGCTGAAAAATATGGTTATCAACCAGATGATTACATTATTGGTGTAGATGAATTAGATCAAAATGAAGGTAGAAAACTATCCGCAGCAGAAGAAGAAAGATATAAACAAGATTTAAATAAATTACGTGGCAATAAGCGAGTATGGTTGATTTTTTCTCATGCTCACGTAAAGAGTGAAAATAAAATGATTAAATCTTATCTGGATCAAATAGGTAAAAAAATCGACTTCTTTGAAACTGTAGGCGCATTCGTCTATTTATTCGATTTATCCTAACATTATAGTGAGTCTATTTGTGTGACTCTGGTTAATTTTTTGTGTATCTTTCTGTTAAAAAAAATAAATACAATCTCCTATGAATGAGAATATTTGATTACAGGGTTGTTTAATGACAAATCTAACTGCATTTAGAAAACCATCTAAAGCACAAAAAAAATTTAATGTTCGTAAAATTATTGCGATCCTTCTAGTTATCGGCATCTTTTTCCGGTTTTATAACTTAGAACAAAAAGTTTACTGGTACGACGAAACCATGACTTCTCTACGTATTTCTGGATATACAAGCACAGATTTAGTAGATGAAGTTTATAACGGTGAAGTTATTAGCGTTGAAAACTTACTGGAAAATTATCAATATCCTAACGAGACAAAAAATCTCAACGATAGTATTAAAGCCTTAGCTGCTCATCCAGAACATTCACCACTGTATTATCTCATGGCGCGATTCTGGTTACAAGCATTCGGAAATTCAATATTTAATATTAGATTATTATCTGCTTTAATCAGTTTGTTTGTATTCCCCGCTATTTATTGGTTATGTCTAGAATTATTTAATTCTAAACTAATTTCTTGGGTAGCAGTTAGCCTGATAGCTATTTCACCCTTTCACGTTTTATATGCTCAAGAAGCGCGAGAATACAGTTTATGGACTGTTAGTATTTTAGTCTCTTGTGCGGCGTTACTTTGGGCAATTAGAAAGAAAACGATACTTCCTTGGATTACTTACGGTATCACGGTATCTTTTGGACTTTATACCCATCCATTTTCTGCATTCGTATTTGCGGGACATGGTATATATGTTTTAGTTAGTGAAAGTTTTCGATTCAATAAAACTTTTAGAAACTATATATTTGCTAGTTTATTAGGAATATTGCTGTTTCTTCCTTGGTTATTAATAGTTATCGCTAACTTTTCCAATCTTGTCGAAAATACAGAACACGTTAATCTCGTTCGTAAAGGATTTTTACCTTTATTTTGGGGACAAAATCTCAGTCGAATTTTTATCGATGTTAACCAAGGTTTTAGTCCCTTTAGTCCGCTACATTATCTTAGTGCATTTTTAGCTGGATATGCATTATATTTTCTATGTAAAACTTTGCCAAAAGCAGGTTTATTTATTATTACTTTAATCGGAGTTATTGGTATAGCTTTTATTGCCCCAGATATTATTTTATCAGGTCGTCGTTCTAGTATTGCTCGTTATGCTTTTCCTTGTTACTTAGGAATTCAAATTGCAGTTTCATATTTACTGAGTAATAAATTAAAGGAAACATATCACGATGTTAAAATTTTCAAAAAATGGCGTTATATTACAATTACTTTGATCTTGAGTGGTATTTTATCTTGTACAGTCAGTTCTCAAATCCCTATATGGTGGAATAAAAGTACCTCCAAAACTCGCCATAATCCCGATGTTGCTCGCATTGTTAATCGTTCAGAAAACCCTTTAGTTATTAGTGATATTCGACCTGGTGAATTACTTGGCTTAACTCATTTGTTACAAAATACAGTCGATCTTCAGTTAGTATCATCAGCAAATATTCCTCAAATACCGATCAATTTTCAAGAAATTTATATCTATCGTCCTTCCGATGAATTACGAGGTAAGTTTCAAGCTCAATATAGCCTTGAAAAAGTTCAGTCTTGGTTATGGAAATTAAAAAAATAAATAAAACAATAAATCATCTAAGCTCTCACTATGTAGATGGGTATAAATAAACCGTTGGGGCAAGTATAAAAATGTAAATTAGCTTCTTAAAGACTTATTCCTACTCACTACTCACTACTCACTACTCCCTTATCAAAACGATAATTTTTCCCACGCGCCTACTTATGTTGACAAAAAACCTATATCAAAGCGTCTTGCCTCAAAATACAAAAATACCGAAAAAACAAGTATTTTTTTGGTTTAGTTTAAGTATAGTATTTGCCACAACTTATGCCATCCTAGGATTACAAGAAGCTTTTAGTAGCGAGTATGTTGTGCAGGATGATGCACGACAACATGTATTTTGGATGTTAAGATTTATCGATCCAAATCTGTTTC
Organism: Rivularia sp. (in: cyanobacteria); assembly: GCA_050042755.1. GTDB lineage: Bacteria > Cyanobacteriota > Cyanobacteriia > Cyanobacteriales > Nostocaceae > Rivularia. The sequence continues at coordinate 20,906 of JBHJJJ010000269.1, forward strand.
CTGACGATTTAATTGCTGATTATTTTCAATCTGTAGCCCCTGTGGGATATTCCTATTTTTATCGCGCGTTTGCTTTTTTGGGTATAAATCCATTAGTTTTAAATAAATTGCTGCCATTAGTATTAGGATTGCTTACTACTGCTTATTTTTTTGGCTTTTGTATGCAAATATTACCGTTGCCAATAACTGCATTTATAGCAACGGTAATTTTTAATCAAAATACTTGGATGAAGGATGATTTAATTTCGGCTACGCCTAGAGCATTCTTATATCCTTTTTTTATAGCTTTTTTATATTATTTATGTCGTAAATCTTTATTCCCTTGTTTGGTTACAATTGTACTTATCGGATTATTTTATCCCCAGTACGTGTTTATTTGTGCAGGTATTTTAGTTGTACGATTGTGGGATTGGCACGGTGGACAATTTCGTTTTTCACAACAAAAATACGATTATATTTTCTGTGCAGTTGGTTTAGGAGTAGCTTTTTTTGTGATGTTACCCTATGCTCTAAAATCATCTGAATACGCACCAATAATTAGCGTTACTCAAGCCAAGCAATTACCAGAATTTTTACCAAGAGGAAGAAGCTCTTTTTTCAGAGAAAATCTGTTGGAATTCTTTTACCGAGGGCGTAGCGGAATGTTTCCATCATCATTGTTTACTCCCGTAACTTATTGTTTTGGCTTGCTGTTGCCTTTTTTTATGCTGTTTCGTTCTAAGTTTTCTTTGCTACAGAAACTTAGAACAGAAATAATTATCTTACCTCAAATGTTATTAGTAGCCATAGGAATGTTTTTCGCGGCTCATCTTTTTCTATTTAGACTTCATCTACCTAGTCGGTACACGGGATATAACTTTCGACTGATCGTAGCTATATCAGCAGCTATTATTTTAACAGTTATTTTGCAAGCTATTCTTTCTACTAATTTAAGAAAAAACAAAATTTATAATAAATTCAGACAATTTTTTACCTTATTAATTACCACTTTTATTTCATTAGCAGTATTGTTTTACTATCCTTTATTAACAAATAATTTGCCTATGACTAGCTATAAAATTGGGAAAATACCAGCTTTATATGAGTTTTTTCAGCAACAACCAAAAGATACTCTCATTGCTTCCATTGCAGAAGAAGTAGATAACTTACCCACATTTTCACAACGTTCGATTTTGATAGGTAGAGAATATGCAATTCCCTATCACTTTGGTTATTACAGTCAATTCCGTCAGCGAGTGATAGATTTGACTCAGGCTCAATATAGTAAAAATTTAAGGGATGTAAAAACTTTTATTCAAAAATATGGAATAAATTTCTGGCTATTAGAATCTCGATCTTTCACATCAGAGTATATTAAAACCAATCCCTTACTCAAGCAATATTATAAAAGTAATCTTAACCAAGATAAATTAGTTCAAATAAGCAAAGAAATATCCCAAAGTTTAGAGGAAGGCAATGTGCCAGCTTTATTCAAAACTATACCAAATTGCACCGTCGCCAAAGTTCAAGATTTTATAGTGCTCGATGCAAAATGTATTGTAGATAGGAGTTAGTTGTTAGAAGTTAGGAGTTAGTTGTTGGGAGTTGGGAGTTAGGAGTTAGGAGTTAGGAGTTAGGAGTTAGGAGTAAGAAGTAAGAAGTAAGAAGTAAAAAGTTAGGAGTTGGGAGTTGGGAGTTAGGAGTTAGGAGTTAGGAGTTAGGAGTTAGTTGTTGATAGTTAGGAATTTTCTCCCCCTTCGGGTTGCGCCACTTGCTACAACGGAGGGAGCCTCCGCAACGCAGTGGCTTACCATCTTCCGATCTTCCCATCTTCCAATATCCAATACCTATTTTTCAAGTCCCAGACAATTTATAGTAAAGTTGTCTGTTAATACTTAATAAAAATTGTGAAATCTATTACTCTTATTGGCTCCACTGGCTCTATCGGTACTCAAACTTTAGATATTGTTGCTCAAAATCCCGAACAGTTTCAGATTGTCGGGTTAGCAGCAGGGCGCAACGTAGAATTGTTAGCATCCCAGATTCGGCAGTTTCAACCTAATATAGCGGCAATTTACGATGAAGATAAATTACCACAACTTCAAGAAGCAATAAAAGACCTAGAAATTCAACCAACTTTACTATCAGGAGAAGCTGGTGTTATAGAAGTTGCTCGTTGTGCAGCAGCTGAAACTGTAGTTACGGGTATTGTCGGTTGTGCTGGATTATTACCCACCATCGCCGCCATTGAAGCCGGTAAAGATATCGCTTTGGCGAATAAAGAAACTTTAATCGCTGGCGCACCAGTAGTTTTACCTTTAATCGAAAAACATGGAGTTAAACTACTACCCGCAGATTCCGAGCATTCTGCAATTTTTCAATGTCTACAAGGTATTCCTGAAGGTGGCTTACGTAAGATTATCCTTACAGCCTCCGGTGGTGCTTTCCGTGATTGGGATGTAGAAAAATTAGCTTCGGTAAAGGTTGCCGATGCCCTTAAACATCCTAATTGGTCAATGGGCCGTAAAATTACTGTAGATTCGGCAACTTTGATGAACAAAGGTTTGGAAGTAATTGCAGCCCATTTCTTATTTGGTTTAGATTACGACGATATTGAAATTGTTATTCATCCCCAAAGTATCATTCATTCGCTGATTGAGTTGCAAGATACCTCTGTTTTGGCTCAATTAGGGTGGGCTGATATGCGTCTACCTTTGCTGTATGCTTTATCTTATCCCGAACGTATCTACACTGATTGGGAGCGTTTAGATTTAGTCAAAGCTGGTTCTTTAACATTCCGCGAGCCTAATCATCAAAAGTATCCCTGTATGCAATTAGCTTACGCTGTCGGAAGGGCTGGTGGTTCAATGCCAGCAGTTTTAAACGCCGCCAACGAGCAAGCTGTAGCTTTATTTTTAGAAGAGAAAATTCACTTTTTAGATATTCCTCGATGCATTGAAAAAGTTTGCGATCGCCATTCAAAGGATAACCGTTCAAATCCTAATTTAGATGACATTTTAGCAGCCGATACATGGGCTAGACAAGAAGTCAATAGGGCTGTACAAAGTTTAGAAAATGCGCCGAAGGTAGTTTCGATGCGGTAAATTATATGTGATGGTTGTTAGTTGATGGTTGATGATTGATAGTTGATAGTTGATGGTTGATAGTTACCCGACTCCTAACCACCAACAACTAACCACCAACAACTAACCACCAACAACTAACCACTAACCACCAACAACTAACCACCAACAACTAACTCTTATTCGATGCAGAAAGTTTAGCAAAAACCTCTTTAACTCCAGGAGGTAACTGACGCATTATTTTACCTTTTTCCATATCTTTTGCCACTAAAGTCACCTTGGCGCTGACATACAAATCTTGCCCATCGGTTGATTGAATCGCATAATCCCAGTTAATGCGAACTCCTGTTACCTCTTCCATACGAGTTTTTACCACCGCTGCTGCACCTAAGTGAAGCATTTTATGATAGCGTATTGACATTTCTACCACTGGTAATTCACAGCCTAAAGCTAGTAAATCCGTATATTCAATCCCAATTGAACGTAAGCACTCTACTCTTGCCTCTTCCATCCAAGCAATATAATTACCGTGCCACACAACACCAGCGTAATCGGTATGATGAGGTTGAACTCTCACTCGATATTCAAACCAATTTTCAGATAGGTGTAGATATTGATTGTCGATAGCTCCAGTAGGCGGTAGTTGCGGTTGCTGTGATTTTTTTTCGGACATCTTAAAGTTTCTTCCCAGATGCGTGGGTTAATTAACAAATTTAGGATATAGCGAATTTAACCCAACATGCGATCGCAAAACTCTAATTTTTTTCCTTTTAAGTTCAAAGCATCTGACACCGACGGGAGTTACAATTTCCCCAATCCAGGAACTTCCTTGCTGCCTCCTGCCGAGCAATTTATTACTATTTACATTTCACCGAAAACGGCGCTCGTGCAAAAATCACCCAATTACTTCTATACAGGGCAATAGCGGCAAATTTTCCCAAACCCCCTCTTTTACTTCTTTAAGCTCCGTTTCCCTCGTAATTACAATTTTACATTGCCTAAATCCTAAAAAAAATCAAAAGATTCTGCTGGAATATTTGATTTAAATAGTATTTTATAATACAATTAATTTGTGTAAATCCAGTTAGCCAGAGTCCTTAGATTAAATAGGATTTATTTTGAATGACCAATTTTATCTGTAATTATCCGGATAGAAAACCAAGATCCATGTCGTTAATAAACTGCCTTCGGGGTCTGAAGTATAGGCTTTACAAGCATCTCTTGATGGAAAAATATACCTCAAATATTCCCAATAAATTAGCAATCTATTTAGATGAGTTAAGATAAATTATATATAATTCTATACCGAAAGAAATAGTTAGTAATGATACTTTTAGCTCTACAAGCACATCTCGTTAAATAAATGCCCAATCTTTCAGGAATTATCATTGGTAGCCTCTGTTATATTTGCCAGCATAAAAACTACAAACTTTACTTTGTTTGAAAGAATGTTGGTGCTAGCAAAATTATGAAGGAATCAATTTGTCAATTTCAGTAGTTCTATGGGGTACTTTGTACCTAGTGCCGAACAGAAAATACTAATGCTTTAGGTTAGACAAGCATATATAGTCACAAATTCAGTTGATAATGCAAGTTCGTGATATCACTTCGTGTCTTACATCGATACTCAAAAAATAGCTCCTTAACAGTTCGCAAAAATTAACAATGAACCGGAAATATCGCGCTCATTCCTTCGATCGAAGTAAGTCAATTTTTTATATTGCCATGGCTCGGAGGCTACCTTGATTTTAGAGCAATTCTCAACAGCGTTTTGCAAGGGTTTTGGAATTAGTAGAAGCTTCAATTGGTGGATGCTTAACTATATTTGCGAGTTCCTGTAGTTGATTTACCGCTTCTGCGCCTTCCAACTTCATTAATTCGCGATCGTCACGCATCTCAGTCCAAGTAATGCCGTAATCGGATACTAAAAACCGAATCAGATGATTTTCTCCCAAGCTAACCATAAATGAAGCACTATTCATTTGATCGCCGCAGGTGTAACAAGAGGCAGGGTATCCCCGTCTCTCTAGCACTATCGCTAAGGCTTGTAAGTTCATTACCAAGTCTTGAACGAATTGCCGGTGTTGTTGCGCTAATCTTAGAAACACTTTTATCCTCCAAACACCACAGTTATTTTAGTCTCTTTTATATTTTTTTTAGATTTTCTCATCAAATGGTATTGTAAACTAAACATTACAATTGTCCACAAATGATCAAAATCGAAAAATTACTACCTTGGGCATGGTAGTTCATATGGACGGGTCGTGTCGTATCATAATATTCACTTTGCAATCTAAAAATTTCCGACGCGATTGATTAAATTTTACTTTGTATTTATATTGCCGAGGTCAGGGTTGATACTTACAATATAAATCCGCTATAACATTAACTCATATTCAGTAGAAGTCAACTGCCAAAAAGTCATAAATAATGTCCTTATAGGCTCTCAACTGCTACGAAGCTCTGTTTTTATGGCTCGATTGCCTTTTCACTTCATTTTATTCCTACTGTTACTATAGTGAATCCAGATGGATTTAACTTATGTAAACATTTTTCTTTGTAAAACAGGTGCCTGAAAGGAAAATCAGTTAAATTGATCCATTAGAGTTGGTATTGGCAGAGAATCCTATTTTAAAACGAAATTTCACCTGCAACTTGGGAAAAGTTTAGATAACTACTGTAACTGAAAATGACAGTACATTTAACTACCGCAATTTCAATCCCAAAACTTGAAGATAGCCGAATATTCAAAATCTATGCTGCCAATTCGGCAGAATTATGCTTAAATCTTTATAAAAATGTGTACTTCACTACTTTTACTAGGATAAAAATAATCAAATAAGTATTTTTGTTAATATTTATAAAGAAATAATACTGAAAAATAAATTAGCTGGCACTGAGCGATCGCAAAAATTTTGTGTCTGAGTTGGCAGTGCCGGCTTCCCTGGCAATAATTAAGCCCTCGAATTGATCCGGAGGGCTTGAGAGTTTTAGATTGACTCAAATATAAAATCGTATCAGATTGCGATAGGATTTTATATAAGTAAGTAGTGCTAACTATACAGAGCAAAAAATTGAGATAAAACTAGCTATTACAAGGGTTTAGACTACTTCCCACCAACCAAAAGCAGGACCAATAAAACGAACCGTTAACCAAATGGCAATCATAAGAAAGATTCCAATCCAGGCACCGCGAGTAGTCCAGTTGACAAACTGTTCTGCTTGTGCTTTAGTTATCGGAACCCAAGGTAAAATACGAGGGGATTGACCGTAATCGTTCCCTAATGAAGCTTTACGCCGCTTTGCTTCGCCCATAATGATATTGAAATTGATACTCTGTTACACAAAACTTATTCAAAGTTGTTGACCTTGATGTTTGCTTTCTGCTTCTATCAAGGGAGTCGGCTCCAACAGTCCATTACCAGAAATTTCCTTAAACGTAAATTCTAAGAAGTTATTTAAAGTAAACAAATTTAAATAACTAATGATTAAGAAAGTGACCAGAGTTTTTATGCTCCCATTTTGAATATGGAAGATTTTTCTAAGTCCAGACAGCATAGCTTGATATATCTTGCTGTAGCTGTCGAGTTGCCAGACTCACAACATGCGCCGCAGTTAGCTTAGGATCTTGCATCTACCTCATCTTTACAACGCTCATTGCCGACACAGGTCGGTTTATAGAGGTTTGGGCATATACTTCCCGAAAGACCCAAAGTAGATTTTAACGTCCTAATACTAACTTATAGATTTTAACATTTGAAGACACATAAATGCGCCGCTGAGGCTCTACATCTCCTACTTAAAAGACAGGAGTCCCAGAGCTTGATAAATTTGACGCAACAAAGCTTCCCTGTAGTGCTTTTCAAAAATTATTGTTATCGTTATATTTATTTACAATTTTTGTTTAAAATTATTGGTAAGAACCCTCATTTGAGTATTTTTTTCCATAGCGATCGCAAGGGAGCTTGCTTAAGTAATTTTTTTTAGAGAAAGGAAAATTTGTATCGTTGAAATAATTCAGGAAGTTTTTGATGAGCAATTCAAAGTCTTTAGAGGTAAAAGCTACAGAAATAACGCCTACAGAAAAACAGTTGCAGCCATTCTTACAACTAATTTCCGATTTATGGTGCATTGTTGCAGAAAATGGTTACTATCAAAAAATGAATGGCAGTTATTGGAAGGATTTACTGGGATGGAATGAATCAGAACTAATGGCAAAACCGATGTTAGCACTTATTCATCCAGAGGATGTAGAAGCGACTTCAAAAGCTTTATCTGGGTTGACGAAAAATCAAGTTATCGAATTTAAAACACGTCATCATCATCAAGATGGAACTTATCGTTGGATTTCTTGGAGGATGAATAAAAATGAAGATGAGTTAATTTTCGGTATCGGTAAGGAGATTACACTTAACGAATTTCAACATCAACTCAAATCTCAACCATACTTAGAAGATGTAGAAGTTCGCAAAGCCCTAGAAAAAGAAAAAGAACTTAATATTCTCAAATCAAGTGTTGTAAATACAGTTTCTCATGAATATAGAACTCCTTTAACAAATATTATTTTGGGAGTGCAATTACTAAAAAAACATTGTGATAGCCTAGATAAAAAACGTCAAATGCGCTGTTTGGAGCATATTGAGAATTCTAGTAAACATCTAGTGCAATTAGTAGATAAAACGTTGCTTGTTAGCAAAGCTGAAGCTGGCAAAATTGAATTGAATAGAACTCTTTCAAACTTAGTTTCATTCACTCATCAATTATTAGAAGATTTAAAATTTGTTAGAGATAGTCATCACAGAATTACTTTCATTCACGAATACTCTGAGATTGAAGCTTATCTAGACTATACTTTGCTGCATCAAATATTAACTAACTTACTTTCTAATGCGATTAAATATTCTCCCGACGGTGGCGAAGTAAACTTGCATTTAGTTTCCAATGATGGTGTTGCGACCTTTAAAATAAAAGACAAAGGAATTGGCATTCCAGAAAAAGATAAACAGAAGCTTTTTGAACGGTTTCAACGCGGCAGCAATGCTGGCACAATTAGAGGTACAGGTTTAGGATTAGCAATTGTGAAAAAATGTGTAGAATTACACGGTGGTGAAATTTGGTTTGATTCAGTTATTGGTCATGGTACAACTTTTATGTAAAACTACCTTGTAGTTAGTTGAAATTTGAGCTTGAATATAGTTCAATTTAAATTGATTTGATTTTTTACTTATTAATAATTAAAATCATTTTAATAATATGCATTTTTTAATATAGCGGGTTTCACGCTTACTGAAATATA
>JBHJJJ010000270.1:0-2876 GCA_050042755.1 Rivularia sp. (in: cyanobacteria)
TGGGGTCGGCATAGAGTACTTAACTGGTTGTAATGCAGGGTGGGGATGTGAGTTTGTATTTGATCATCACCTAGATGCTTAGATTCTACGGGATACTGGTGAACACGATCAAGGTAACTATGATGATCTTTATGCAGCTACATTGGCTCACTATCGACAAGGAAAACCGATTTTGTTTTATAGCTATATTCCCCACTGGTCAGTCACAGTATTAAAGCCAGGAGAAGATACAATTAGATTAGAGGTTCCTTTTACTTCACTACCTAAAGAACAGGCAAAAATTACGGAAAAAGATACCACTATTGACAGTAAAAATTTAGGCTTTGCTGTGGATCAAGTACGGGTAATGGCAAACAAGAAATTTCTAGCCGCTAATCCACCTGCTAAACGCTTGTTTGAGTTAATGACGATTCCGATTGAGGATGTAAATGCTCAACAAAAACTCGTAAAAAATGGTGAAAATAGCCCAAAAGATATTCGCCGTCATGCCCAAGAATGGATAAAGAAAAACCAGAAAGTCTTTGATAGTTGGGTAGAGTCAGCAAAAAACGTCCCTAGGAAGTAAATCTGCTTTGATTTGATCTAAATTGAAGACTATGTTTAAAGATTACCCTTAAGATACCTTTTTAATTGATGGTGTCTCCTGCATGTTGTAGCAAGAACAACACGAATTGGTATGATTGTCATTGAAATCCTATACAAAGGTAAGCTCTTATGGGTAAATCTATCGTTGAATTAGTTGACAATCTACCTGCTGATAATATTACTGTCAAAGTATTAAAAACACTTGATTTTGCTGTACCTGGTAAGTGGGAAAACTTTGTCAGTTTCGATAATGCGATCGCTAAAATTACAGGAGAAACCGAGCCTGGAAAGATATCAGAAATTCGCAACAAAGCTGTTGAATTATATGATGACAAGAAGAATGGATATCAAACAGCTATTTGGCTTTATCAAACCCTCGATGCCACAGATAAAGCTTTAGGAGCTGCTGCTTTAGCTGATAAAGTGGGAGATGCTTTAAGTTTTATACCTTTTTTAAAACAATTGACTCCTAAAGCCGATTCTCTCCAGAGTATTGATTTAAAGATGAAATTGGTAGCGGAATTAATTGCTTACAGCAAAATTAATGGAATTACTCTTTCTCCAGTCAAATTTGCTGCTGATTTGAAGGAAAATTATCAAAATGAAGCACTAATGCGCATGGTAGCTTTAATTTGTCTCGATGGAGTACTTCCTCTTGGTGCAAATTTTGTTTCTAAAATTAGAAACGATATCTCTCAAAGAGAAAATTTAGAAGATAATCCAGCTTTTTCACAAGTAAGTGAATTAATTCCTACTTCCGATAAAAAGGGTTTTATTAATGAAAGTTTCCAAGCAGTTGAAGATTGGATGGCTAATTTAACTAATTCTGTTGGTTTAAACCGCGAATTTCTTTCTAATCGTCTTGGTGGTTTTATCGAAATTGCTGATGATAAGTTAGATTATTTAGCAGCGTTTTTAGATTCAAGTGTCAACTATTTTGAGCATACTGGAATTCAAACTGTTGCTCGTAAATTAATTAAACAAGCTTATCAAGAAGTTGGTTAAATTTACCTTGTCGCAGACGTAGCACTGCTACGTCTCGAAATCTCCTGGGAAAATAAATTTATAGTTAAGTTTATTGGTGCTGACTTACTTACACCAAATTATCAATATATATTCAAATCTTGGGAGACGTAGCAGTGCTACGTCTCTACAGGGTTATAGAATATAAATCACGATTTAAACCAATTTAACCAACCTTCCCAATTTTGCACGATTTCTGCAAATACTTGATATCCTCCTGCTCTCGGATGAGCGCCATCATAATTTTTCACTTCATCCATCCAGATTTTTGATTTAATCAATTCTGAAAAAATATCTAAATAAGGTACATTTAATCCATCACAAATTTTTGCAAACTCTTTTGATAAATCGGAACTTCTTTGATTCTGCTCTTTATCATCTATTGGCGATGGACTAATTATTAAAATCGGGTATAAATCTTTAGCTATGCTTAAAATATCCTGTAAATTGGTAATTGATTCGTGCTGAGATACACGAGTTTGACCATTTTCTATAGTTGTGTCATTGGTACCAAAAGAAAATACAACTCTACCGTCATATTCTTTCGGTAAACGATAAGAAACTTCTTGCAACCACCGCTTTCTTAACTCGCTACTCGTTTCCCTTCTAACTCCCAAATTATAATGAGTAATATCAAAACCTTTCGAGAAGGCATTTTGACATATTCTACCAGTCCAACCCAAATATTCATAGTCTCCAGTACCGTTAACAAAGGATTCGCCAAGAAAGCAAATTCTGATTTCTTTCAATGGTTGTGAACTCATTCGACTATTATTTCGCTTTTTTTCTCAACTAATTTACAACAAAATCAACAGCATCTCTAACAGTAAATAACCTCATTTGTGCGGAACCAACTTGTGATATTTTATCCAAAAAAACAGTAGTAAAAATGTTCGTAGTAGCGCTTTAGCGCCTTATATTCTGGGATTAATCAGGCAAGACAGCCCAACTACAAACCCCGCGAAACTTTTGTGGTGGAATACTGGTACTCCGCCACATTAATTTTGCGGGGTAACATATTCGTAGTTTGTCCCATAAAATATGATGGGTATATTTTTTTCTACCCCCTCTCCCCCCTCTTCCCCCTCTACCCCCTCCCTAACTTCACCTATCAAAACTAATGAAAAAGAACACTAGTACTAGTCGATTACATAAATTCTGACTGGTTCGTTTTCCCTCATTCGTAGGGAGACGTTATGTATTACGTCGCTACATTCTATTAAATTTGACCGAAAACTATTAATATTTTATTAACAAATAATTTTTGT
>JBHJJJ010000271.1:0-22612 GCA_050042755.1 Rivularia sp. (in: cyanobacteria)
GGTTATTAGGAGTGGAAAAAGACGACCCTTTGTTAACTCCAGCATTGGATTTTATCCAAGCCCAAGGGGGAGTAGTAGGGATTCCTACTTGGGGTAAATTTTGGTTGGCAATGCTAAATCTGTACGACTGGCAAGGTGTCAGCCCAGTTTTACCGGAAGATTGGCTGCTGCCTTCTTGGCTTCCTATCCACCCTGGTAATTTCTACTGCCATACTCGGCTAATTTACATGCCAATGGGCTTTATTTATGGATGCAAGTTTCAAGCTCCACTCACACCTTTAATTGCTCAGTTGCGCTGTGAACTGTATATCAGTGATTATGAAACAGTTAATTTTAAAATGGCGCGGAAAGCACTAAGACCAGAGGAAGTTTACAATCCTCCCAGTGCAGTACTGAAAGTAATTTACAAACTCAGCAACCTTTACGAACAATGGCATAATCATCAATTGCGACAGAAAGCCATTGCCCAAATGATTGACCTGATCCACTTTGAGTTACAGACTACTGATTACACAAGCTTGTCTCCTGTCAGCGGAATGCTAAATCTGATTGCCCTGTGGCTGAACAATCCTGAAGATCAAGATTTGGGGAAGGCCTTAGAACTGTTTGAAGGTTGGATGTGGCAAGATGAAGAATCGGGACTGCGGATTGCAGGGGCACGTAGTAGCACTTGGGATACTGCTTTTGCTATTCAAGCTTTACAAGCAGCGAGTCCTCATGTAGATGTGGTAGCAAGTTTAACTCAAGCACAACAATTCCTGAGTACTCAGCAAATTCGCCAAACCTTTGCTAATTTTGACAAGTTCCATCGGATTGACCCCAAAGGAGGATTCTGTTTTGCGGGAGTTTGGCATGGTTGGCCCGTGAGTGATTGCACAGCAGAAGCATTATTAGCATTGCTTGATACACCTCATGGTGGCAATTTAGAGGATGCAGTGCAATTTCTCTTACGTTGTCAAAACTCCGATGGTGGTTTTGGTAGTTATGAAAGACGCAAAATTGCCTCCAAATTAGAGTGGATGAATCCAGCAGAAATGTTTGCTAACTCAATGACCGAACATTCTTATATTGAGTGTACGGCATCCTGTTTATTAGCACTTAAGGAGTTTCGTTCTCGGTATTCTGATGTGATGTCGAAAGAAATTGACATTGCTATTAGAGGTGCTGCTGCTTGGTTGCAGCGACAACAGAAACCAGATGGTTCTTGGGAGGGCTTTTGGGGAGTAAATTTCATTTACGGCACGATGTTTGGCATTCATGGTTTGTTGGCAGTAACAGATAATCCCAACCACCCAGCAATTTGCAAGGCTTGTGATTGGTTAGCAAGTAAGCAAAAAGCAGATGGCGGTTGGGGAGAAAATCATCTGGGTTGTTTATCGCAGCAGTATGTTGAAAATACTGACAGCCAAGTTATCCAAACAGCATGGGCAATGATGGGTTTACTGAAGGCAGAGTCCCCTAATTGGAAAGCAATCGAAAAAGGAGCAAAGTTCCTAGTAACTCAGCAACATGAAAATGGCGAGTGGCTAAAACAAGACTTTGCTGGTGTATTTTTCCATACAGCACTTTTAGATTACAAACTTTACCGCAGTTACTTTCCTGTATGGGCGTTAGGATTGTATGAGTCCCAATGTCAGAAACGACTTAAAGCCGATTGCTCGCTCATTAGAACTGGAAAAACAAAACAATACACCAGCATCACTTAAAAGCTAAAAAACTACCAATTTGGTTAAAAAAAGTTTATCATCGCCAACCAATGCTATGTGATGGAGATGGTTCAATGAAACAATTTCGACGCTGAGCGAATCAGTTTTATAGCGAAACCTTAATACCTGAATTAGATGCTTTGAAGTCGTAATTTTAATTACTAACTTATTTTAAGAATAAAAAACTCATTTAATAATCCATGCCTTACATTTTTAATCCTGACACCCTGCACACCATTACTAAAAAATCTCTGGATTTACCATGCGAACAAATGTTTGAAACGCTGAGGACAGAGTTAGAACAACAATATCCAGGAAAAATTAGCAACAAAATTGAGTGGATGTTAAATAATGCTGGTGGTTGCATGTATAGCATTGCTGTTCTTCATGCTTCGTTTCAAGAATATCTGCTTATTTTTGGTTCATCTATTGGTACCGCAGGACACACAGGCAGACATTTTACAGAAATATATGATTTTGTGATCGACGGAGAACTTTGGTATTTCAGCGAAAAGCGTCCTTATGAACGAGTATCACGTAAGGCTGGTGATAAATACTACCTGGATAAGTTTCAGAGTGAAGGGCTATCTATTCCAGAACGTGCATGGGTACTTGAGTATGCTAGAGGATTTATCCCTTCTATGCTTCCCTTTGGTCTGGCTGACTCTTTCTTCAGTACCTTAGACTGGAAAACAATAGCTTCTACATTCGGTATTTACGGAAAATTATTGCTCAAAAATTACTGGAATTCCTTTGTTTCCAAGTCTGTGTCATCTACCCCAAAGGAGATCCAATGAATACACGCTTTCCCTTTTGTGCATTTCCGAGTGGCTGGTTTAGAGTTGCCTATAGTGATGAAATACTTCCTGGTAGAGTCAAACCATTGTATTACTTTGGTAAGGATTTAGTTCTGTTTCGCACGGAAGATGGTAAACCCCAGGTGTTTGATGCTCATTGTCCGCATTTAGGTGCACATCTTGGGTATGGAGGTCAAGTAGAAGGTAACATAATCCGCTGTCCATTTCATGGGTGGTGTTTTGATAACAAGGGGCAATGCGTAGAAATACCTTACAGTAACAAAGTACCACCCAAAGCAAAAATTAGCTCTTTACCAGTTTGTGAGTTTAACGGACTAATTATGGTTTACTACCACACTTTTGGAGTTGCACCGAGCTGGCAGATACCAGAACTTCCGGAGTGGAATTCCCAGGATTGGACTCCCTTTCAGCGGCGAAGCTGGAAAATCCGTACCCATCCCCAAGAAATGGCAGAAAATGCAATGGATACTGCCCATATGCTCCATTTGCATGGAGAATCATTCCGTGCCTTAGAAAAAGCTGAGTTTGATATCAATGGTACCGTACTCGTACATCGATTGTGCCCCAAATATCGATTATCTATTTTTAGAAAATTAGGGATTGATGCTGAAGCTTGTGTCCAAATTAACTCCTATGGTTTGGGTTATCAGGCTAGTTACACCCAGGTGAAAGCAGTGATTGAGTTTCATAGTCTGACGTTGTTTATGCTAACTCCTATTGATGAACAGTTTGTTGATGTTCATGTATTAGTGAGTACAAAAAAGGTATTTAACAAGATTATTACTTATGTCTTGAGAAGTAAAAGTATGGCAGAAGTTAGTTGCAATTTGCAACAAGATATTCCAATTTGGGAAAACAAGATTTATCGCAGTCAACCGTTGTTAAGTGAAGTGGATGGACCAATTACGCAGTATCGACGTTGGACGCAACAGTTTTATTCTGATATACCGCTCAATAGTAGAGAATCTTTAGCTCTGCCTAGATAGTAGTTTTAAGCAAATGCACCAAAATAAGTCATCTCTAAACTTGACTTTATCCATTTTTGATTAAATCAAGCAGCGTAAACGGTAATATCTCTGGTTGTCCTATCGTATGAGGTGAGAAGTAAAAGTATTTCCCAAAGGAATAAACCTTAGATCATTCCGCAGCTTATCAATACCACTTATAACCATATCCAGGATATTCTTCTGAATAAATCAAACTATCAGCCCGGTCAGGAGAAGGCACCCCACGCTTAGCCATCTCCTCTTTAGATTCAACCAAAATTTTTCCTGTTGAAGTCATCTTCGCCAGAGGGCTTGAAAGCTGAGTAATTAATGTCGCGTCGTCGGGAATGGAAATCAATTCATCTAGCTTGTACTTTGCAATCCCTTGTACATGGTTAAAGGTCTTTCTAAACCGTTCCCGCACCATCCCCCACAACTCTGCTCGCTTGTTAGCGAATTTATCTTTACTAGTACGATTTTCACCTTCCCACTCGCGATCGCTGGGAGAACCACCCGACCTAATAGCAGTGTAACTAAATGGCAATTTCTTGATTAATGCATAAGTACTAGCCACACCAGCCCCAGCACCGTCACCGTCTAAATTCATATGTTCAAGTTCATACTCAATCATTAAGTCACGAGCTTTGTAAGCAGTAACCGTAGTATTACTTTCCTTCCACACTGTTTGAGGACGAATCACATTACCAATGCGTGGAGTAAATACATTGAAGTTCTTGCCAGTGTAAGCAACATCTAAGCCAGCCTTGCGTATACCTCTTGCAGGTATCTGAAGTTTTACCGCTGACCTTACCCAATGAGCGGGAATAAATATTCCTTCTACCGATGCAAAGTAGTTAATATCTATTTCGCTGGCGACTGTTATTTCATCGTACTTAACGCACATCTGCTGATACCAGTCGTCATCTTTCCTGGGGTCGTCACGCCAAAACAAGGTAAACACCCACTCAGGGGGATACTGCATTCTTTTCTGGTAAAAGAAATTAGTACCATTAGCGCTGCTGGTATAAAAAATACAATCTGAGTTGTTAGATAATGCTCGCTCTGCTTTCTCTGGATGTTCTAAAAAAGCAGCCTCATCCACGTCATAAATTGCCGAACGTCCACCTCGCCCAATGTTATCACCCGCTTCTCCAGTGATGGTCGAACCGTTAGCAGGATTAATTAACTTACAAAAATTGTCGTGTTTATCAAAGTCAAAGCCTGTGGGTAGCATCCAGTTGGGGAGATTCTGAAGAATAATCCTCAGCTTTTCAAATAAACTGTCTGGGTCGCCAATGCGGTCAACTTTGATTTCTTTGTTGCTACCAAATGCTCCTTTGTAGCCATCTTCAAATAACCAGTAGTGCAATTGAGAAGCACAATTTAAATATGAAACGCCCGTATCGCGGGATTTTTCTGTAACTCCGTTGTGCTTGTATTTTCTGCGCTCTCGTCTCCAAAGTAAATATTCAGCTTGTCGGGGGTAAAGGAAAAAGGGGAGAAGGGACGGCTTAACGCGGGGGTCGTATGTCACTGCAAAATTATTTATCCACCAAATAGGGTCTTTCTTACTAAGTTCAAGTGCGATCGCCCTGGCTCTGGTGGTCTTCAAATTTTTAAGTAAGTTGATACGTTTTTTGTAGCGTTCTTCTATTGGTGAAGAATAATCAACTTGCATCAGTCAATTCTTTTAACATACGGCTCAATTCTTCCGCGTCCATATCAGCAACTTCCTTCCTTACTTCATCAATCGTCTTCTGTTCTTCCCCATCAATGAGGTGCTTTGGTAAATCCTGCTGTAATTGCATAAGTTTCATTAGACAAGCACAAGCTTGAACCGCCACACCACCACCCCACCGCACCGGGTCAGTTAGCGATCGCAATTGGTCGCGAATTAAATCAAAGTCCGATTTCTTTTCCACAACCTGGTTAGTTTCATCCTCGATTACTTCTGGAGTAACCACAGTTACATTGGTATTCTTTTCCGGAATCTCTTTTTGGGCTTTTGGTAATTCCGGAATTACCAGATTTATTCCGGAATCGGGGGGTTTGTTAATCGGGTTGTCGAGGCTGGCTTTAAACTCTTTGTACCAGTCATATGCAGTGCTTTTGGGGATACCAAACTGGGCAATGACTCGGTGTGGGGTTTCACCATTTTGGAAAGATTCAAATACTTGTGGCTTTAGGTGTTGATGGCTTGAAATCCTTGCCATAACTTAGATACGAATGCAGGGGGGACAGCATTTCCTAGAATAGCACCGTCTACCGATGTGATTCCGCTTAGTTGATACCATTCCGGAAATTCGCTCAAACGTTTAATCATTTCCATATTCGCCAACTTAACAGTATTATCTGGTAAAAAGATGTCAGCAAATTTATTTCGGTTGCCTCCTCTCCCGTCCATGAAATAAGACTTAATTATTGTTGGAAACGAGGAGTCCGACGTAACAAGTTTACATCTTCTACCTATGCGAAACTTCCAGGTTGGGAATTTTACCTCTATTGGTTCTTTGTCGCTGTTCTCTGCGGGTACATCTTTAATAAAATCCCACCAATTATAAACAGGTTCAAGGTCTACGTCTTCAAGTAACTCCTCGGTTTTTGACGCACACAAAATAATTCGATATCTTTTTTGAATTGACGATACTCTACAAGTTGACCACTCAAGCTTATATCCCATTGCCTTGAGGTTTTCACAAATCAAAAATTTGAAAGTATTGGAATTTTTGTAACCCGGTACATTCTCCAAAACAAAGTGCGTTGGTTTTAAATGAAATACGGCTCCCATTGTAGAGATCGCCATATCAAAATCAGTCATCGTTTCAATTTTTTTACCTCTGGCGATACTAAAACTACAGCAAACAGTAGATGCCCAAAGTAAGTCGGGATTCCTTGGAAATCCAGCCCATTTTTCTTCTTGACATTGCTGCACTGATTTACGAACTAAGTGATGGTCGGGGAAATTCTTTTGATAATTGTCGGCAATCTTTTCGCTTAACTTTTGGTTGCTTGGGTCAAATTCCACCGCCCAAACTTCAGCAGTAGGATTAACTTCTTTAATTCCACAAGCAACTCCACCACCACCTGCGAATAATTCCACTATTTGCACTGCTAAAACTCCTAGACTTCTTGAATATACAAAACTCGGTTATTCTCATGCGCTTAAAAAGAATATAAAATCCACAGGAGATACTTGTGGGTTTTCCCTATGCAGCAGGTATGGTTAATTGTTCTGGTGCATTGACAATCCGTGATTCAACCTGCTCCTTCAATCTGTTGGGAATCCAATCAAAATCACTGCGATCGCCAGTGCTTTCAATATGCTTAACCAATAAATCAGCAAAGCGAGTATTGTGCAAATCACTGAAGATGTCGCCCTGTCTTGGGCTTTTAGGCATTAATTGAATTGTTCTAAAGAAATTAGTATCTCTTTTAGCTACCTCTCGAATCTGTTCCCAGCTTAACTCTGCCCTAGCTTTCTTACTTCTAACCAAGCCTTTCAAAAACTCTTCTATTTCTTGTTCGTTACAGGTTATGGGTTCGTGGACAATCATTTTTTCAGCTTTTGGTTCCACTGGTACTGGTTTTTCCTCTTCAGCACTTACCTCTGTAACCAATACTAAATCTTTAGCTAAGAAGGCAAAGGTTCCTTCAGGGGTTGCCACTTTAAACAAAGAGAAATCAATCTCTACAATTCGTCCAACTTGACCTGTGTAAGACTCTCCAACAACTTTTACTATATCTCCGACTTTAAATGTTGTGGGTTTATCCTTATCTGGAGTTACATCAAACTCCGAGGATGCTTGCTCTTCTTTTGGTTGTTCTTCAGTCCTTTCTACTGGCTCTAAGAGTATTTGTTCTTCGGCTTGTTCATAGTCTTCATCCTCGCCAAGCTTTACTTTCAAAAGCTTAATCTCCCCCAAAGCATCGAAATACTTACCTCGGCATTCGTGCCATCTATTAAGAAAAGTTTCTTTCTCGTCTTGGAGTTTTTGAATATCAGGATTAACTATAGTTTCCTCGACTTGCTTTTTCAAAGCTTTATTCTCCTGCTCCATCGTGAAAAATTTCTTTGAAACTTCTTCGATTTTGTCAGCGAATCTAGTGCGTTCTTCTTTTAAATCTTGCTGTAATTTTGTAACTTGGTCAGTTTTGGACAACTCTTCTAATCTTGTTTTTAAGTTCTGAATCTCCTGCTTTAAATCTTCATTTTCTTTTTCAAGCCTGCTGTTATCTTCATTAGTTGCTCCAACAGTTGGCTCAACAATACCTACTACATCAACTACTTTGTTCTGCCACATTATTAACTCTTCTTCGGTTACAGACAATTCTTGCAACTGATTGTGAGTATCAGCAATCGCATTCAAGGCTGCCGAAGCGACATTGCTAACCTCTCTCATCTTTTCAGCTTCAGCTTGCAATGCTTGAATTTGGGTTTCAATTTTAGTTAAACGGGGAAATGCGAACATGATGAAATCTCCTATTATCTGTGAATAAATAAACACTCCTTTTTCAGAGCATTTGGTTTACGAAACTATAATTACTTCTTCTTCTGGAGTAAAAACTAGCAATTGTCGATTATTTTCAAGGTTTAAAACCTTCAACCAATCGCCATCTACGCTAAAAACTTCACACAATTCACCTTCATACTTTACTTTTTGACCTTTTTTGAATTTTTGCTGCTCAAATTCTCTTACTAACTCATTGAATTGTTCGCGAATAAAGTCAGGAACTAACTCTAGATCGGTGCGATCGCCAGTCAATTCAATATGGTCAAAGAGTAACTGAGCCAACATCCCGTTACGCAATTCATCAACGATGCGTGCTTGGTCTGGCGTTTTTCGGCATTGCTTGATTTTTTTGAGTATCTCGGAGGGACTGCCCAATTGATCTTTGATTTGTCGCCAGGTTATATGATTTTTAGCAATGCTACTTTCAGCTAAGCGATGCAAGAGTTGTTCGGCCGGATTTATTTCTTGCCAGCCAGTTAGTAAATCTCTCAACTCTTCGTCGGTCAATCTTTGTGATTGCTGAGGTTCTGATGAAACCACCAATTGACTTGGCTGAGGAAGTTCAAGTTGGGTTGCCACTTCTTCTGCAAATATCGGCTTAGACTGCTCTGGTATGGCTTCAGACTGAGTTGCCACTGATTCTGTAACCACTGACTGAGGTTGTGATGGTAGAACAGGTTTACTAAAGCCGACTCCAGTGATAATCGGAATACTCCGATGAGAGAGCGGACAATAACGAGTCCCTCTTTTAGCTTGGGGAAAGAGTTGAGAAATGCGAGCAATAACCTGGTTTAGTCCTTTAACGTTTTTATCACCAGGCTTTGCTTGGTCAACCCATTGGCGCTTACCATTCTCGGTAATGATTAAAGTACCCTGGTCGATGTACCACAGTTCCAAAACCTGCCAGATTTCCTTGGCGGTCAATTCTTGTCCGGCGATTGCTTCCAAACCAACATCCTCGCAGAATTGGAATAGATGATTGTTAGCTTTCTGAATATCTTTGAATGCATCTTCAGTACATTCGTAATCAATACCATCAGCGCACAAGTCAACTAACGCTTTGAGCATTCTATTTAAAAATGCTGGTGCTACTTCAGTACGAATGAAATCCGGGTCGTATGCAAAGCGCGGGTCAGCCAATAACTCGTTAGGATTGTTGGGGTTAGGTTTACTCTTAAAGGTTTTGCGGAATTGCAAGACGGCTATACGGTCTAAAATCGCCTGCATTGTTCCTTGTAAACTGGGAGCTTCATTGACGTTAAATAACCCAGTTGCCTTTGGGGTAAATTCAATGTGGTCTTTACCCTTTCTTTCGGCGTGTAACTTGTTACCAGTGACGAATAATTTTAGCGCCTGGATTTTATCGAGTCGGCTAGTTTGGGGATTCTCAGAAGCCCAATTTATCCTACTCGCCATCAATGGAGCCAAGCTAAATTTACGCCCATCGTCGTAACTGCTAAAATCTGCCAAGGAACAAGAAGTCATCCCCTCATGACCCCAAATGGTGCTAACCACTTCACGCAAAGAATCCTTACCATTGCTACCCAAGCCAGAGAGCAGCAGTACCTTAACTTCCCTACCGCGAATCCTGCGAATCGTAGGCAAGTCGATTGATGCAGCAAGATTTCTCAAGAGTACTTCTTGTTGCTCCGGATCGAGGCATTGCAAAAGGCGATCGCAATGGGTGTCGTTAGCAAATGGATCGTAAGCAACCAGTGGTGAATAGGTATAAAAGTCGTCAGGATTATGAGGTTGTAACTGAAAAGTTGGTAAATTACCCTCCCATTCAACGCGGACTATACCGTTAGTGCAATTAATCCCCGGTGGATTCAACCGCTCAATAGGAACGGTCAGACGAAGCTTTGCCCAACTCAAAACTTCTTTAACGCTGCGAGTATTCGCATGGGGATAGATTATTTCTCCGCGTTTTTCAACTGCAAACTGATTACAAAATGCACTAATCGGGGGAATTAACTCGTCATCATGTACTAACTTGTAATAATTTCCTTCCCACCGATAAAGCTTGCTATCAGCACATATCCAAGGACGGTCGCCGAAGAATACCTCAAATGCTTGCTGATTCAGAGTCTTTTTAGGGCTTAATTGTTTTAAATCTTCTTCTAGCCCTTCCTCGACTTCTTTCGTGAATGCCGCAGTGTGTATTTCATCTTCAAGCCTCTTGATAAACTCAGGCGTTTCCATGCTCTCAAGTATTTGCTCTATATCCCCCTCTACCTCAAACATTTCAGGAGATATGACCAAGCACGGCAATTCAGTCTCAGCACAGGCATCACTAAAAGTCTTAGCCTTTTTCTCACCCGTCGCATCCGTGTCAGCAATAAACACCTGGACGCATTGAGAATTAGCTTGAGCTATCGGTTTAAGAGAGCGCACAATATCCGCTTTACTCCAAGAGCTTCCTTGCAGCGTTAACGATAAAATGCCATCGCTACGGGCAATTTCTACGCATTTTTCGCCTTCACCCCAGAGAACAGCAGGAACCTCCACATCATTAATATGCGCCAAAACTTCATCAAGACGGTAAGCCATCCAGGGGCGATCGCCTTTTTTCATCTCCACGGTTCCGTCAGGTAAACGATTGTATTGACGAAATGTTTTATCGCATCCCTTCGGCTTACTGCTGTCTTCCCATTGAAAGCGAATTACCCATTGGTCATCGGAGTAGTAGTAAGTGGTTTGGTTGGAATGTTGGGGTACGTCTTTTAGTCGCTTGATTGTCAAAGGTTTAGGCTCCGGAATGTCGCTTAATTCCGCCGATGTTAACAAAGTCGCTCCACTGGGTATCGCGATAGTTTTTTTCGATTTTTCTTTGATAGGTTTTCTATTTGACTTGTGAGAAAAATTTCTAGTTTTTTCAATTGGAGCGATTGCTTGACGGATATCAGCGACTTCACAGCCATTCCAACATTGGTATGCGCCAGTTTTAGGTTGAATTGTTAAATTAGACCCGTTACAGACTGGGCATACAAATCGATTCTTTTGATTAGTTGGAATTAATCTCTCTACATAATTGCGAATATCAAACTTATCATCGTATAATAAGTTTACAGATTTATTGTTTACATCCATATTTTTTAACCTGAAACTGGTTAAAGCAGCTATCGCTCGTCCATTGCATCCAGGACGAGCAATATTTTTTCATTTTTTGGCTCTTGTAATCAACCATAAAAACAAGTCAGCGCCAAAGAATTATATTTGATTCAAGTCGTACACGAAGGATGGGTGAGGATAAAATGCAGCGCAGTCAACAGTTGCGTTACGGCATAGATGTATATCCTTGGGAGAACTTACTTCGCGCCTGTTACCTTAAGGGCTTTAACTACTTGCCATTATATAGCACCTTAGAAGGTGTAATATCCGCATAAAAAAACACATCTTGTTATCTTTTTATAACGTGTAAAACCAATATATATATGGATATAGCAGTAACTTTGTAAAAGTGTCTCATCTTTATACAGCACAACATTATTGCGCTTGAAGGCGAATTCATGTATTTATGGAGAAATTGATTTTTCTGTTCACCGATACACGAGCCTTCAATGAAAAGCAAGCGGCTGGGTTTACAAAAATTTGGACAAATTGTTAAGCGATCGCGAGGCTATTTGAGCTTGCGTGAATACGCCAAAATTGTTGGTGTAAATAAAGCAACTATTTCTCGGATTGAAAACTGTGTACATATGCCAACAATTGATACTGTGACATTGATTGCGCCTCACACAGAATATTCAGTAGAAGAACTGTTGGCAATTTTAGATGGAAGACAAACTGTAGATAAAAGAGAGATACTTCTAGGTGAAGAAGCCCTCGCGCATCTACATAAATTGACGACTGATGAAAAAATAAAAGTCGTTGAATCACTCATTACAGGCATGACTAGGGAAGAACGAAAACAGGTGATTAGTAGATTAATATTTTTAGTTTAATTTCTCTCCTTACTAGTTTTTTATTCCAAAAACCCAACTGATAAATTACTATCTTGCCGCTCCTCAAATCAATCGCTTTTTGGATTTAGTTTAAGAAGCAAGTTTTAGTTTTTGATTTCGCCACTCCTATTAATTATTAATAAGGATGTGGTCTTTTTTTTTGGAGAAGAAGCTAGAAACCTTTTTTGAGGGAGTACCAGCTAAGCGCTTATTGACATTGGCTGTGGTGTCCTCGGTTCCGTTTTTTCCTCTCATATATTTAAAATAGCATTTAAATGAGCGGATGTGCGCTACTAATACTATCGCTCAATAAAAAATCATAACTTGAGGTTCACTTAATAAGACCAACTTATCACTAGTGCAACTAGAGCGCTTGTGGGCTACTCTAAGAAAAGAAATCAGATAAGTGGACTATGCCAGTGATTAGCAAGCTAAAAGACTTGATGGACAAGAAAGGAGTTACCCAAGAGAAGTTGTCAAAAGAAACCGGGTTAGCCGTTTCTACAGTTGGGAGATTCAGCCGGAGTCAGGTAACACGTATCGATGTGGCTACAGTAGAAACCTTAATGAAGTACTTTGACCTCAAAAACATGAACGAACTTTTTGAAATAAAAGTTTGAGGAGATAGCCGCAGTTCCAGATGTTCGCAATCATTTAGGAATTTAAGGAAGACAGCGCATCAGCTAGAACGACCTGGCAAACAAGTTTGACCCAATGATAAACCCAAGAGACTGGTAATCTAAAACTGCCGAGACCAGAATTACAAGTTTGCGCCAAGATCGAACTCAACAGAAAAATACTCCCCCAATCCAGTAATTGAAAGAGTAAAACAATAATATAAAAAACCAAATCCAGTCTATCAAACGGTCTTACGTGCCATCGTCGTTATCACAAAAAGAAGATTTCACACCAATGATTCACGGTAAGGTTTTTTAGAAAATACCAATTAATGAAGAGAAGAAAAGAGTTTTAGAGGTTTTTGTTGCGTACATTTGGTTTAATGGTGGAAGTGGGACAGGTATTAACTTCCTTATTTAAATTAGCTTTTATTTTTTCCTAGCGTCGTAGTAAGCGTAGATAAAACTGTTTCTTGCTTTCCATAGAATAAATAGCTCAATACATGAATTTAAGATTACAAAAAGTAGGTGACATACCATAAAAAACATTATTCTCTAAATGCAATCTAGCATTTTCTAATTCTAGTTCAGCTATCCGCTTTCTCAGCTTAGTAATCTCATCTTTCAACTTTTCATTTTCATTCATTTCTTGAAAAGTTTGTTCAAATGCTTTACGCCTGTTTTCTAATCCAAACCACTGTTGATACACCTTAGTATGCATATCAACTGAATGACCAAGATTGTCTGCTGCTGCTTTGATTGGCATCCCTTGTAAGTGAGCGCGAATAGCACAAGCATGACGTAAATCATAGGGTTTAAATGGTACACAAGCTCTTTTAAAATTAAGAGAAATTACACCAACTCTGTGATGTAATTCGTGATGATTTTTCCAAGAAGATGAATAATGCTTTAGCATTTCTATAGCTTCTACATTTTTTAAATCAAACAACTCAATCCATTCAGGAACAAAGGGAAACACTTCTCTAGAACCTGTTTTATTTGATTTATGTACCTTAAAAGTATTGTGTTTATTTTCTGGGGAGGTAAACCAATTTAAATCTGGACAGTTAAGCACTTCACGCGGTCTAAGTCCATAGACAGCCAAAAATCCATAAATCAATTGATAAATTTTCCAATTGTTTCTAAATTCTTGTCGTAATCTTTTTCTATTTTCATAACGACTTCTAAAAAAATTAAAACATTTAATAATTTCTTGGTCGGTTGGAATATTTCTTTCATTTTTTTCTGCCTTTAATTTTAAGTCAGTAAAATTAATTTTTATTTTTAAAAACTTAGCTATCATCCTCCCTACTACTATTGCATTTTGTCTAGCTCCAGGGAGATTGATAACAACAATTTTTTTAATAATGCGATCGCCAGTAATTACTTCATCTCCAAGAAAATGTTTTTTATAGACACACAATCTACTAGCTAAAGTATTCTCACTTTTAAGAGTTCTTTTTCTCGTTTTAAAATATCTTTTCTCAATTTGTTCGTACAATTCTCGAAACGTAATTCCTTTATCCTTGGTAGCTTTCACTCCTAAATACTTATCAGTCCAAGTGAAAGTTTGACGAGCTATTAATTTTCCTAATTCGTAAGCCTCCTCTTCAGCAGTTTTTAAACCATCAAAATTGGCTGGAATAGCCAAACTTATCTTGTACTGCTTCTTGCTTCTGCCTGTTTTTTCTGTATCTCCAGGCTTAAGTGGAAGAGTAGCACGTAGCTGTAAACCCCCTCTGGTGGATTCTATGGTTACTTTAGTATTGCTAGATTTCAGTCTCTGATTTATTTTTACTAATTCTTCATCAAATTTCATTTGGTAATGTTTCTCTGTTGCTTTTACGTTTTCCTGAGTACCTAGATAGCTCCCATCAGTAGTTGCTGGTGGCGTAAAGTCGCTATACACCTTTCCCTGTATATCTGTCATCTGTTGACTAAGCGTTGACTAATTGTTGACTAATTTTTATATGTTCAACTTGAACAACTAACTAATCTGAAACGTTTACAGTGAACACTTTACGAGGATATAGAGCTTTCAGTCAACAACGATATAATACGTATCGTGGACATGTCCGTCGAAGGGAGCAGTACCTAAAGTAACGCCGCCAATACCACCCAAAACGAACATCATCAACAAGCCGATCGCAAACAGCATGGCGCTAGTATAGCGGATTTTTCCTTGCCAAAGAGTTGCAACCCAACTAAATATTTTGATTCCAGTAGGAACTGCAACGAGGAGGGTAGAAATTGTAAAGAACATCCGCATCCAACCGGGAGTTCCGCTGGTAAACATATGATGAACAATTAAAACCTTTAGTTTGTAAATATTCAATGTTTATCTTAATAAAGATTATCTAAATATTCCTTAAATACATATTCAATAATAACGAAAAATCAATAAAACTAGGTTAAAAATTGATTTTTATATTCACT
Source organism: Rivularia sp. (in: cyanobacteria) (assembly GCA_050042755.1). Lineage (GTDB taxonomy): Bacteria > Cyanobacteriota > Cyanobacteriia > Cyanobacteriales > Nostocaceae > Rivularia. The sequence goes on from JBHJJJ010000271.1 coordinate 15,019, forward strand.
ATTTATTCTCTAATTAAATGTTTTCATTAGTTTAAATCGTTGATTAATTATTTTAATATTAATTCTGTATCAATAAAAAACATAAACCCTGAAGCTATTTTTAATTTCAGGGTTTATATTCTATAATTAATGAATAATATTATATCTATAATGCCATTAAATTATTCAATTTATATTTTTCTAGCTCCATGGTCAACATTTCTACTTTGTTTTCTAAATAAATATTTTTAGCTTTAAGCATTTCTAACTCATCTTTTTCATTTAAAGCTGTTTTAATGGCTTTCTTCCGATTTTCTAATGAAAACCATTTTTGATAAACCTTTGTGTGCATTTCTATCGAATGCCCTAAATTATCTGCCGCAGCTTTAATTGGTATGCCTTGCAAGTGCGCTCTAATAGCACAAGCATGACGTAAATCATAAGGTTTAAATGCTAATCCAACTCTTTTAAACCATTGAGAATTTTTATCTACTATAATAGTTAGCTGTGATGAATTTTTCACTTTATCAGTTCTTTTTTTGAGCATTTCAAGTGACTCTTCATTTTTTAAATCAAATAATTCAATCCATTCTGACATAAAAGGTAATACTTCTCTTGCTCCCGTTTTATTATCATTATGAACTTTCCAAGTATTATCGATATTGTCTTCACTGATAAACCAATCGATATCGGGTTGATTAAATACTTCTCTAGGACGCAATCCATAAGTGGCTATTAAACCGTAAGCTAATCTATATATTAAATAAGTATTCAAATAAGGATTTTTTTTATCTCTATTTGATTCGTGGTATTTTTCAAAAGCATAAAAACCATCGAGAATCATCTTATCTTGAGGTATATCTCTTTTTTTAGCTTTAATAGGAAGTTTAAGATCCTTAAAATCAATATCTATTTCTAAATATTTACAGATAATGCTTGCTACTTTTATCGCTTGAAATCTATTATTACTAGATTGAATTTCTTCAATAGAACTTTCAATATTTTTTCTATTGACAATTAGTTTAAAATCAAAGCTTCTCTTTAGGACTTTTTTATATTCACTCAAAGTATGTTCGCTTTTCATATCTCTTTTTCTTGTTTTAAAAAAAATATCTTCAAATTTTTCATATATTTCTCCAAAATTTATATCAATATTTTTAGCTGCTTTAGAACCTAAATATTTATCATTCCATTCAAAACATTTTCTTGATATTAATCTACTTAATTCATAAGCTTCTTCTTCTGCAGTTTTTAATCCGTCAAAGTTTGCCGGAATATTAAGTGATATCTGATACTGCTTTGTTTTTCTACCTTCTATATTAGTGTCACCTGGCTTGAGTGGTAGTGTAGCGCGTAACTGTATCGCATTACCTTTCATTGTTAAAGAAACCTTTGCTTGGATTTCTTTAAGCCTCAAATTAGCTTCTCTTAACTTTTCCTGTACCTTTATTCTCATGTGTGATTCTTGTTCTTTTGCTGCTTTATTTATACCTAAGTAACTACCGTCTGTTGTAGCTGATGACTCGAAATCTTTAAATGCTTCTTGGTAGATGTCTGTTTTCATTACCTCTGTTCCTTAATTATTCCCTAAAAAACTGTTTAAAATAAACAATGTGTATAGCTCACAATGTCTATCTAATAACAATTTATAAATTTTAAGTGACTTTAGTCAAGAGGAAACATATGATGAACCCAAACGAATAAACCCACTAAGCAAATTGCCAAACTAGAATAAACAATCGCTTTATATCCAAAGATTGGTTTGCGTGAGTGAACCGGAATCACGTCGGAAAGAATTCCGAAAATAGGCAGAATCATTAAATAAACTGCCGGATGGGAGTAAAACCAGAATAGATGCTGGTAAATAATCACATTACCGCCTGCATCCGGTTTAAAAAATGAGGTTCCAAAATTAATATCAAATAACAACAGTACTAAACCTGCCGCCAATACTGGTGTAGAAAGAAGAGCCAATAATGAAGTAGCTAAAATTGCCCAGCAAAATAAAGGTAATTCATCCCACTTCATGGAAGGAACTTTCATCTTCCAAATGGTAACAACGAAGTTCAATGAACCCAAAATTGAAGAAGTTCCTACCAAAACAATGGCAAGAATCCACATACTTTGAGCATTATTCGCCGTGATCAAACTTAAGGGTGGATAAGCTGTCCAGCCCGATTGCGAACCACCAAAGTAAAAACTACCCAAAACTAAGGCACCAGCAGGTGGGTTTAACCAAAAGGCGATCGCATTCAGCTTCGGGAAAGCCATATCCCTAGCACCAATCATCAGCGGTATTAGATAGTTACCAAAGCCACCAATTGCACTAGGAACAATCCAAAGGAAAATCATGATTGTTCCATGATTGGTAAGAAAGGCATTATACAGATTAGGATCGAGTACATCTGCATCGGCTGTAGCCAATTCGGCACGCATAGCTACAGCCATCAATCCACCAATGAGATAGAAAATAAACGATGTCACTAGGTATTGGATACCAATTACCTTGTGATCTACGTTAAATGTGAAATAGTGATACCACTTCCATGCATCTGGATGAGTACTTGCTTTTACTTCACTTTCGTTATTTTGTGGATGCTCTAATTGCGTCATTCGATTTTAGATTTTAGGTTTTGGATTTTCGATTCTCTTGAGGAGTGGGATAGAGGTAGTAGAAAAAATAATTTCTCATTCCTAACTATTTATTCCCCATGCCCAATCCACTATTAGTAATTCCCAATATCGATTTATTTTTGAATTTGAGCAAGAATTTCTGAGTTAATACCCATTTCGGAATTGTAGGGAGTAAGGTATTCGGATGGTGATAATTGTGCAGGGTTAACTGCAACAGTTTCAGAAAATCCTTGTTGTGCAATGCGGTTTTCTTGCAACCAGCTTTGATATTCTTCGGGGCTGTGAACAATTACTTGAGTTCTCATCGATCCGTGATAACCGCCACATAATTCGGTACAAACTACAGGATATGTTCCCGGTTTTGTAGCAACAAATCGTAATTCAGTGGACATTCCAGGAATCGCATCTTGCTTCAAGCGGAATTGGGGTACCCAGAATGAGTGGATTACATCTGTCGCGGCGATGTTCAACTTTACGTCAGCGCCTACTGGTACGTGCAATTCGCCTGATGTAATGCTTTCTTCGGGATAGTTGAATATCCAAGCAAACTGCATTCCTGTAACATCTACAACCACATCTGCTGATTTATGCTGCTGCGCGGGGGAGCCTTGAATACCAATTTGTCTGTTATTTGAGGCTGTATCTTCTGATATTGAAGGAGCTTCGCTAATAGTTGCCGCAATTGCACTCCCACTATCAGAATATTCTCGACTTTCCATCGTGGTGGGGCTAACTGAAGCAAACCCTCCCATTTGCTTGTAAACATCAACACTATTGATACCTTAAGCAAAAACGATTACTGTCGGAATTGCAGTCCAAAATATCTCTAACTGGACGTTACCTTCAATTGGTTCCCCATCTGAATCATCATCTTTAGGTTTACGAAATTTGATCGCGAACAATAAGATAGTTCCTTCCACTACCAAAAATAAGGCAATGGCGATCGCGAACATCAGGTTAAAGAATCCGTCTACTAAGGGTGCTTGTTCGGATGCTTGTACTGGTAATAGATTATGAGTTTGACTAACCCAAAAGCCTACAAGTGTAACAAAAACTCCAGTAATCAGAGTTAATAATGAAACAGGAATTTGTTGCATAGTTACCTGCTGTATAAAAGGTCATGTAATAATAGCGATGATTTTAGTTTGAATCGCTTTGTTAGTCTAGTGTCGATATTTTCAATTTACCTCTTTATTTTTTGTCTTTGAGTTAATTTTTTTTAGAAGGCCTCAGTAGAGCTAACTAAAAAGATATTTGTGCAAGAAATACATTTTATTCTGCTATACCAAATTAGCATTAATATACTTTTTGTTTTAGTTTATTTTGCTACGGTTTCAACTTTTTTTAATAACTTATATAGCTAACTAGTTTGCTATACTAAATAATATAGTATTTTCAATATAAATCTATTATCTATTAGCATACTTTATTAGGTATAAATAAATATAAAACTCTATATTCATTTAAATTCAGGGAATCATTTTTGTACAACAGCCGTAGAATTAAATAGTATTATATATATATTTTATGATAAAAATCTGAAGATAAATTTAAATTTTAAATTCAAACTTATCCGGTAATATTTTTAGTATAACTAAGTTAAGAATAGTAAACTCTATTTTTTATTTTCAAGATAAATTAAAAAAATGATATATATTATCCTTGTATAATCAAATGCTAAGAACTCAATATATTAATGATAATATACTAGTTTTAAATATGATTTTGTTCATTTTAAACTATTAAGAGTTTATCATTGGTTTATAGCAAACTGATTAAGTTACTAAACATCATAAATTATCCTATACTAATATTTATGGCTGTTTACTAGTAAGGACCATCGAAATGCTTTATTTTTAGTTAAAATCTTTAAAACTATAATATAATTCATATTTTAATTTTCCACTACAGTATCGATATGCAGCATATTTCATTTATATAAAGTACATTTATAACCTCCTCTCAACTCTCCCTTTATTAAGAAGAGGATAGGCGACAGCACGGATGGTTTGTACCTTACTTACTTGTAATACTCTGTAGCAATTCTTCTGAAAAGTTTTAGAACAAGCTTCGCAAATAATACAGTTATCTGCTTGAGAAAAATCATTACTTTCTTATCAATTTCATTATCCTCTTTATCTTCTACGAATTATCTTTATTAATTAATTGCTATTGAAAATTTTTCTTATATTGCATTATTAGGATTAATTATTATTAATAAAGAAGCAAAACATTTCCTTATTATTACAATAAAGATAATTTAATAACATTAGTTTTTTATTTATAGTTACTGAAACTACAAGTTATTTTATATGATAAAGTTCAAGATAAACTGTAATATATTTGCTAAATAAATTTATAATTAATGCTTACATTCTCAACAAAAGTTGTATTTTATACTGGAAATTATTTATTACTTGTAAACATTATTAAATTCAATAAAAAAAACTATTATAAAGTAGCATTAAATACTTACTTAGTAATATTTAAAAATTCTGTGAAGAATAGATAAAAAATATGTTAAGATGGTAGATAGACAAAAATCAAGATAAACAAAATATTGAATAAACAAAGATTATTAGCAGTTCATTTGTGATGAAATAACAAATGAAATGATCTTGTAATTTTGGATGAAAAAATAATCCTCATTTGTTTAGGATTAATAGAAAAAAACGTTCCTAGCTCATTATGAACAAAACTTTTTAATATCTTTATGAAAACTATAAATAATGAAGTTTTAAATATAGGCTCGGTTTTATACTTTTAACTAATTTCCTTAAATTAATCGGAAGTACAGATTTATAGATGTGAGTCAACATTGCGATCGGAAAACCATTTTTCTTATCGTCAAGGATTCCCTTAAAAGTTTTTTTTAAGAGAAAAAACTTTTAAGGGTGCCCGTCAAGTGTGGTGGTGAGAGTACGTTAAAAGACACATCTTGGTAAGACTTGAGCCAAACGTCGCAAGAAGTTAAGTGGCAAATAGCCTTATGCCTTATACAATTTCTAACAACAGTTGCGCTGGATGCGACAAATGTCGTTTTCAATGCCCAACAGGTGCTATCAAAATCGAAAATGGAGAATATTGGATAGATCCTCATTTATGTAACAATTGTGAGGGTTATTATTCCGAACCCCAGTGTGTATCAGCCTGTCCAAATAAGTCAGCGATACCATTACAAGTCAAAAAAGGACGATGTAAAATTAACGACAGAGAATTAACTAGTTCAGATTTATTTTTCAATGGTAAAAGTAATCCCTTTGCGTCAGGTATTCCCATTTGGGAAGCTTGTAATGTCTTGTCTCAAAGGACATCTTTAGCTTGGGAAATTGATGAAAATGACAAAATGCGTTATGCCAAACAAGTAAATCAAGGGCGGGGAAAAATTGCTTTTCACATTAATTCTTCCCTGGGAGGATATCAGCTAGCAACAGATATAGAAGCAGTTGAAGCTCTTGACATTCGAGCGGCTTGTGTGCATCTTATTTTTGCTGCTTATGCGACTTTCTCAGAAAAACCTTGGGAAGAAGAGTTTGTTATAGATGATAAACAAATAGAGAAATATTTGGGATTAGAGAAACGCAAAGACTTGAATAAAACTACAAAATTGGCTTTGATGAAAAGTCTAGTACAGCAAGTTTGTTCCTTAATCGTTTCGATTGATTTACCTTCTTCTGGACGTATAGAGCCAATTTTTCTAGAAAAAGAAGATTTATGGCACTTAAATGGAATTCAACATCATTTTCAACAAGATGAACTTGGGTGTAAATATCTTATTGGTTTAACATTTAGAATCAAAGCCGGTATCTGGGCAAAGTATTTCTTAAATAAAGAAGCTTGTAAACAACGAACAGCTTTTTATCAATATGGTAATTTGCCGAAATCACTGCTGACTACGGTTATGAGTATTTGGCAACAACATGAAGGTGCAGCGCGACTGATGATGTGGTTGATGTTCAAAACAAAAATGGGTAAACAACAACGCATTACAGTTCCCACATTAATGCGCGTTGCTTATGGCGATCGCAAAGTCGCAATTGCTTGCAGAAAAAGAGAAGAACGAAAACGACTGCTGCGAACTTTTGAAAGTGATTTAGAAACTTTGTCTCACTATGGAATGAAACCTATTTTCGATCCAGTTAGTTACCCTCCACCAATTCAACCTTTATGGGCAAAGTTAATGGATATTCCCGAAGACCCAGAGGAAGCGATAGAATTTTGGATTAAGGATGGTGATGAGGGAAGAAGGTTAACTGATGTGAGCCCCCGTGGTAAGTGGAAAATGCTGATGAATGCGCGAATCTTATCTTTTGAACTTTCATCGCAATGGGATCAGCCAAACCTAGCAGCAAGAAAAAAACAACAGCGAACTAGCACAACAAGACGAACAATTAAAACAGCAGGTGGTTTGCTTGGCGAACAAATACGTTTAGCAAGAAAAAACTTAAGCCTTTCTCAGAGGGAACTAGCAAAGTTGATGGGTAAAAGCCAAAGCTGGATTAGGGATATAGAAAATGGTCGTCTTAAGGCCAAGTTAGAAGATCAGTTAGTTTTACGTAGATTGCTAAAAATAGCTTGAATATTCATCTTTTTCTCAGGCTTTGTTCAATTTAGATTTTAAGACGTTGCAATGCAACGTCTCTACATGCTTTTATTCACATGGATAAATCTAAGTCAAAATATTTTTTTAAGATTTTTGCAGTCTTTTTTTTTACTTCTTACCTTCCAAGGCGCGATTTTTTATTTAAGGTGACGCTTCTATGATATTATTTTTCTAGAGGTAATTAATATAATTGGAATGTTGCTGCCTTTAAAAATTTTACCAATATTCCCATTATAGAAAACTAGGCTTCTAATTTTATTATCTCACATGGGGGACCATTTAAAAAATTTTCGCGGCTGAAAAATTTAGAATAAATAAAAAAATTAACGATTTATTCAAATTCTTCTGTTGCGATAAGGCTCTCACCCATGGGCTTCC
>JBHJJJ010000272.1:0-10588 GCA_050042755.1 Rivularia sp. (in: cyanobacteria)
CCAACTCCTAACTCCCAACTCCTAACTCCTAACTCCTAACTCCGTGAGCCATACCCATTGTTTTAAACCCTTGCAGTAACCATTTTTTCTACTGCTTCGACAATTTGCTCTGGTTGAACAATGGTCAATCTTTCCAAGCTACCGTTGTAAGGTGTGGGAATATCCTGGGAAGAAAGTCGCAGCACCGGCGCATCCAATTCATCAAATAAGCGCTCGTTGATCGAAGCAATAATTTCTGCCGCTACACCCCCAGTTCTCATACATTCTTCAACAATTATGACTCGGTGAGTTTTGCGTATAGATTCACCAATGGTATCAAAATCTAAAGGTTTTAAAGAAATTAAATCAATCACCTCTGGGTCGAAACCATCTTTTTCTAAAGTCTTCACGGCTTGCATCACATGATGGCGCATTCGCGAGTAAGTAATGATTGTCACATCTTTCCCGGTACGCACAATTTCTGCTTTATCTAATGGCAGCAGGTATTCTTCTTCTGGTAAATCTTCTTTTAAGTTGTAAAGCAGTACGTGTTCAAAGAACAATACTGGATTATCATCCCGAATAGCTGATTTTAATAAACCTTTAGCATTGTAAGGTGTGGAACAAGCGACAATTTTTAATCCCGGTACCGCTTGAAAATAAGCTTCCAAACGTTGTGAATGTTCTGCACCTAGTTGTCTTCCAACTCCACCGGGGCCTCTAATTACTAAAGGAATTTTAAAATTACCGCCGGAAGTGTAGCGTAACATCCCAGCATTATTGGATATTTGGTTGAAGGCTAGCAACAAAAAGCCCATATTCATGCCTTCAATTATCGGTCTTAACCCCGTCATTGCAGCACCAATAGCCAATCCTGTAAAACTATTTTCGGCAATAGGTGTATCTAATACTCTAAGTTCGCCATATTTTTTGTATAAATCTTTAGTCACTTTGTAGGAACCACCATAATGTCCTACATCTTCACCAAGTACCATTACGGTTTTATCCCGCGCCATTTCTTCGTCAGTGGCTTCCCGTAAAGCATTGAAAAATAGTGTTTCTGCCATTAGAACAAAATTTACCAATCAAAATTTACAAATATTGTTGAGTGAATCTTATCGCGTCTCCGCAAAAAAATACGGTCAATACAGCACGAGTTGTGTAAGAATGCCAAACTTCTGTACCGTTTTGAAGTATAGAATTTTTTCTCTGTAGAAGGTTATAGTTTAACCTCAAACCAGTATTAACTCTACATATTGCACAACATGCATACCAGTTTTAGTCGCTTCCTTCAAGTACAAATACTACCGATCGTTCTCTTGGAGAGAATAAATAGAATAGCTAACTAATAACACCACCTTTTCAAAAATGTTAATCTAAGCAGATTACGATCGGATTTAAGCCTGCATTTACAAAAAAATTGTATCGTTAGTCCCTCGCCATTAATCTCAAACTTGAGATCGCAGCAATATTAAGTTGCTACGAAAAAAATCTTAAGTAATCCACCAACTTTACATTTTTTGTGGCTAAATTATCAAAAATATCAAAAAACTCCAGCGCCCTAAGTATTTTTTTTACTAAAAGGCTGGAGATAATTTAAAACTGCAATCAGAGTAGTTTTGTCGCCAACAATAAAAGCCATGCTTGGCAGGTCATTACACTAAATAGGGTAAATATAGGAGGTAGTAAACTAATCTTTATGTTATTTATTTCACAAATAATAATAAGTAAAACTTTTTTGTAAAAGTACCAGTTTCTAACACCTAATTATACAGTTTAGTGATTAAAATAAACTGCTGAATCTTCTAGAGTACTAACTTGAGTTACGCTCTTCTCAGACTCACTTGTTCCAGAAACTGTAGGAAGTTGATTTTCTGGAAACCTTCTTGGCCTTCCTGGTTTACGCTTATGCCTTTGATTAACTGATTTTTCGCTTGCTTGTGCCAACTCTTCTGGCGTACATTTAAACAGGCGTAACGCATCCCAGTATTTTTTCGGTGTCATAGTTGGTTCAGTTCGCCCTGCTTCCCAGTTGCGAACGCTTGTCTCACTGATCGCAAGCCTGAAGGCAACCTCTGCACGGCTGAGTCCAGCACGTTCTCTCAGGACTTGCATATCCATATCGCAATGCTCCCTTTTTTTAAACTCATTAATTGGATTTATTAAATCAATTGACGTAAAAATGCCAACCGAAAATGATTTGTTAACTATCCTATTTTATCAGCTATTGTATACCCGTATGGCAATCTAACCATACTGCAATGCTTTACTATTTTCTACAATTTTTCTTACATTTAATTTATGTAAAAAGGTAGATGTACTAAATGCGATTATGAGCATAACCGCTGATTTTTCTTCAACTAAAGCTTATTAGTCTGGTAATTGCCATCGGATTTGTTTTTATTTCTATATTACTAGTGCGTAAATACTAAGCATTAATGAAATAGTCTCGACATAAAAGTTTACATCGAGACGTGAATTTTGAGAATGTTTAAGCTTTCCCTTGTTCCTAACTTATGCTAACCATCGTGCAGCATCTTTAGCATGGTAAGTTAATATCAAATCGGCACCAGCGCTTTTAAAGCTAATAAGAGTTTCAGTTACTACTTTTTGTTCGTCAATCCAGCCATTGAGGGTTGCTGCATTAATCATTGAATATTCGCCGGAAACATTGTAAGTGGCAACTGGTAGATTACAAGCGCTTTTGACGGGCACCCATTAAAATTTTTTCTTCTAAAAAAATTTTAATGGGAACCCTTGACTCGCCAAATAACGTCCATATATGACAAAGCAGGCTTGACCATTAACATATCAGCCCCTTCAGCAATATCCAATTCTATTTCTTTGATTGCTTCGCGGGAGTTGCCAGGATCCATTTGATAAGTTCTTCGATTGCCAAATTGTGGCGATGAATCGGCTGCATCGCGGAATGGTCCATAATTGATAATTGATCGCTGATAAAATAACAGCCGGAATTCCCAAGTCGTAAACTTCTTTTACTTCATCAACAATTTTGTCTACAGAGAGTTGAAAAACTCCCGGCATCGATATTACTTCCTTCGCTACACCTTTACCTGGTACAGCAAATAATGGATAAATTAAATCGTTTGTAGTCAATATAGTTTCACTTACCATCCGGCGCAATTGAGGATGGCTAGGTAGACGACGGGGACGATGAGTTGGAAAGATAGTTTTTATATGCTGAATAAAATTTTCATGGACACAATTCAAAGCGTCACAAACTGAGGACAAAGTTTAACTTGAAAAGGACAAACTAAAAACAGCGCTTAACTGTCCTATGCCCTACTGTCTGCAAAGCTGTAGGGCAGTTTTGTATTTTACTGCTTGCTGTATATATATCTTATAAAAGCTCAGAAAAGTTGTGCGTGAAAATATTATTTAAATCACTGTGGAAATGTACCATTAAAATCTATTTTAATTGGGTTGGATAATTATTTGGTCAATTAATTGTAATAACTTGTAATGTTGCAATTAACAGTTATCTAAATTATTATTTCTGAGAAATCGAGATATACATAAATAATAAATAAAATTGTATATAACTATATACTTATAGCTGACGGGTTCCCGAGGGGTTGCCATGAAAATTTCTTCTTCAAAAAAAACTTTCATGGCAACCCTTGACGCAAAAAACCTATTAGTAGCAGCAACAATTAGATTTTGAGCCACTCGCCGCTCTGAAGAGACGGGGATTCAGGCATCTACCCTAGCTTTTCGCCCTTCAAGGCTATCTGGCGCGGGGTTTAGCACTTCTACAGACGATATCCGCTCTGAGGAGTTATGATAACTCCGGCTTTCAGACGAGCTTACTCGACTTGCGGATTTAGATTCATATGCTTTCCATGCGTCTTGAAGGGATGGCTCCACCCCCGGATAATCCAATAAGGCATCTACCACAGAAAGCGAATCATCATAAACGTGTCTACTCAGATAAGCGCTCCATAAATCACGGTGCATTTTAAACCCATTAACATCATAGTGCACCCTCTCCGATAATTTTTTCTTGATACGAATACCAGAGGAGTGAACCTGAGATAACGCGGTTTTATGAGTAGAAAAAGCCAAGAACTGCCCACCAGCACTTACAGCCTTGCGAGTCAGTTCTGATTGAAAGAATCCAGGACACTTTAAAGATATACCTTTGCCATACCTTTTCTGCCATCCTTTAATACTTACGTTCTCGGTTTTAATAATATTCCCGTGACGTAATATTTCATTAACCAACCTGCGATTTTGGGATTTTGCATAAGCCGATCTTCTTCGTTCTAAATCTGCTTTTCTTCTCCTAATCTTTCGGTAAGTTTTAGAGTTATTCCACTCAAGCTTATTTTTTTTAGTTGACTTTTTAATTTGACCTTTTTTCTTGCGAATAGTATTACCAACTTTCTTATAAGTATCTGGTTCGTAGTTATCTGGATTATTTATTCTGCTACTACGAGCCATTTTTCGTTGAAGTTTCTTTACCTCTTTATCGTAGTTAGGAACATTCTCCGCAAAAGGCAATAAACCAGCTTTATTATCCGCCACAAAAGCTACGTTGTTAATATTTAAATCTAGCCCAACTAAGCCATCTTTAACGTAATTATTAGGCTTTTGGTATGGTAATCCCTCGTTAATTAGTTGAACATACCAGCGTCTTTTATTACCAATAAAACGCCATACAACACGGCAATACTTGACGCGAGAATTTAAGCCATGAACTATTACTGGGTTAGTCCAATCCATAATCGGTTCTAAAGTTAATTTTGACCAAATAAACTGATTATTTTTGAACCTTATACCTGAAGCATTAGTCTTACTTTCTAAGGATTTAAAGCGAGAAGGTACTTTAAAGCGTACTTTCTTAGCTTTCCCAAACATAACCTTTTCAACAGCTTTGAAAGCCCTACTTCCAAGCTTCTGCTGAGTATGACTATCAATCTTACTTGCAATCCAGACAGATTTTTTTGCCGTCAAAGTAGCAAAACTCTGTAAGTCATAATCAGAAAATCTGTAAAGTTTTCTTGCTTCTCGAAACAACTCTCGACGTTGTTTTTTATCTCTAGTTCGGTTAAGCTTTTTCGCTTGCTGATATGGCTCGGAGTTTCTAACTAACTCCATCCTTTCAAGAGCCTCGTTAAGACAAGCATTATAAAGTTGTCTCCCGACTTGAAATATAGCTAACAATTCTTTTTTTTGTTGACTACTTACCTTTAACGGCAACTCTGTTACAAATGATGGCGTAGTGCTCCGAGCCATTTCATCGACCTATGACAAAAGCTTATAATGCAAGTGTACACGCATTGAAGTAACATGTCAACCAATAAAAAAGGATTCCACAAAGGAAATAAGTACAGATACGTCACTGATAGAAAAAACAGCTTAACTACTACCTTGACTTTGCGAATATCACCAGAACAGAAAGAACTGATCAAAAATGTTCCTAATTGGCAGGAACAATTAAGGAGTTGTATTGATTCAATGATTGAGGGAATTGACGGCGTTCACGAAGTGTGACCGAAGGTCATATAAATTCGCCTTACATAGAATTTCATCCCCGACTTGAAAGATCGGGGCTTTCATTCTCTTAGGATTCCCAGGTAAATTTAGGTAAAGTATTTTTGCTGAATAGTTGAGATTTTTTTGGCTTGCAATATGTCGATTGATATGCATTCGGTGAAAACAACTTCAAGAGCGATCGTCCAAGAATATTTTTTAGGAAATAAAGAAGACGTTACCTTATGAATAAAGAGATTTTGTAGAAGGTAGAGCAACGTCCTGAAGAAAATGAAGTGTGAGTTGTGCAAGTGAGAAGCGTAATTTTTTGAGCTACTTGAAAATAAAGACTTACGTCTGTCCCTTCAATACCCAAGAAGTTTTGCTAAACGATTCTAAATATGAAGGGATAACGAAAAGGTTTATCCGATTCTCCTAAAACGTGAAAAAGCGCCCAAATAGTGAGTCCCCAATGGACGACGAACCATACACCTCCTAAAGGTACCAGCAAGCCAAGAGTAAGCCAAACCAGCACTCCGATAATAAATCCACAGAGCCAAACATTTAAATGGAAATTGATGGCTTCTTTGGCGTTTCCCTTTACAACTGGATCTTCAGTGGTAAAAAGTATAAAAATGGGAACGGCAATAGATATAACTGTAGAGCTTAAAAAAATTGCTCCGTGAGACAGTGCTGATAAAAGCTTTCTACTGTCTGTGTCGTACATTTTTGACTCCCCTGATGTCGAGCTTTTGGATTATATAACGAACTTATGACCTTTATGGTTGTCTTAAGATTAAAAGACTCGCGCTTAACTCGAAAAACCTAAGTTTTAGTTAGAATACAATCAAACAAATACCTTATGTCAACTGAACTTGAGAAGGAAATTTACGAAGAAGTTGAACGTCGTCGCAATTTTGCTATTATTTCTCACCCGGATGCTGGTAAAACTACTCTGACAGAAAAATTACTTTTGTACGGAGGTGCAATTCACGAGGCAGGTTCGGTAAAAGCTAGAAGGGCGCAAAGAAAAGCAACTTCTGACTGGATGGCAATGGAACAGCAAAGAGGTATTTCTATTACTTCGACGGTGTTACAGTTTGAGTACAAAAATTGTCAAATAAATTTATTAGATACTCCCGGGCACCAAGACTTTAGTGAAGACACATATCGTACCCTCAGCGCTGCCGATAATGCAGTAATGTTGATTGACGTAGCTAAAGGTTTAGAACCCCAGACGCGAAAATTATTTGAAGTGTGTAAAATGCGGGGTATCCCAATTTTTACATTTGTAAATAAACTCGATCGTCCCGGAAGAGAAGCACTGGAACTTTTGGACGAAATTGAGCAAGAATTAAACTTACAAACTTATGCGGTAAACTGGCCTATTGGCATGGGCGATCGCTTTAAAGGTGTGTTCGATCGTCAAGAACAAAAAATCCATTTGTTTGAAAGAAGCGCCCACGGTAGCAAGGAAGCGGCAAATACAATAGTTGACTTCGGAGATGCCAAAATAGAAGAACTTTTAGAACAAGACCTTTATCATCAACTTAAAGACGATTTGGAACTGTTGGATGGCGTAGGGCCAGAATTAGATATGGAGTTGATACACCAAGGTAAAATGACCCCGGTATTTTTCGGGTCTGCCATGACCAATTTTGGTGTAGAATTATTTCTCAAGAATTTTCTCCAATACGCCCTCAAACCCGGTTCTCACACAAGCAGCGTCGGTGAAATTCCCCCTACTTACCCAGATTTTTCAGGTTTCGTGTTCAAGCTGCAAGCAAACATGGATCCAAAACATCGCGATCGTGTGGCATTTATCCGTGTAAGTACTGGTCGTTTTGAAAAAGACATGACAGTCAATCACGCCCGTACTGGTAAGAATGTGCGTTTATCTCGTCCGCAAAAACTATTTGCTCAAGAAAGAGCATCCATTGATGAAGCTTATCCGGGGGATGTGATCGGTTTGAATAATCCCGGTGTTTTTGCAATTGGCGATACAATCTACACTGGTAAAAAATTAGAATATGAGGGTATTCCCTATTTCTCGCCGGAGTTGTTTGCTATTCTCAGAAATCCCAATCCTTCAAAATTTAAGCAATTTCAGAAAGGTGTAACGGAGTTGCGTGAAGAAGGGGCGGTGCAAATTATGTACTTCGTTGATGAATCCAAACGCGATCCAGTTTTGGCAGCAGGCGGTCAGTTACAGTTAGAGGTGGTGCAGTATCGTTTGGAAAACGAGTATGGTGTAGAAACTCGTCTAGAATACTTACCTTACAGCGTTGCCCGTTGGGTAGAAGGCGGTTGGGAACTATTGGAAAAAGTCGGGCGTTTATTTAACACCACCACCATGAAAGACAGTATGGGAAGGCCAGTATTACTATTTCGTAATGAATGGAATACGAATCAATTACAACAAGATCATCCGGAATTAAAATTAAATGCTATAGCTCCCGTATCTGGACATTCATCAACTTCTTAATACTCAGCAGTTGCCCCAGGGCTTTCCTTGCCATCAACGGGCTGTATAGCCCGTCTGGCAATCGTTTTAGTATTTATGAATTTATATAATAGGACTTACGCAGCAATAAGGGAAATTATAGTGTTTCAGACATTCTAGATCCCCCCAACCCCCCTATGCCTTGGGGGGCTTGCCTAAGTCCTATATAAGTTAAATTTGTTGTACGACATGGATAAAAAAATGGTTATTCAGTACATAGGGCAACTTAATCTCGCTCAAAAAAGACTGAAACTCTTAGTGTGAATAAATTATCTCGCTCAAAAAAGAAAATATTTTTTTCACTATTCTCTATTCCCTTTTTTTTGCAT
The DNA here is from genome assembly GCA_050042755.1 of Rivularia sp. (in: cyanobacteria). Lineage (GTDB taxonomy): Bacteria > Cyanobacteriota > Cyanobacteriia > Cyanobacteriales > Nostocaceae > Rivularia. Next base: position 8,308 of record JBHJJJ010000272.1, read on the forward strand.
ACTTTTTTAACAAGCCCTAAGTACGTGGATAACCAAATAAATTAAACCAATAATGTAAGTATTTTCAAGCAGAAGCTTGGTGAAAGAATATTTATGTCTTCAGATTCCAAACCATCTTTGAAGGCTGGCTTAGCTGCCCTTAAAGATGAAAATTACCCCACAGCAAAAATCATCTTAGAAGATGTTGCAGCTCGAAATGATGATACTCATCAAAGCTTACAAGCCCAAATTGGTTTAGTAGTAGCTTATTCTAGAAGCGGCGAAATATCCATGGCGATCGCACTATGTGAATCTCTCACTCAAAGCTCACGCTCTCAAGTTCAACAATGGGCAGAAAAATCTTTAAAGCAACTAAAAAAACAAAATATCAAGAAAAATACAGAACCCGATTCCACCGGCTTTGTTGCTTTTGAATCTTCACAGGAGGAAGTCCAAAAAGTAGAATCCGAATTCCTAACTTTATCTACTCCTCCACCACCTCCATCATTTTTAACTTCCGAAGCGATAGATATTTCTCCCTTACAGGAAACTGCTGGAGAAAGGAAAAAAAAACCTCGCGGTGATAACATCACATCTGTAAATTCAGTAAAAACCAAACGTGACAATAGAAACGAGAGTATTCATTGGCGGTTAGGAAAGAGAGCGAAGGTATGGCAACCCCTACCAAAAAGAAATTTTATTCGCTTGCGATTGGTGAGTTTTGGAACCTTCGTAACTTTATTTTGTGTGGTGCAGGCGCTGGTGAAGCTAGTAATGGAATTCATCAACAATATTTTAGTGGCGCTTCCATTTTTAAAACCCATAGAGTTGTTATACAACAGTCCCACTTTTTTACTGCTGGGTATATTTTTCATATTACTAGCTGTTTCACCTTGGTTAATCGACTGGTTTATACGTAATTTTTACCGAATAAAACCTTTAGATAGAGAAAATTTAAATACATATTCTCGTGAAGCAGTACGGGTAATGCAGCGCTACTGTCAATCGCGGGGTAGGAATTTACCAAAATTAGGAATTCTGCCGATGGCAACACCAATTGCATTTACTTTTGGTCATTTACCGCGCACTGCTCGGATTGTAGTTAGTCAGGGACTTTTAGAACAATTAGCGGATGATGAAATAGCTGCGATCGTTGCCTATCAATTGGGGCAAATTGCTCGTATCGATTGCACCGTCATGTCTTTATTAATAGCGATCGCAATTCCGGTTTATCAACTGTATCAACTGATTTGTAGACAAGCCGATCGTATTTCCAATCGAATTGGACGTACAGTTGTAGGAATTATCGGTAATGGCGTTTATGGTATTTGGTGTTTGCTTACGGGAACTGGTTTGTGGTTATCCCGCATCAGAACTTATTTAAACGATGGAATTGGTGCAGAAGTTACCGGAAACCCCAATGCATTGATTCGCGCTTTACTCAAAATTGCTATTGGCACTGCTGACGATATCGCCAAAGAAGAACAAACACCTTTTCTATTAGAGAGTTTAAACCTATTGATGCCACTTAGTCACAAACAAAGTTTATGGTTGGGTAGTCTTGCTCCAAACACCACCTTTGAATCGTTATTAATGTGGGATTATCTTAATCCTTACCGCCAATGGTTTGTAATTAATAACAGCCATCCTTTGATGGGAGAGCGCTTTCAACGGTTGTGCAAAATAGCCCGCCACTGGCACGTTGAGCCTGAGTTATACTTGGAATCTCAGCAGCCTTTAAAGTTGAAGCGCCAGGCATTTTTATTACAAACTGCTCCTTTTTTAGGCCTTTTAGTTGGTACAGCATTCGCATTGTTTTTCTGGCTGGCTTGGCACGCAGCATTTGCGCTGCACTTAATTAACCTCAAGTGGATATACGACAATTGGCAATTTGCCATCGGCTTTATGCTTATCGGTTTTAGCATCGGTATTTTAATCAGAATCAATTTCTTGTTCCCTAATATCAAAACCGAAACTGTACAAACCTCAGAGTTTTTGCCAGAATTACTCGCAAACCCAGCTACCTTACCCATAGATAGTACCCCCGTAGAATTTAGGGGTAAATTATTAGGTCGCCGCGGTTGCAGCAACTATTTAGGACAAGACTTAATCCTCCAAGTAGGCAATAGTTTGGTGAAATTACATCACATTTCCTGGTTGGGGCAGTCTGCCAATCCCCAAGATGTTATCGGTAGAACAGTTTCTGTTACCGGCTGGTTGCGACGAGGTGCTACACCTTGGCTAGATATTCAAGCTCTAAAAACTCAAAGTGGTAAAACACTCAATAGTCCTCATCCGATTT